>CAZEXR010000289.1:0-1530 GCA_964516675.1 uncultured Enterobacterales bacterium | reverse complement strand
TATTCTTTATTTTATGAGGATCTTAGAGTTAATTTCTTAAGATCCGGGGTATGTTTTTTTATAAGTAAACATCATAAAAGTAAGCAACTATTAAAAATTTTTTTTAAAGTATGAACTAAGGCTAATATATTATTTATGTTTTATGTTTATCATGCATCCAGGTGAGTAATTAGGGGCTGTAAGCATGAAAAAGAAATTGATTAAAATTGGTGTTATTACTTTTTCTGTAATTGCTGTACTACATACTACTGTTTGTTTTATAACTTCACACTTTATTGAAGATTCTTTAAATAATCTGCCTATTCTCTTAAAACAGACAGATGATCCTATATTAAAAAAAGCAAATTTATCATACAAAAGCAAAAGTTCTGGTATCTACAATAGAGAGGGAACTTTAGTTGTTGAACATCCTTTAATTAAAAATTCAGAAATTCCAATTAAGATATACTCTGGTTTTCTTCATGCGAATATTCATGCCAAGTTTGATGATCTTCTTAATCATTTAGTAGGGCACAATGATTTTATTCCTGCTTTTACAGGTAAAAGTTCTGTTGCATACGTCAATATAAATGCAAGTGTCTGGTCACTTGGTGCTAGTGGTGATTTACTAGTTCATGCCCCTTATAGGGGGGAAAATAAAAATTTAGATATACAAGCTCATGTTGATGTAGATGTAAGTCAAAATACTAGTTTTTTAGTAAACATTAAAAACTATAAAAATTCAAAAGTTGCAAATATAGGGGCTCTTAATTATACGGGCAATATTAAAGGCTTAGCTCCAATATCTTCTTTTGGACAAGGTACTATTGAAATTAGTGATTTATCTTTATCTAAAAAGCATTTTAATAAGCTAAATATCCATTATGTCTGTGAAGACTCTAAAGATGATAACACTTTCAATGTAAATGCAGATATTAAAGGACAAGGTGCCTTAGAATACTTGAATAAATTTGATTTTAAAGGAAAAGCTTTTGCTTTAAATAAAGATAAAATTCTAAACACACAAAAATATATAAAGACAAAAAAAGACAAGTCCTCAGATATTATTCTTAAGGATTTACATGAAATTCAAATTGATAAATTTACATTTTCAATATCTAAATCTTTAGCTAGAAAAATATTTAGTGAAGTAAGTTCTGAACTTACATTGCATTCAAAAGGTAAATTTGATTTTAAATATCCAAAGATATCAGATACACTTTCAGGTCATATAAGATTATCTACAGATACTCATAAAGGCATTGCTTATTTAATGGATAAGCAAAAAGATGGAACTTATGCTGTTGTTTTAAAAATATTTAATGGAGAATACTATATTGGTGATTTAGCTCTAGGACCAGATATATTAAAAAGTACTACAATTGCAGCTCTGTTTAAGAAAGTTAAACTAGACAACAAGCTTGAAGATAGTACTAAAGCCGTCAGTGATGCTGTAGGCGATGAGTTTGATAGTTTAAACAAAAGTATTACAAATCTATTTAACTCTAGTTTCCCAGATGGAAATTTAACACGAACCTAGATTCACTCATA
>CAZEXR010000288.1:0-1539 GCA_964516675.1 uncultured Enterobacterales bacterium | reverse complement strand
TGTTGTTGCAGAACCAGAGAAGAAATCAAGAACAATATCAGAAGACGAAATTGCAGATAACATTAATTTTCCGATTAGTTTTGTTGGTTTTGAAAAGTCAAACAAATATTGTTCGTTTAAGAGATTGTGTAATTCTTCATTTGCATCTTCATTTGTTCCCCAACCACCGTTATTGAGATTGTTTTCAATGGTTAAGCTTTTGCTAGATATATTGTCTGCACCAACTCGAAGTAGCAGATCTTTTAACATTTTTGCATATTTATACATGTTCAGAAGATTTGCAACTGTGTTTATTGCATTAGGAAAGTATAAAAAAGACGAAATTCCTGCAGATATTTCAGGAAGAAGACCTTCTTTTGTTCCAAAAATTTTAGCTGGATTTATTACAATAGGTTTAAATGTATATCTTCTTATCAGTATATATTATAGCTAATAACCCAACTGTGTAAATTATTTTATTTGGTATTACTTAAGAGGTGAATTTCAGTATGCATCAGGATTTACCTCTAATTTCATCTCTTACTGAAAAGTTTTTCTTCTTGATATTTGCTACTGAAATTTAGCTTTTGTAAAGTTAGTAGAATTATGAACAAGAGGAAAAGCTTTCCCAACTAATCACAAAAGGTTATGGCATTTTAAGCAAGCTAAAGGCAATCTTTGTTTTGCGATTAACCATCTTAATAATCTCAGTATTTCATGATTAAAAATTCCATCAAAGGAATAATCTTCAATTTTTATAGGACTTATATCACCACAGCAAGCAAAGAGTCTTCCATCAGATAAAATTGAAGTGAAATGCCATGGAATAGGACATAGGTTGTTGGCAGGTGATGTATCAAATAAATCAAGATGACTGTGTTCTACAAATTTGTGCATAACTTGCGAATTTGCAAAAAATGGTTCAATCATCAAAGTTAAGTTGTACTTACTAAGTTCATCATAAAAACTGTTAAGAAAATTTAATAATTTAGGCTGTTTGCATCTGTTAATTGAATTTTTTAAAGTCCATTCATTTTCTCTTAATTGCCCAATTCCGATATACTTTATGCCAAGGGATGCAGCAAGCTTTGGTAATTCTAGCAGTGAGCTTGTATTGTAATCTGATACCACACAATAGAGTTTTACAATTTCATTGCCTAGTGTTTGAGTAAGTGTTCGAATATTGCTTATTACCTTATCAAATTTACCACCAACTCTAAGATACTCATACATTTCTTGATCTGCAGCATCGATGCTGACGATTACTGCTCGGAGTGGGTAATTTTTTAAAGAATCAATAATATTGCTAGATAGCTTATTTGCATTAGTGGTTATGTCTATTGAATCACAATTTAAGGAAGCTAAATCTAGTACAGGTAAGAAATCTTTATAGCAAAAGAACTCTCCTTCTAGGGAAAATGAAATATTGCTAAGGTTATTTAGAGAGGAGATGATCTTTTTAATTGTATAAAAATCTAAGGAGGTAGAAGTATTATTAATAGGATCTTTGTAGTAGCAAAAACGGCACTTTAAATTGCAAAGTGATGTAACACCTAGTCC
>CAZEXR010000287.1:0-1541 GCA_964516675.1 uncultured Enterobacterales bacterium | reverse complement strand
AAGTTATTACAGTATGGTTGGGAAACTATCTGTGAGGCTTTAAAGCAGGGTGGTATCACCAATATGATGGATCGTCTATCAAATCCAGCTAAGGTTAAGGCTTACTACCTAGCTGAAGAATTAAAGACCATCATGAAAGATCTATATCGCAAGCACATGGACGACATCGAAAGCGGTGAATTCTCACGCGTTATGATGGAAGACTGGGCAAACAACGATAAGAACCTATTTACTTGGAGAGAGAACTTCGCTAAGTGTGCTTTTGAGAACGCTCCTGCTTCAGATGCTAAGATTACTGAGCAAGAATACTTCGATAAGGGTACTTTATTAGTTGCTTTCTGTAAGGCTGGTATCGAATTAGCATTCGAGACAATGACTTGTTCAGGTATTTACCCAGAGTCAGCTTACTATGAGTCATTACATGAGCTTCCTCTAATTGCAAATACTATCGCTCGTCGTCGTTTATACGAAATGAACGTTGTTATTTCAGATACTGCTGAGTACGGTAACTACTTATTTGCTAACGCTGCAATTCCTTTATTAAAGGACTTCATGAGCCAGCAGAAGCTAGACGTATTTGGTGAGACTTTAAGTTCTGATAACGCTGTTGATAATGTTGAGTTAATCAAGGTTAACGAAGCTATTCGCAACCACCCAATCGAGGTTGTAGGTCACAAGCTACGTGCTTATATGTCAGACATGAAAGAAGTTTCAGTTGGTAACAACTAATTCTTATCTTGTAAGATAAAAGAAGGGCGGTTATTAGTCTGACTTTAACAGATCAATTTCTGGGGGCAGACTATATACCGCCCTTTTTCTTTGATGATTCCTACTTTTCTTTGTGAGAATCAATGCTAAATCCTTCTTTTTCTTTTCTATATAAATGTTTAGCTACTTCAATATTGTGAGTCACGCCCTCTGAAAAATATGTTGCCATTGTTTGGATAGCATCAGAGTTTAAAAACTCCTCATCTAAAAACACAGATGTTTTTTCTAAAAGTTCCTTATAAAAATCATCATCATAAGCTAATATTTTAGAAGCGCATTTGGCTTGTTTTAACTGACTAATTTTATGTCTTTTTATTAAAACAAAAGTAAAAGTAATTAGTGCTATTCCAACAGTTAAACAAGTAATAGAGGCAAATAGATTTTTATATAGTGACAATTGAGTTGAGGCTACAAAAGCTGATATTTTAAAATGAGTAGGCTCTGATAAAAGATCTCCTAAGATGTTCAACATTAGGTCTGTTATAGGCATGAAAGCAATAATAGCAAAAGTTGTAATACAACCGACTAATAGGCAAAAGATTGCTGTCACCAAAATAGATTTAAAACTTGATCTTTTGCTGTCATTTTCTTGTGCTAAAACATATTCAAAGCTTGAAATTTGAGCCCCTAGCTTTTTAAAATAAAGAGCCTTTTCCTCTCTAGTTAAAGCATACACCTCTTTTTTAGAAAGTATCTTAAATGGAATATTTGTCTTTTCCATAGTCACACCTTTATTCTTATTATTGTACGTATGTTTAATGTATTATGTATCT
>CAZEXR010000286.1:0-1548 GCA_964516675.1 uncultured Enterobacterales bacterium | reverse complement strand
ATTCTGCAGTGAATTTTGCAGAATTCTGGACTTTTGGAAATTTAGAGGTATTTCTTTGATTTTTTTAGGGATTAGATAATAAGAAAGGGATTGTTTGTGATATAATTAATGTGTTCAAAATCAACTAGATACAAACAAATCCCATGAACAAATTATCACTTATTATTACCCCAAAGTCAACCTCTAAAGCAACTTCTTTACTCTCAGTCATCTCAAAGGAGAATATTGACTCAATTGCTCGTGATGAGGGTGCTCTTATCAGAGAAAGAAAGTTCTCATTATCCTCTTATATTATCAATGCCATAAAGAAGATTAGCTCTCCTGCAAAGTCCTCTGAGTTTACTCTCTGTTCAATGCATGAAAGTTACAACAGGATAAATCCTGATAAGACTTTAAGTCATAAATGCATTCACAAACAGCTGCAGTGTGAAGAGTCTTTAAGAACCGTTGAAAGCCTTATAGCTGAGGCTCTAACCCTATATCAGAGCAGGTCCTTCTACAGGGACTTAAAGAAGTCTCTGCCTAAGGATTTAGATACACTTTTATCAGAGCTGAAAGTCAAAGACATTATCCTCATAGACGGTACCGAGATTGACCTGTCTTATTCATGCATTGATAACTTTTCCTGTAAGGGAAAAGGCAGATTAAGACTTGATGGCAAACCTCCAAGACCTGGTTTAAAGCTGCATGTTGCCTTCTCATTAGTTAAACACACATTTGAATATGTTGAAATAACTGAAGCTGTAGGCTCTGAACGTGAATGTGTCTATCCAGATAAATTCAGTAACTGCCTTATCATTGCTGACAGAGGTTATGTTAATGAAGAGCTTGAACAGCGTATCACAGATAGCGGCAATCTCTTTTTAATCAGAGGTAAATCAAATACCGCAGGCTCTATCAGAAAGGCTGTATCTGATGAATTCACTGAAATTGAAGAGTACAAAGGTCTTAAGGTAAATCAGCTCCCACAGGGAGCCAATGCTGATTTACAGATTAAGACTCAGAAAGGTAACTCTATCCGTGTAGTGATAAGACATCATCAGCATAATGATGACTCATGCTCTATTATCAGAACCAATATTCCTAAAGAGAGACTATGTGCCAAGCAGGTTTATCTGCTTTACCGCATCAGATGGACCATTGAATTATTCAATAAAGCCAACAAGCAAAGCTCATGCCTTCAGAGTATTAACAGTGCTGATAAAAACATCATTCTGATATTCTTACTGTTATCACTGCTAGTATCGATAATCAAAACCTACTGTGGTCATAAGGCCAGATTTGAGCACAACATAAACTATCTTTCATTACTTAAACTTCATAAACGCAACTTAAGTTTTAGAAAGCTGTTTGATGCTTTACTCAATAAAGGATCATCTACTGTATATCAAATTTTAAAAGAACTTCTCGATGATATAGCTCTGAACGCAAGGCGTTCAAAATCATCTAATCGAGATCGTGTTTTATTAAAAGATATGCCATTGTTAATTTGGCAGATCGTTAACCACCCTAGACCTGACAGAAAAGTCTCTTAAGGTCTTAGGTATG
>CAZEXR010000285.1:0-1549 GCA_964516675.1 uncultured Enterobacterales bacterium | reverse complement strand
GCTAAAGATAGTAGTGAGGATAAAGATAGTTCATCTTTTACAGGAGAACAGGTAATTTTAGGTTCATCCGGATTTCTGTGGGTGAATAAAATTCAGTGGTGAAAATTTTCAAATAAAATTAAAAAAAAATGGTCGTATGTTTTAAGATATAAAAAAAACAACCAACAATCTAAAAACAACGACCATGAATAATATATCAGAAATTTTATTAAATAGCTTTTTTCCTGGCTACAAAATCACTAATTTTTCTAAAGACGATGCTTCTAAGCATTTAGAGATAAGTCTTGAACCAATAGAACCTCCAGTATGTCCTCACTGTAATAGTCATAACGTTGTAGTCCATCAGTACCGTAAAAGAAAGGTCATAGACGAGAAGCTGCTCGGTTACTTTGTCACTCTTGTGATTTCATACAGAACTGTTACCTGCAACTACTGCAGCCAAAATGGAACGGAAGATATCCCCTTTGTAGCACAGCGGCACAGAGTAACCAAAAGAGCACAGCAGGCTGTTATTGATGATTTGGAAAGAGCCGGCTCCATCAAAGATACCGCTGAGCGTACAGGCATTCATTGGGACACCTGTAAGACCATCCATAAAAACTATCTGCAGGATACAATCTCATTTACTATTGGTTCTGCCACACGCATTGCCATTGATGAATTCAGTATTCAGAAAGGCCATAAATATGCCACGGTTGTTGTTGATATTGATACCAAAAGAGTCTTATGGGTTGGCAAAGGTAAATCCATTACAGAGGTTAACTGCTTCTTTGAAAAAGTAGGTACTGAAGGTTGTAAACAAATCAAGGCTGTGGCCATGGATCAAAATGCCGGCTTTGCCAACTGTGTTGCCCGTTACTGCCCTAATGCCAAGGTTGTATATGATTTATTCCATATGGTTTATAACTTTGGCAGACTTGTTATCAGTGCTATTAGAATTCGCCTTGCCAATGACCATAAACAGAAAGATGATGAGGTCGGATATGAACTTATAAAACGCTCTAGATACCTTCTCCTTTCCCGTAATTCTAAACTCTCCGATAAGCAGAAGGTAAGGCTTGATGACATACTTAATCATTACAAGGATTTGTATGCTGCCAATGAGCTTAAAGAGCTGCTTCCTGAAGTCTTTTACGCTAATTCTAAAGAAGATTCTGAAAGATTGTGGGATGAATGGGTGGATATTGCTTTGCATTCTGAGGTTGAAGAGATTATCAGATTTGCCTCAAATCAGAATAAGAATTACCGTGATGGTATTACCAACAGTGGTATTTACAATATCAGAACCAGCGTTTTAGAAGGTATCAATAATAAAATCAAAGTGTTAAAGCGGCTTGCTTATGGTTTTAGAGACTTGGATTATTTCTTTCTCAGGATCAGGAATGCTTTTAGAGGAATTACTGCTTAAATACAAAAAGCACCGAAAGAATATTGTTATATATTTTTCAGTGCTTTCCACAGATTCTCGGAAGAACCAATAAGTTTAGTGAGAAGCTTAAAAGCTGGACTGAGTATATCATTCATGCAGCTACAACAGGCTTAAATACGA
>CAZEXR010000284.1:0-1557 GCA_964516675.1 uncultured Enterobacterales bacterium | reverse complement strand
GCGTTAGGAATGTACACTCTGAGGTTAGCATCAATCCATCTAGCACCATCGCCTGATACCGTCTTAATTGAGGCTCTTTGCTCTTCAGTGAGAAGCTCAAAGAACTCTTTAAGAGTCTCAGTACTATGACCTAGACCAATCCACACAACACAGCCTGTATCGTGGTTAACCACCAGGGTGATGTATTTGTGTCCTTTGCGGTAGCTAGTCTCATCAATGCCGATGTTCACTAAGCCATTAAGCCTATCATTGATGTTAGGCTCTAAAAACAGTCTAGTTCTTGAGATACAACGTAGGATGGTCTTCCAATCACAACGCATATACTTAGACGCTACTGACTTATTGATATTCATCGCTAGGAATGAAGCGGTTAAATCAAAGTCTTTAGTGAAGTGTGAGTTATGAAAGGCCCAAGGTACTTCAGCTACCAGAACACCATGCTTATCGCATTCTATTCTTGGCACTGATGAATACAGCTCAACAACCAGTGCACCCATATCGAGTGCTCGCCACTTTCTTACTATGCGGTGTTCATATACAGGACAACGCTTATGACAGAAAGGACAGCGATTAGCTTTAGACTTATATGGTCTTAAAAAGACCTTTAAGATCTTAATTCCATCTGGGTTGATCACTGTTTTAGCGTCTTCAATAACACAATCCTTGATATTAAGCGCGGCTTTGATTATAGTGCTAGCAGAGTCCACTGTGGTTCCTTGTGTTTATTTGTCGTGATTTAAACAATAACGGAACTCAGTGGACTTATCAATTTCATATTTTAAAGAACTTAAATCTTGTAAAAAGATCTAAAGGGTAATAACAGAGGCTTCTATTTACCCACACTTATGCACGAAGCCTCTAAAAGGCTCTTCGTGCATAAGTATGGGTAAATAATTCAAAGTAGCGCACGATGAAGCCTGTACTTATGCCACTTTAAGCCCTGGTCCACCTCGGTTAGGAAGTGGAATACAAATTTTTGAACATCCAAGCATGATCGTATCGATCATATTTTCGATGTTTCTAAAGCCATACGCTTTACGTATAAACAACTTAATTTTGTTGTTTACGGACTCGACTCGAGCATTGCTCAAGCCAGTCTCAATGGTATTGAGAATGTTCTTCTCATGCCGCCTAATTTTATAGGCAAGCTCTTTAAAATATGAAATTCTGCTATGTGTAGCCATCCAAAAGAATGACTTCAATTGTGATTGAGCCTCTGATACATCATCAAGCTTAAACACAAGCCTGAGTTGCTCTTTAAGCTTGTAAGCTCTAAAGAGCTTAGGGTTGGTATTAGCAATGTACTCAAGCTGTACTGATTGACGCTCTGTGAGGTGTTCAGGAGCTTTGCCAAGCGTGTAGCTTGAGCCTTTAATATTAGTGGCTTTAGTCTTAGCTGTAGCAATCTCTTTACTAGCTTCGTCATCAAGGGCTGGACGACCTCTACCACGATTAGCGGTCTTCTTGAGGACTTGGTAAGTACGGTGAGCTTCATTCCAAATCTCTTTACGCACCATGTCCATAGCTTCCATTGCCCAAGTGACAACGTGGAAGCCA
>CAZEXR010000283.1:0-1559 GCA_964516675.1 uncultured Enterobacterales bacterium | reverse complement strand
AAAATTTTAGAGCATCAAAGAAGGGATAATTATTTGAAATAAAAAGAGAAGTTTGATGTAAGGATCAAATTAAAAGCTCGAGATGACATATACTTAAATCGTCAAAAAAAAAGCCATAGGAGCATCTCGAGCATGAAGCAATTATCTAATAAATCGAACAAAAACTCAAATTATAATGTCACAATTCAAGAGAATTCCTTAAATAATTACTTTTCAAATTTTATCTCTAATCAAAAACTTGGTCTCATGGCAAGACAATCAGGATGGAAAGAAAGAGCCTCTGATTTTAAGTTTGCCAAGTTTGTAAAAAGCTTTATAGGCTATTTAGCAAATGCTAGAAACTGTACCATCTACGGAGGTTGGATAAACTACCGAGAACATAGTAATGATGACATATGCTACAAGCCTTTTCATAATAAAATTAGAAAAGATCAATCTGTAGCTTTTATGATGGATGTTGCTCAAAAGCTAATGAGTACCCTTCTTTCTTCTTGTGTAGATGGCAAAGGTCAAATGTGTTTAAAATTACTAAAAGCACATGGATTAGAAATCAACGATATTATCTGTTATGACGGTACTTATTGGACTGTAAATGAATCTTTAGCTGATAGCTACAAAGGCGTACGTTCAGCAAACAAGGAGTATGTTGAAGAGAACATCTACGACGAAAATGGTACCCCAGTAACAAACAAAAAGAAATGCGCACAAGCAGGCTTACAGACTGAATATTCTGTTGTAAAAAAGATGTTCACAAAAGTAACCTTAACACCTGCAGTTGCCAATGAGAAAGACTACGTAGAAGTTGATATTTCATCGCCTAGACTGTATCTAATGGATGCTGGATACAACAAGCTAGAATTGCTACAGAAAATCAATGATAGTGGTTCTTTATATATAACAAAAGCAAGAGCTAACTGTGCTGCGATAATAAAACACGCTTATATCAACGGTAAAGAAATTGAACACCTAAAAGAACGAAAGCTAAGTGACAAAGACGCCAGAGAATTCAGACCGCACAGCACCATTGATTTAGATGTCGAATTTAAAAATGGAACAAAGGCTCGCATTATTAGATTTAAGGCTGCGAAAAAGGAATTTGCACTGATGTTAACTAACATTAAACGAAGCGTTCTATCCTGCAATTTAGTAAGCGATATTTACAGACTTCGTTGGCAAATTGAGCTCGAATTTAAGCAGTTAAAATCAGGCAACAATCTGCTGGGAGTTAATACAAAAGATGAAAACATTATGAAGCTCTTCATAATAGGCTCTCTTTGCGCATGTATTGTTAAACGCCTTGCTATACTATGTTTAAGCACTCTTACCCCTAATAAATCAATTTCTTTTTACAGGGTAAACATGTACTGCGATTGGATTAAAACTTTTATAAATGAAGTTTTTGCTAGAAATTACAATAGGTTGAAAAAACAACTCAAAAATATTTTAGAAAACATATCTGCTTACATAATGGCGAAGCAATCAAGCTCAAAACACCTACTACATAAGACTATGGATTCTATTATTTGTAACCTAGCTAAAAGCCTTATGGAAAAAGGCTT
>CAZEXR010000282.1:0-1562 GCA_964516675.1 uncultured Enterobacterales bacterium | reverse complement strand
GCAAATCTTTGGTTAAAAGAAGGCGAATCTGATAACTAAATTATAGTTATACAATAGAGATAAGGCATGTTTAAACATGCCTTTATTATTTAGGTTACTTAATTTTAATCAAAGCCTTACCATCACTACCACGAGCACGTAAGAAACTTACTTTACGATTTAGTTCAGCAGAAGGTTTATCTTTTTGTTTATAGAAAAAAGATCTCTCACCTACATTTAAAGCTACTGCTCCCTTACCACCTTCAAGTTTCTTTCCATTTGAAAATTCTGAGAATAGGTAATAAATATCATTTTTGCTATCTAGACTGATCTTTGCTTTTTGCTTTGGTTCAACGTTATACCAACCATCAACAACCCAATCATTCTCTTTATTATCAAGATATGAAAAAGCCATTACGACTGTGGCATCAGTTGCATTTTCAACTGTAACTTCTAGAGCATTTGCACTAGTAATTACACTTGCAGACATTAGCATTGATAAAAGAAATCTTCTCATAGTAATTCCTTATGGAGTAAAAATTCCAGGACCATCGTCATTAGAATCATTATCTTTTTTGTTTGATTGTTGTTTATTCTTGTTTTTATTGAAACTATCATCAGATAAATCACCACTATCTTCTTTTGATACAGGTTCATCATCTTCGTTTTTGATTTCATCTTTATTCATATTAGAAGTTGAATTTAATCCATCTGTAAAATCAGATACATCTTTTCTAGGCTCAATTGAATTACCATCTTCATCATACTTCTTAACTGTAGTACCTTCTGGAGTGTAATTTTTAACAAAATTACTTAAGCCTTTTTCTTCAAGTTCTTGTCTAAAAGATTTAATAAAAAGCATCATATATACAAGAGGAGTTAGCATAATCAGACTAAATGAAATCTTAACATCAATAACTAACTCAATTAACAATAGTAGACCTACTATAGTATTTGCAAATGAGGATAATCTTAGAGTATTTGTAAAAGATGTCTTCATCTTACCTACAAGTAAGAATAAGAACTTAGATAGAAGGGCGATTACTAAAGCATTAAATACAAGTACACAGAAGAACCAACCAACTAAAAACACAAATAACATTACACCTGCAACACCAAAGATGGCCTCAACCATATTAGAAACTTCTAAAGGATTAAAAGAGGTATCAGGAGTAACAAGCTCAGAATAGTTTAGGACTGTTGATTTTTGAGGACTTCTAACCACAATCTGTCTAGATGAAAGCTCTACTACAGGTAGTTCTGAATTGTTTTTTAATGGCTCATCATTGACGTTATAGACAATTGCTAGAACGCCTTGAGAAGTGCGTAATTCTTTATAGCCTTCATTTGGATTTGTTGGAATTAACACACCATCTCTTGTCAGATAGCTAGGTGGTATTGATGCTATCAGACGGGGTAACTCAATATCCTTAAATGTATTTAAAACTGAATTTATTTTAATAGTAGAAGGCACAGCGAGAACAACACAAAGAGCTAGAAGATACAAGAAACCTAGACCTTTCATTGAGAATAAAACTTCAAAGTAAAATCTTTTTGAAGTTAGAGCTTTTACTGGATACAAA
>CAZEXR010000281.1:0-1577 GCA_964516675.1 uncultured Enterobacterales bacterium | reverse complement strand
TTAAAAGTTAACAAATTGATCCTAGAGGTTTTCAACATAAATTTATGAAGAACTAGAAATTTGGTCTTACCCTAACAAAAGTTGGTGCTATTGGCGTAAGTGCAATGATGCACGGCTATCTAGCTTTTGATAAACAGAACAATTTACTAACTCCATTTAGAACATGGAGAAATACTATAGCTCGTGATGCTTCAGCTAAACTTACAGATGCATTCCAGTTTAATATTCCAGAACGTTGGAGCATTGCTCACTTATATCAGTCAGTTCAAGCAAAGGATGAGCATGTTAAGAATTTAGACTTCTTTACAACTCTAGCAGGATACATTCACTGGAAATTAACCGGCTGCAAGGTATTAGGTGTAGGCGATGCATCAGGCATGTTCCCTATCGATTCACAAACAAATTCATTTAATGAAGATTACATCAAGATTTTTAATGATCTATGTAAAAAAGATGGTTTTGATTTAGATTTATCTTCACTATTACCAAAGGTTTTAGTAGCTGGTGATGATGCTGGTACTTTAACTAAAGAAGGTGCTTTATTCTTAGATCCTCAAGGTGATTTACAACCTGGTATTCCTTTATGCGCACCTGAAGGTGATGCAGGTACTGGTATGGTTGCAACAAACTCTGTTGGTGTAAGAACAGGTAACGTATCAGCTGGTACTTCAATTTTTGCCATGATTGTTTTAGAAAAAGCATTAAAGAAATTACATCGCGAAATTGACAATGTAACAACTCCAGATGGCTCACAAGTAGCTATGGTTCATGCAAACAATTGCACCTCAGACCTAAATGCTTGGGTGGGTTTATTTGATGATTTTGCAAAATCAGCAGGTTTAAATTTATCCCCTGATGAGTTATTTGGTCTTTTATATAACAAGGCTTTAAAAGCAACTCCTGATTGTGATGGTATCGTGTCTTATGGCTACTATTCAGGCGAGTTTATTACCAAACTTGAAGAAGGTCGTCCTTTAATGTTAAGAACACCAAACTCTGAGTTTAATGTTGACAATCTAATGCGTTCAAATCTAAATTCATCACTAGGTGCAATTAGACTAGGTATGAATATTCTTACCGATGAAGAGCAAGTTAAGATTGATAAGCTTTTAGGTCATGGTGGTTTATTTAAGACTCCTGTTGTAGGTCAAACTATTATGGCAGATGCTCTTAACACCCCTGTATGGGTTATGGAGACAGCAGGTGAAGGCGGTTCATGGGGTATGGCAGTATTGGCAAACTACCTAATCAATAAAGACAATGGCGAAACCTTACCTGATTTCCTTGATAACAAAGTATTTAAAGATAGCAAGGGTGTAAAGATTACCCCTGATAAGGAAGGCGTTGATGGATTTAATGAGTACATCAAGAACTATGTATCTTGTCTAAAGGTAGAACAAGCTGCAGTGGACTCTCTTAAAGCTAAATAAGATTTAGTTTTTACTCCTACTTTTTATTAGTCAAGTTTTGCACTAAAGAAATTTAGCGCCTTTTTTTACATTTGGAGATATAAAAATTAGTAAATTAACTCAACTTTTGCATTTCAAAAATTGAGTAAAAACGTTAAATATTAACGG
>CAZEXR010000280.1:0-1580 GCA_964516675.1 uncultured Enterobacterales bacterium | reverse complement strand
TAGGAGCTATTGAAGGTGTATCATCAAATGGTGTAGAAGTTTTTAAAGGTATTCCTTTTGCTAAAGCTCCAGAAGGAGACTTACGCTTTGCTCCTCCTGTAAAAGCAGATGCTTTTGCAGCTCCTTTTAAGGCAAATACCTTCTGCCAAATTCCATATCAGTCATCATTTTCAAACTATGCTGCAATGCCAGGCTCTGGTAAAAACTCTCTTTGTCTTAATATCTATCGCCCTAGAAACGCTAATGAAAACTCAAAATTACCCGTTTATGTATGGATTTATGGTGGAGCATATGTTCTAGGTGCAGGTTCTATTCCTTTATATGATGGAACTTCATTTGCCAAAGATGGCGTTATTTTAGTTACTTTCAATTACCGTCTTGGCGCTGAGGGATTTTTCTCGTCAAAGACTACCTATAAAAAATATGGAACAACTGGTAATTGGGGCCATTTAGATATGATTATGGCTTTAGATTGGGTAAATTCTCATATAGCTGCATTTGGTGGTGATAATAAAAATATTACTGTAGGAGGAGAGTCTGCTGGTGCTTATGCAACTTCAGCTTTAATCTTATCACCACTAGCAAAAGGTAAATTTCAAAAAGCTATTTTGCAAAGCGGAACAATTATAAATAAGCCTATTGTTGAATTTGATGGAAGTACTAATCGTAATCTTGCGATGAGTCGTTCTTCAACTCTTGCAACTCTGTTTGGAGCTGATGATAGCGATGAAGGTCTAGCGTTATTACGTTCAATTGATCCAATCCTATTATCATATCAATGTGGATTTGATTATGATTTTGTTCACAACAAGGGAAGCTTTTTACCTCCATTTCTTGATGGTAAGGTATTGCCTTTATCACCATATCAAGCGCTAAAAGATGATGAATACAATCCTGTTGATGTTCTACTAGGATACAACACAGATGAAGGAACATTATTTACCGATCCAAACATCATAAAAGAAGAGTTTTATGAAGGTTTAGACTCAAATTATGACAAAAATACAGCTTTGGTTTTAAAAGATTTATACAAAGTAGATGACAAGCACACTGCTTATCAAAGATCATCAGAGTATATGTCAGACATGATGTTTACCTTAGGTATGAAAATCTTTGCAGATAAACTATCGCAAAAGCAAAATGTATACATGTATCACTTTGATTATGCTACTAAAAATGACTTAAGTTTTGGAACTGGAGTTCGTCATGGTAGTGAGATTAAGTATGCTTTTGATAATCTATCAAATGAATCTTCAAACGAGCAAAAGGATATTGCAAAAATCACTCATATGAGATTTGTAAACTTTATTAAAACAGGTGATCCAAATTCAGATGGCTCCAATAAAACCTTTTTAACTTGGCCAAAGTATGATACTAAAGACAAAGCTGTATTTAAGATTAACACTTTGTCTGGTATAGAAAAATTTAATTTGTTTGATAAGTTAGAGATGCTGGAAAAAGAGATTTTTAAGGATGAATAGATAATAATAAAAGAAACACCCCCACTACGTGGGGAAGATCATAGTTCCCGCATTTGCCTGGGCACTCGACCAGAAACACCCCCACTACGTGGGGAAGAT
>CAZEXR010000279.1:0-1592 GCA_964516675.1 uncultured Enterobacterales bacterium | reverse complement strand
AAATAATGCACCTTGTTTTATCATTGTGTATTACAGCTATATGTAAACCCTGAAAGAAGAAAAGTGTAAAAGAAAAAGAAAGTGGTTTTAGAGTACAACCTGTCAAGCTGTATTTCAACTTTGATGTGTTTTTAGTAATAGTAATTAACTATGCTATTTACTTAAAAAATTTGCCCTAGATTCTTTGTGAGTCGGGTTTTGTCATGTAAAATACTTTTAATCAATTAGTTAGAGGTATCATCATGGCAAGCGCAGAAGAAAGAGTAGAAGATTATTTTAAAGACGAACTACGAAAAATAGGTATAATTCCATTTACTAAAACAGGATCAATAAACCCATCAATTGACTCAGCACTTGCTTCTTATGGTTCAAAATCAGGTGGTAAAGGTAAGAACTATCCAGATATAAAAGTTCTTATTGAGACAGATAATCAGCGTTTTATTCCTGTAATGATTGAAGCTAAAGGAAAAAATGGTGATTTAATTAAATACGAAAAAGATTCAGAAACAGAAATTGATTTGGCTCCAAAAGCAGTACAAAAATACGCTGTAAACGGAGCTATCCATTATGTAAATGCAATTCTTGAACTTACAACTTATTCTGAAGCAATCGCTGTTGGAATAAACGGTTGGGAGAAAGAGGATAAGACTTTAGCAACTGAAGTTGCTGTTTATTATGTATCTAAAAAGAAACATTTAGTTCCACTAAAAATAGCTGAATACACTGATTTATCTTTCCTAAAGAAATCTAATCAAAAATCTCTTTTAAAGCGTATTGATGAGCTTAACTTAACTGAGGCAGAACTCGATGCTTTGACTCTAAGAAAAGAAACTGAATTAGAGGAAAAGATCTATTCTATCCATCAAGATATTTATGATGATAACACCACTAATCTTGGAACAGATCAAAAGTTGTATCTGTTCTGTGGATTGATTATGGCTGGTTTATCTATATCAGGTGTCGCTGATTTAGATTTAAGTGATTTTAAAGGAAATAATAACCCTGAAATAAATGATGGAAAAGTTGTTTTAACTCGTATAGAAGAGTTCTTTAATTCAAGAAATACAGAAAAGTCTAAGAAAGAACTAATACTAAATCTGTTAAAAAATGTATTTAATAAAGAAACTTTATGGAAATCGGTTAATGGAGAAAGCTTCTTAAAACGTGTTTTCTATAAAATAAAATTAGATATTATTCCATTACTAAATTCTGATTTGCATTTAGATTTCACAGGAAAGATATTCAATAAGTTAAGTGATTGGGTACATATTCAAAATGACAATGAAAATGATGTCGTCTTAACACCAAGGTACTTAACACGTTTTATGGCTAAATTAGCTAGAACAGACATGAACTCTTATGTTCTTGATAGTGCTATGGGATCTGCTGGTTTTCTTGTGTCTGCTATGGATTTAATGATTAGAGATGCTAAAAAGAAGTTAACTGATGCAGATACTCTCGAAGAGAAAATAAAAGATATTAAGAATGAACAAATTCTTGGTATTGAAAAACTAGATAACATTTATATTTTAGCTGTACTAAATATGTTCCTAATGGGTGATGGTACAACTCATTTAATGAATAAAGATAGC
>CAZEXR010000278.1:0-1612 GCA_964516675.1 uncultured Enterobacterales bacterium | reverse complement strand
TTTTTATATAGTCAGTCATACCAGAGAACCACTCTGAAATTACGTTTGATATTACTTCTTTTGCTTTAGCTAATTTGCCTTTACAGATACAACCTGCTGCATCTAAGGTAACAGCAATATTGTCAATAAGCAGAAGTAATGTTTGCAGAGCTTCTGCAAACGTAATAGCCGTAAGCTCTGAACGGGCATTATAAAAGAGCTCACCTATAGAACGAGGATCATTGTCGTGACGTCTGTTAAACTCCATGAGTTGTAATCTGATATTAGCAATGACCATAAAGGCATTGCAGGTATCAAAATCATGAGCCTGACTTTCATTCTTTAAGCCCAGATAACTTTTCTGAGCCTTAAAGGCGACTTCAATTGACCATCTTCTGCCGTAGAGCTCAATAATCTGTTCAGGTGTTAATTCCAGATCAGTACTCACGATGCATATCCAGTCAGATGAGTTTCTTGCTTTTACAAAGACAAGTCTTACTTTTAAGCCTTTGTTGGTATAAGCAATGACAGATGTAATAAGCTTGGCTTTATTGAGTTTACCGCCATTGATTTGTTTAAGAAGTTCCTTTTGAGAAAAAGCGTTAGAGCTGTCCTGTCCTAATTTGAACTGAATGTTGCTTTTAACAAGACAGATACTCTGTAAGCCCAGCTGTTTTAGCTTTCTTACAAGGAAATCAGAAAAGAACCAGGAGTCCATCAGGATGTGAGTAGCACTAACAGCTTTTAGTGCTCTTGTACACATACTGATGAGGACATCAGGTTTCTTTTGGCAGGCTAAGAGTCTGCGTCTGGCCCCTGTGGTTCTTTTATCAATGCTGCTGACATTAGCCTTCTGAATTAGATTTTTCTCTTTATTAGAGGCTATGAGATAACTTAGTAAAGGAATGTAGTTAATACCGTCAGTCCAGCCTAAAGCAAGATTAGTAAAACCTTTAACAGTTTTTCCAATAACATGGTTGTACTGCCTTGATAAGAGCTCAACCTTTTTACTTCTGCCTCTTTCAATAATGGTATCGTCTACAACTAAGCAGTTGATCTGGTTTTCATTGCCTTTATTAAGCATACAGATAAATCTGATGACAAAAGAGGCTATAGAAAACATTAAAGATTGCCAGTCATACTTGGGATTAGATAGAAACCTGTACATTGAGTCTCTGCTAAATGGCAATGACTTACCTTCAGTAGAATCAAAGAATCTATACAGATTTGGATAACCTTTAAATACAGAAGTAACAAATACACAAAGAAGTGCAAAAACATCTGGACCTGAGCGTTTACAAAACTTGGCTTTGGCAAGAAGAGAGCGAACTCCGATGTAAGTAAAAAGAGACTCAAAAGAAATAGCCCTATTGCAAGATGATGAATTTTTGTTTATCATAATGATGTGTATAATTTGGTTTAACTTATTGATATTCAACGTAAATTATACCATTTTATACACATTTATTCAACAAAATTTCCTTCAAAACCGCATATTTAAGCCATTTTTATCAGTGTATTTACATACCACCTAAGGCTTCATAATCAAAAATCATATTTTAAAGAGCAAAACCGGTGCTAGACCGTTAATATTTAACGTTTTTACTCAATTTTTGAAATGCAAAAGTTGAGT
>CAZEXR010000277.1:0-1652 GCA_964516675.1 uncultured Enterobacterales bacterium | reverse complement strand
ATAAATATTTCAAGGACAGATAAATGAATTTTGATTTATCAAAAATTTCTAAGAAGAATCTCCCTGCAATCCTAGGTGCACTTATCGGTGTTGTAGCTGTAATTATTGCAATTTTTGTTTTTTTAGGCTCTTCATCAGGACCTGGTATCAATGCAACTCCTCAAGAACAATTTAAGTATGGCATGAAAAAGGCTGTGTCAGAAGGTGCTTTATTAGATAAGCTTGTAGGACAGTTCCATTTATCAGATAGCAAGACTGAAATTTTAAAAGCTCATTATAAGTCAATGTTTGATGATAAGTTATTAGATTACTATATAGCTCAGCTTGATGCTAAAGGTGTTTTTAAGTCAAAGAAACCGAATATGAAGGTGTTAATGCCTTTGGTTGTTAAATTATCTAATGAAATTGGTCAAAAAGGTATAACTCGATTAACCAAAGAGGATAGACTAGCTTATTTCGTATATAGTGAGAAACTACCTTTTGTATTATCTCCAAATACCTGTAAGATGCTTGTTGTTGAAAATCCTTCTTTATACTCACAAAAAGAATTTCAAAGCTCATCTAAAAAAGTATTTAAGCGTTTAAGTGAAGATGAACTAACTGCTTATTTACATGCTATTAATGCTGCATCTCATGCAGAGATTGACAATAATCCTCAACCACTAGTTCTAACTAAAGAACAAAAGAAGAGAGCAACTGATGTTTTCTCTGCTCAGTTAGATAAACAGATTGCTTCATTACCACAAATGCAACAGAAAAGAATTAAGCAAGCAGCTGAACAATTTGAAGAAGGCAGAGCTATGGATGTTTGTTCATATGGCAAACAGATTTACAAAGCTATTTTATCAATTGAAGATCCAGACGATAGAGACTTAGTAGTTTTAGTTTTCTTAGGTCAGTAAGATAAACTTCTAAACAAGAATTAAAATGCACAAAGCTAGGATCATGGTAATGGTTCTAGCTTTTTTATTTAAAATTCTCTTTAAATATAAACAGAGTGTTAATCTCCTCTTTCTCTCCTATAATTAGAGTATTCTCATCAAAACTAGTATAATTGATGAGAATAACCTGTAGGTGATGAGAATGAGATGTTTTAGTTTTAGCTATCTATTAGACAAAAAGTATGATTTAGATATTTTAAAATATATATCTTTAATTCACGAAGCAAAAGGTAGACAACAGCTTTTTCTTAAGCAAAAAGCTGTTGTTTTAGATAGACTTATTGAAATAGCAAAAATTCAAAGTACACAAGCCTCAAATGAAATTGAAGGGATTCGCACCACACAGACAAGAATCAAACAACTTGTCGAAGGACGCACAGCTCCAAGAGATAGAGCTGAAAAGGAAATTTCAGGATATAGAGATGCCTTAAATGTAATTCATGAGAGTTTTGAAAATATACCGCTTACACCAAATTACATATTACAACTACATAAAATTCTCTACAGCCATGTAGAAGAAGATTTTGGCGGAAAATTTAAGAATGTTCAAAACTATATCAAAGCAACAAGAACAGATGGTCATGAATTTATACTTTTTACTCCAATAGAACCTTTTGCAACTAACGATGCAATGCGCTATTTATGTGATTCATTTAATATTGCAATTGGTGAAGGTAGAATTGATCCTCTTATTCTAATTCCAATTTTTAT
>CAZEXR010000276.1:1276-1661 GCA_964516675.1 uncultured Enterobacterales bacterium | reverse complement strand
TAAAGAATCTTGGCATTGATATAACTGTGCCATCTGATGGATGTTTTCTGCATTATATGCACACGATGGCGAATAAAGGAGATCTCTCTAGACTCGAAACTATTCAGCTAAAATGGAATGATATATATGACGAATTCATTCAGTCTGGTTGTAAAAACTATTCAGTGTTTTATAACAAATCCTCTTATTTAACCGAATATAGCATTAGTTACTTTTACAGGAAGATGCAAGAAATTCATAATGCAAGAGAGCCTTTATCTACCGAGACATCAAAGTCACTGGTTGTACCTGTTTTAAATCTTGAAGAGCAAATCAAACAGATCAGTAAAGAAAATGATTCAGGCACAACGGCTGCTCATGAACCATCTAAAGGTGTGTTAAAAGC
>CAZEXR010000276.1:0-1266 GCA_964516675.1 uncultured Enterobacterales bacterium | reverse complement strand
AACGTTACTATTACCTACAAAACGAACACACCAGAATACTCCATTGCCCTTATCATAAATAGTCTCAAACGTCTGGGGGCAAAATAATGAAGCTGGATTTTTCTCAAGGCAATGTTACTCTAGTGATAGTTCCGCATGATCTGAGATCGGGCTATAAAAAGCTAGCATCAATTGCATTTGATTACTTCCACATTGATGTTTCTCTGAAGGAAGACTGGGTAGTATTCATTAGTAAGACCAAAAGTACGTGTAAGATTATCAAGGCTGATGACCATGGTTCCATTCTTATAACACGAGCCCTAAACACAGGTAAATTCCAGCAGTTACTTGCAAGAGCCGGTGGTATTGCTGCAGAGCCCTTAACCGTCAAAGAACTTGAGCTGTATTTAGATGGTGAGGATTTACTTATCAAGCGAACAAATCCGTTTAAAGGGTAAATAAATTGGGGCGTGTATCACAATTTACTCACAAATTTTGCCTGTAAAACAAAGCTAAATCCTCCTAAAAGAAGTAAGACTCTACCTACCTAAAATATGCCCCTAATAGATCGACAGTGATCGGCCAAGATCGATTGCTGTGGATAAATGAAAGTAATCTCATTTTAGAGCTGAAGTGAATCTATGGAGCTTCTAGATCGCATTGTGAGTAGCTTTCTATAGCGTTTTACATAGGCTAGAATATAGTTAATAAATCTAGTTTTGAGAACTAAAATGACTGAATCCACAACATTAAAATCTGAAGAAGACCTGAGTAAAGAGGAGCTGCTAAAGCTATTAGCACAAGCCCGTTCTCAAGCTCAGAAATCTGATGACGATGCCAAGAAGGCCAAAGCTGAGTCTGAAAAGATAAAAGCTCGAGCTGAGAAAAACAAAGTCCAGGCTGAAAAAGCCTCTGCTTTGATTAAGTCATTGAAGGCAAAGAATACTGAGGTTCAACAGAAATTAGATAAAGCCAATGACCAGTTAGCAATCATAGGCGAGCAGATTTACATCGGACTCATGAATGCATCAGAGCTTGCAACTGACTTGAACAAGCGTGCATTTGTTGTAAGCGAAGTTATGCTTCAAGAAATTGCCGAGCAAGTTCATTTTGCTATGGATGAATGGCAAGGCTGGATGATACAAGCTAAAGCCTGGTTCCTAGAAACTCCATACGGTAAAACAGGTCCTGATGTAAAGAAAATCAAGAAAGATACTGAGCAAGTAAAAGACGATAACACCAAGTTGATGGGCTCAATGCAGCATTCAGCTAAGATGCTTAATAAGC
>CAZEXR010000275.1:0-1671 GCA_964516675.1 uncultured Enterobacterales bacterium | reverse complement strand
AAAAGGCTTGCAGCTAGATTTTTTTAGAGCTTAAGGTCCTGTATATGAAAAAAATTCTAAAAAAGTGTTGACACTTTTTAAAAATACTCTATAATGAGCTCCATAAGGTTGCTGGCATAGCTCAGTTGGTAGAGCACCTGTTTTGTAAACAGGGGGTCCTGGGTTCGAGACCTAGTGCCAGCACCACTCGATTCAAAATCACCCCTTATTTTATACCAAAAAATTCCTTTTTTTATCAAAATAATCTTCTGATATTTCTATATATTTTGTCTGATTTTTGAATTTGATACATTTTGACCGATTTTGTCCAAAAATAACCTTTTAAAACTTTGATCACCTAAAAGGTGATCACGTATTAGGTGATCAAAATCTGTTTTATACTTACATTAGGATAATTTATGTAGGTGAAAATGATACAATTGCAGAAAATGACATACTTAATACTGTTATAAATACTTATATATATACCTATTTATTATAGATGCTTGAAATTCTACTTTTACCTGTGGGAATTTGTGTATAAACAGTAATCAAGCAGATTTATCATAAAAATACATCATCCTTATGCTTTATCATTGTCTTGGCTGCTCAATATGTCTTTATAAGCGAAAACAGTAATGACAGCAGGATAAAAATAAGAATGATGTTTTTCTTACTTGAGTTAATGCTCTTAAGGTTACAGCCACTTTTTGCTGCTTTGTTGAACAGTTCAATGTTCCAGCGGATTCTGTACAGAAGGTAAAGCTGTTTAGCTCCTGCAATCTTGCGATGAATACTTGTTCGCAATACAGAGATTTTATCTCTGTTCTTCCCATTAGGATTGTAGCGACGAATAAGCCTTAAAGTATTCCCCTTTGATGTTCTGATGGTTACATCTACATTCATCTTGTGAGGGATATCTTTAAGCTTTTTACCAATGTACTGCTTCATTCTTGAACCGTCATCAGCATAAGCATCGATGATGGTTCCGTTTGTATTCGCTCTGCCTTTAATAAGAAACTGAGCACCAGCTTTTATAAGAGTCTGCTCAAGCTCTTCATCGATGTAACCTCTATCAGCGATAACCAGACAGTCCTGAAGGTATTCTCTGTAGACTCTGTCTCTTTCTGAACCAACAGCTTCAGATACCTCAACATAAATAAAGCTTTGTATACAAAGAGAGTATGCAAAATGGAGCTTGAGCCCTGGTCTCGCGGAGGAACCGTCAATAAGAACAATGTCCTTAACCTTTAAAAGAGAAAGTAAATCCTTTAAAGATTCCATTAGATGCTCTTTAATCTGCTTAGCTAATCTCTTGCTTACCAGAGACATAACCTGAACAACTAGAGCTTTAATCAGAGTTAGGCTTTCTTCAGAATCCAGCTGCTTATGAATGTATTTATGAGTCATCTTAAACTCATCACCAAGATGTTTAGGGAATTAAATTTCTGATCCTATAGAATTAACATGTGATCCTATTATTTTATTTTGCAAAACCACTAGGAATTACAAAATCAATAGAAGAAGATCTCCAGTTAATAATTCACAGATATAAATATTATTTCCTAATAATCAAGAATAAAATTTTACACTCAATAAATTTTATGAACTAAGGATCAGTTAGCGGAATTAATTACCCCATATTAAAATATATGTGAGGATAATAATATGGCACGTAAAAATAAGTATTCA
>CAZEXR010000274.1:0-1678 GCA_964516675.1 uncultured Enterobacterales bacterium | reverse complement strand
TCAAGCTGCTACTTCCCTTTGACTGGCCTGTCCACTGGTAAAGTCTCTATCTATTAAACGGTCTTTCGAGGTCGTCTCATTCAAGGTTTTAGGCTTGTCAGGATTTAAAAACTGAGAACCTGCCGTCTTAAACTGTTTACCCTGACCTTGAATCCAACGACAAGGATGACGTTTACGTGCACTCTGTATCACCGCTTGGCGACGCTTTTGCAGAATGTCATCCTGACGTAGGAAACGACACAAAGGAGTCACGTTATTGATGCCCGAATGAACCCATTGAGTGTTGTACTTCGTAACGAATTTCTTAAGCTTATCTTTAGCATCATCAATAGAACGGTACTGACGTTTTCCCATTAGACCTCGGTATTTCATGGTCTTAAAGAGTGATTCGCTGTACGGATTGTCGTTGCTCACTCTAGGGCGACTGTTAGACTGTCTTACCTTATATTTCTGTAGTACAGCTAATGTTTCAGCTGCTTTCATAGCTGCACCGTTGTCAGAATGCAGGACTAGTGCTCTAGGTTTGATGTGGTGTTTCTTAAATGCGGTCTCTAGGAACTGCTTAGCGTTATCAGTTCCCTCGTTATCATACACATCAGCGTGTACAACGAAGCGACTGTAGATATCCACGATAGCAAATACGTAATAGAAGCGTTGTTTGTGCTTAGCGTCCTTAAGATAGGTAATATCCCACGACCACACCTGATTAGGTCCTGTGGCTTCAAAACTGGTAGGTTTATTTCTCTTTACTGGTGCTCGGCTTCCATCTCTTCTCACGTTAACATTGGATTTACGGAATATCCTATATACAGTTGATTCTGAGGCTAAATACTCACCATCATCGAGTAACTTGTAATAAGCCTGACGAATGCTAAGGTCGCATACATCAGGATGGCAGTAACGCTCTAAAACTGCTTTCTTCTCTTCTATACACAAGGCCTTGCTGTTAGGAGCGTGTATCGCTCTGGGACGCCCATCTTCTCCGTCTGGGTCATTCATCCATTTGCGATATGTACTGTAAGCTAAATTCAGGCACTGGCAGGCTTTCACAGCTCGAGCACCGTCAGCAACAGCTTTATTGATCAGGTCAACTGCATGGCGGCGATCCTGAGGTCTGATCATTCGTCCTTGTCCCCCCAGATCGCCTGTGCTTTTTTTGAGAGGACCAGTAGCGCAGCAGCTTCAGCTAGGGCTTTATCTTTACGTCTTAGCTCTTTGTCTTTGGCTCGATTCTCTGCACTGAGTGAAGTTACTGCCATACTGAGTTCTTTTTCTCTGGTATGTAGTTTATCTTCTAAAACAACGTCTCCATTAGAATTAGAACACCATTCGCTAAACTCTTTTAATTCTTCAAGGGTAATCCCCTTTGAACGACAGAATTTACCTGCCTCAGGAGAATCCATACCTAGGATTTGGCAATGCCCCTCAGCTATGAGTGCTTCACGTAGATTCATTCCTCGTGGTAACGGTATGGATTGCTTTGAATCGCGACCACGAAGGCTACCTTTGTCTGAAACACTTCTTGAGACTTGTTTAAGCCACTCATACAGTGCTGTTTTGGATACTTTATATTCTCTGCAAGCATCTACTACAGATATTTCATCAGACAGAATTCGACTGACTACTTTGTTTTTAAACTCGATTGAATATCCCATGGAAGATCCTCCTATACTTTCCT
>CAZEXR010000273.1:0-1679 GCA_964516675.1 uncultured Enterobacterales bacterium | reverse complement strand
GATAGTAAAAAGGCGTGGATAGCGCATAAAGCTTCCACGCCTTTAAAAAAGTTTATAGAAGGTAACTAAACGTTCTTAGCCTTACGGTAAGCAATTAGATCTTCAATTGATAAACATGTTAAATCATGCTCTAAAGCAAACTGTGTTACACGTGGTAACTTAGCCATGTATCCATCAGGAGCACATAGTTCACATAAGATACCAGCAGGAGCAAGACCTGCTAGGCGAGCTAAATCAACAGAAGCTTCTGTATGACCGTCACGCTCTAAAACGCCGCCTTTTTTAGCTACTAATGGGAACATGTGGCCAGGAGATGCTAAATCTTCAGGCTTACCTGCTTTGTTGATTACTGCTTTAATTGCTGTAACACGATCATGAGCACTAACACCAGTGGTTACACCCTTTGCAGCATCAATAGAAATTGTAAAAGCTGTACCATAAACTGAGGTATTGTTTTGAACCATCATAGGTAGGTTCATCTGCTTAGCCTGACTCTCTTCGATACAAACACAAACGATACCTGAACATTCACGGATCATAAATGCCATCTGTGCATCAGTAACAGTTTCTGCTGCATAAATTAAATCGCCTTCATTCTCTCTGTCTTCGTTATCAACAACAAGAATACCGCGACCACGCTTTAAAGCTTCAATAGCAGCTTCAACTCGCTCAATTGGTGTTTCACCAAAGTTTTCTAAAAGGTTTTTAAAGCTCATTATTTACCTCAATTATTTAGATGAGTTATTTCTGGCGTTTTCCATGATTTGTTTCATGGTTTTAACAGCCTCAGGCAAGCCTGTAAATATTGCACGAGCAATGATGCTGTGTCCAATATTTAATTCATTCATTTGTGGAATTGCAGCGATTGCAGCAACGTTATTGTAGTTTAATCCGTGACCAGAGTTTACACCTAGACCTACGCTATGAGCATAAGCAGCTGCTTCTTGTAAGATTTTTAGCTCTTTTTCTAAATCATTTGGATTAGTTGCATTAGCATAACAGCCTGTATGGAACTCAACAAAAGGAGCACCAACTTTAACTGCTGCATCAATCTGTTCTTTAACAGGATCGATGAATAATGAACATACAGTATGAACATTATCAAGCATGTTTACAGCTTTCTCAATTTTTGCCATGTTTCCAAGAACATCAAGACCACCTTCGGTGGTAACTTCTTCACGTCTTTCAGGAACGAAGCAAGCTTTTTGAGGTTGAACACCAACTGCGATTGCTAAAATCTCATCAGTTACAGCCATCTCAAGATTTAAAGAGGTTTTTACTGTTTCACGAATAATTCGAACATCTCTGTCAGTGATATGACGGCGATCTTCTCTTAAATGGGTAGTAATACTATCAGCGCCAGCTAATTCTGCAATAGCTGCAGCTGTTACTGGATCTGGATAGTTAGTTCCACGTGCATTACGAACGGTTGCAACGTGATCAATGTTAACGCCAAGATAAATTGGATTCATTTTTTTATATAGTCCCAATATCAAAAAACGGATATATTATAACTTGATACAGTTCAAATATTACGATTTAGAGTAAGGATATTTATCAATAATGAAAATTTTTCTTATGTGTTTTGTGTCACAAGAAAAAATTTAGATAATACAAAAAATAAAAATATAGCGCTAAGATATAAACAGCTATAAAAAATATAGAACATCTGCCATAAG
>CAZEXR010000272.1:0-1764 GCA_964516675.1 uncultured Enterobacterales bacterium | reverse complement strand
TTTACTGATATTTACATCAACCTTTCCTGCGTCAAAGACATCTATAGTTGAACCTAAAGTTAGATCAATACTGCCGGGCTGTATATTATCTGGGGTTAAAGGAGAAATACATAATTCCTCTTTTTCTATTAAGTTCCATATATCTTTATCGCTTAAAGTGGACATTTTGAGCTCGCTTAATCACTATATTTTGTAATTGAAAATGCTTTAAGTCAGTATAATATTTTTGTTAAAAATATTAAAGGTAGTAAGCTTCATTATTAAAAATGAAGACAAAAATCAAGACACGGTAACTTAATACCGCTTAAATGAAGTGAGCCGACCTATAAGCCGAGTTCTGTTCTGCAATGCAGTGGCAACCATTCCTCTAGGCTAGCAATCGCTCACTAGCTCCAGCAACCAACCCGCTCTCAAACCGGACCAGTTTGTAGAGAGCCTATTTGGTCTTGCTCCAGGTGGAGTTTACCATGCCTTCCATATTACTATGGAAGCGGTGAGCTCTTACCTCGCCGTTTCACCCTTACCAGTAAACTGGCGGTCTATTCTCTGTTGCACTTGTCATGAGCTTGCGCTCTCCAGGCGTTACCTGGCACCTTGTCCTTTGGAGCTCGGACTTTCCTCCCCCGTGACCGTATGCTTAAAAATCTTAAACACGCGTGAACGGCAGCGGTTGCCTGGTCGACTCGGGGGGTATTATAGCATTAAACTAGTCTTTGTCTTTAAGTTCTAGCGCAAGATTATATAAATCGTTCTTTTTAAGACCTGTAAGCTCAGATAAAACATTAGCTACAGCTTTTACAGGAGAGGTCTTAATCAACTCTTTTAAAGCCTTAACAACTGTTGGCTTTATCTCAGTCGTCTCTGCTTTTAAAGCACCAATAGCAACTACAAATTCACCCTTGGTTCTATCAGAGTCAGCTTTTAAAAATTCAGGAGCATCTTTTGCTTTTAATCTATAAAAAGATTCAAAAGTCTTAGTCATTTCACGACATAAAGTTACATCATGCTCAGGTAAGACCTTAGCTACAATTTCCATAGTGTCGATAATTCTACGAGGTGTTTCATAAAATACAGCAGTGTAATCTACATCTGATAGAGCTTGAACAGTATCTGTCAATTCTCTTTCCTTTACAGGGAAGAAACCACAGAACATGAATTTATCAGTTGGTAAAGCAGATGCTTCAAGTGCGGTAATTAAAGCACAAGGACCAGGAAGAGGAACCACCTTTACGTTTTGCTTAGAGCAGATAGTTACCACTCTATAACCAGGATCGTTAATTAAAGGAGAGCCTGCATCAGAGATTAGAGCGACAATACCACCCTTTTTAACCTCATCAATGATCATATCAGCACGTTGCTCTTCATTATGATCATGACAGCTAATCATCTTAGTGCCAGAGATGCCTAATTTATCTAATAGGATTTTTGAGTGTCTGGTGTCTTCTGCTGCAATTAGAGTAGCGTTTTTTAAAACATCAATTGCACGAATTGTAATATCATCAAGATTTCCAATTGGGGTTGGAACAATATATAAAGCACTCTCAATCATCTTTTAATCCTCATATGAATGTGAGTATTTTAAGGTAAAAGGAGTGCTTTATCTAATGATATTTATTTTTTTAGGTTTTACTTTATATTTTCAAGGTCATGACTTTTATTACCGTATCAATAAGAGCAAAATTTAAAACACCTGTATTTATATCATTTAGATAAAAGCTCTCAAAAGAGAGCTTCTATTATTAGTAGGATTTCTTAATCAAAAAG
>CAZEXR010000271.1:0-1773 GCA_964516675.1 uncultured Enterobacterales bacterium | reverse complement strand
AGTAAAGTTTGGAGAAAAACTTGAAGCTAAGTTAACTGAATCATTTGATAATTCGGCATCAAAGTCTTGTAATACATCGCTAATTATTTGCTTTGATCTTTCTAGTAGCTTTGCTTTAAAGGTTTCATTATCCTTGTTTTGATAGGTTGCCTCAGCAATAGCCATAACTTCTTTTTCAAGTCTCATCTTGCATTGATTGCAAGATCTTTTGCATTTATCTCGGGTAGATTTAACAAAATTATTTAGTGTTTTTTTTGTGTTTTGAAGATCACTTATTGTCTCAGATGTGTAAAGAGACTTTTGATGTTGACCATTTCCAAGAATTAAATTAATACTATCTTTAACATCAATAATATTCTTGTATAGAGCTTGAAGAGGGTATTTTTGCTTTATTTTTAAGCCTTCAGCTTTTGCAATTTCCTGCAGTTTTTCAAAGAATGCTCCAAGACCGCTATTTGAAAATTCATCATCAAGTAGATGTTCTTGAGCGTACAAGCAAGATAAAGCTGATACATCTGCTTTTGTTGGTTTTATATCTTCAGAAATTCCTTTTAATTGAGTTCCCAAGCTATCAACGATCCAATCTTTGATTTCGTCAATGTCTTTTTGAGGGAACATCTTATTAACCTTAATTGGCTTCCCATTTTCATCAAAATCTATGATATCTGGTTCATCACATCTTGTAGCAACTATCAAAAAAGGCTTCTTGCTTTTGATGATTTCTACAAGTTCTTTTTGATCAGATTCTGTCATTGCGCTTCTAGCATTGGTGGCATAAACAACCAAATCAGCAGCCCCTAGGTATTTCTTAGCTAAAGCTCCATTAGATTCGGTAGTTGAATGAATACCAGGGGAGTCAATCCAAGTTAAACCAGTTTTTTTAAACAATTGGATACAGGCTGTAGATTCCTCAAACTCAACCATAAAGCGATGTTCTTGCTGTGTGCTTTTACGCTGTTGTTTGATTTTTTCTTTTTGCACTTCATTTGAAGTGTTATCATCCACACCTTGTTCAATGTCAAAATCAATAGGTCCATACTGTTGAATATAGTCTTTTGATGGATCAATATTTCCGTAGGCAATAAAATTACCTAAAGCACTTTTTCCTGTCTTAACTTTTCCATATACATAAATCAACATAGAGTCGTTGTATTTATCTCTAAAGTTTTTATTAATTGCGCTTTGAGTAATTTTTTCTATCCATGTTTTGCTATCTTTTTTTAGTGATTGATGAATAGATGAAAATACTTTCATGATGTAAGAACTGTCTTTAACAGGAAAGTTAATATCTGAATTAACAGCCTCATTAAAAGTATTTATTTTTTGCTCAAATTCTTTTTGGATTTGCTCAACTTTGTTATCTGTCTTGGTGAAATTTTCAGATAAATCCTTAAAAGTTTCTTCAAGTTTTAATTGAGCATTATTTTTGGTAATTTCTGACATAAAAAATCCTATATGTTTAAACTAATATATGTTCTAGCTAAATCTACTAGGTTTAAATGCAAATCTTCATAATCATCATAAAGATCTTGATTTATAACCTCTGGAGTTAATTCAGAATAGTTATCTATAGGTAAATCACATGAGTTGTTTAATTCAATAAACTGCTTTTGAAGTAACTTTCTGCTGTCAGCTTTAATTTTGTTAATGGCATTTAACAAAGCTTGTTCTCTTTTCTCTGAAAGCTTAGCCTTATTAGCTTCTACTTTAGAGTAGATAAATGAGCATAACTCATCTATTCCAGAATGTGATCTTAATTTCTCTGTTTTATAA
>CAZEXR010000270.1:0-1778 GCA_964516675.1 uncultured Enterobacterales bacterium | reverse complement strand
ATCAAGATTTTTCTTGCCAAAGTTACCGTTTTCTGATCAAATACTGAAAGTTTCGGTAAATTTTAGGATCAGTTAGCAAATGGAATCACAAGAGATTTTTAGGGAGTTAGAGGATTATGCTTTGTCGCATACTCGCTTTAGCGCACCCCATGAATCTGAAGATGATTTCATTGAGCAGTATGTAAAAATTCTGAACAAGAAAGGCTATTACGAAGGCGACTGCGTTTTTGATGACTATATGGATTATGTATATAGCGCAAAACATAAGGTAGAGCGTTTCATAAAAAAGAGTCCTTTAACCTTTGCTGTAATGGCAATGAGACAGGAGATAGCCAGAAGGTACTTTCAGTATGACGAAAGAGACCTCGATTATGTGGTCTATACTTCCGATGTAGTACTGATGGCTGTTATCTGGTCTTCAATCTGTGGTAACAAAGACTGTAAAGAGCATGCTCTGTTTTGGTTTGAACATAATCCGATAATGCAGTACCTAATACCTGGTATGCCTTCACCTAAATGGATGATATCAGCAGAAACTATAAGATTCTTTTTGAAAATGATACCTGATGGTGAATTCTCATCAATGTTCAGACAGTACTTTGGCGATGCAAAAATAAAAGCAAAAGAGCTTTTAGATAACATCAAAGTTTTGCTTGATGATAGGGATGAAAATCCACTTACTGAGTATCGTCATCTAATTGGAGGTGATGGCCAAGAGCTTAGAAGTTCATTCCGTAGAGGTGAGTCAAATCGAAAGAAAAAAGGAGCTCACAGGGTAAGCCTTTTTGATTGCGACAGTCGCTGTGTCCTCGATTACACTCTGGTAAAATATAAGAACAATGAAACTCAAGCTTTTATGGCTATGCTTGATAAGTGTCATGTAAACAGCAATGATATCTTTTATGCAGATGCCCTCAATACAAGAAGAGAATTGATTGAGTTTCTGAACGCAAGAAATCTTGACTGGATATTTGCTGTAAAAAACAATCATGGAAACATGACTGCTGTTAAAGGCATCTGCAATTACCTAGAAGGACGTAGCTCTGATGGTGAACACTTCCATTACGAGTTTACAAAGAAGGAAAGCTCCCGCATTGAGACAAGATATTACGATATCATTCCTGTCGACGTAATAGAACCCTGTCAACTTTACTGTATGCATCCAGGCACCAGAACTCTCATCAGAGTAAGAAAGGTTACAAGCACACATCTTAGAGATGACTGCAAAAACTCGGTCGATAGAAAAGATTCTGAATCGGTACTGTATTACATCTCAAGTCTTGAATATTCAGAAGAAAACTGCAAACAGATAGTTCATTCCATAAAAAAACGATGGTTGCTTGAGACTCAGCATAATATTTTGGATACAGTCCTTCTTCAGGATAATCAGCACTGTTGTGATGATAATCATTTAGCTTCTGTTGTTGGTCTTAACAGTATGGTTCTAAACGTTACCACATTCTCAAGGCAAGTGATGTCCCAAAAAGGTTACAGTAACGTAACACATCATAATGCAGAGACTGCAGCAAGAGCTCCACTTATAACCTACAAGAGAGTTATCTCTGTATTCAGACAACATCCTCTAGTTGCAATTCAGTATCTATGTGAATACTTTAATACGCTTCCTGCAGAAGAATAATCCACAATAATCCCATTCATAATCAGATATAAGATATTCTGACAAGTTCTTATTCTCTAAAGCCAAACTTTATAGATATCACACTAAACTTTGAGATAAAATTAGTTTTAAAAGAACACTTCATAAGGTTTACTTATGA
>CAZEXR010000269.1:0-1874 GCA_964516675.1 uncultured Enterobacterales bacterium | reverse complement strand
TGAATAAAAATACAAAACAACAGTTGAAATTATCGATGAAAACCACGGTGTATTAAATGGAAGGAAATATGTAAAAGCGTCGATTTTTGGAGGAGTAACTCATACCTGGCAATTACCATGAGTAAAATCGCAGGTGAATTTAAAATACATGAAGCAGTGGCTTCAGTAAGGTAGAAAATAACTCATAATTTCAGATATACAATCAAAACTCATTTTTTTGCCTAATATAAGTACATTTTCTTTAACTAATTCAACATACAATTGGTATAATTTTGCATAGTTATAAATATATTAAAATTTCAGAGGTTATCAATGGGATTTAAGTTTTCCGCCTTAGCACTATCATTAGCTGCAACAATGTCATTTGCAGTACAAGCTGAGGATTTAATGGATGTATACAAAGAAGCTTTAGCACGTGACACAGTAGTAAATCAGGCAAAAGCAGAAGCTCAAGCAGCTCACGCTGGTGTTTCACAGGCTACCGCAGCTTTGTTACCTCAAATTGATGTTGTAGGCTCTCTTAAAAAAACAAGAACCAACTATGTTAAAAAATACGATGGCAGAGCTAGTAATAAAGTAGCATCTGGTGGTATTAACCTATCTCAATCAATTTGGCGCCATTCAAATTGGACAAATCGTTCAATTGCTGAAAAGACAGCTACCTTGCAAGACTTAGCTTATGCAGATGCACAGCAGTCATTGGTATTGCGAGTAAGCACAGCTTACTTTAATGTTTTATCAGCTGCAGATACTGTTAAATATCAAAAAGCTAATAACGTTGCACTAAAGCGTCAGTTAGACGAAGCTAATAGACGTTTAAATGTTGGTTTGATTGCAGAAACAGATAAACTTGAGGCCCAAGCAGCTTACGATTTATCTAATGCATCAGTTATTGCAGCTGAAAATGATTTAATCAATTCATATGAGCAAATTCGTTTATTAACAGGTAAAACAACATCTGTTGAGAAACTTTCAATTCTAAATGAATCAAGCTTTGATACACCTAAAGTTAATAAAAATCTAGCACAGCTAATCAAACAAGCTGAAGAGAATAACATCGCGCTACAAGAAGCAGTAGTTTCTCGTGATATTGCAAAAGATAACATTACCCTTGCTCAAGCAGGTCATGAACCTACTCTTGATTTAACAGCTGGTATCAATACAGGTTATACAGAGTACACTAAGCAGAATTATGAAGCAGGTTGGGCAAATGGAAACGAATGGTCTAAGTCTGTAGGACTTTCATTGAGCATTCCAATTTATCATGGTGGCGCTACATCAGCTGCTGTTGACCAAGCTTCAGCTAAGTATATTTCACAATCTGAAGTTCTTGAGAATGCACACCGTACACTTTTATCAAATGTAAATAATAGTTACAACAACGTAAATGCAGCTATTAGTACAGTAACAGCATATAAAAACTCAGTAGCTTCAGCAAAATCAGCTTTAGATGCTACTAAAGCTGGTTACAACGTTGGCACAAGAACTATGACTGACGTTTTAAATGCAACTCAGAACCTTTATAACGCAATGCAACGTTCTGCTCAAGCTCGTTATAATTACATTATTTCACGACTAAACCTTCTATACGCTCAGGGCGATTTAAAGGTTGAACATATCAATCAGATTAACTCTGGTCTTATCAAGAAATAATCTTTAAAAATTGGTGGCCTCTGCCACCAATTTTTCTCTCAAAATAATCCTCAATAATTACTCATATCATCTTTATTAACAGCTATAATTTTCTTAAAGCAATAAAAAATCAGAATCTAGAACTACAAATATCAGCAAGAACAAAAGAAAATAGTTATTAACTCTGGTTTCCCAGATGGAAATTTAACACGAACCTAGATTCACTCATAGGTTGATGCTCT
>CAZEXR010000268.1:0-1875 GCA_964516675.1 uncultured Enterobacterales bacterium | reverse complement strand
TAAAGATATCCCAAATTGCAGGACTATATACGAATTTACGTAGTCTGCAATTTACGTGGTCTACCTCTAGGTCGTTTAGGCAGCTTTAGCTTTTCTAGTTTTGGTTTACGCCCTCTTTTCTTAGGCTCGTCCTTATGAGCTGGTTTTGATAGACCTAAAACTTCAAGTTCTTCAAATACATTATTTAAGGTGTGTACCCAGTATTTATCATCAGTTGCAGCTTCAGTTGGCGCATCAACTTTTCTCCATGCTGACATTAAGTCATCCATTAACTCTCCATATGTAAGCTTATCAAATAGACCTGTTTTACTTACAGTGCGAATAATCCTACTTGTAGCGATGGTTGAGATAAAATTAACAAACTCTTTGCCAATTATTGAGAAATCACCTTGAACTCTGGTCTTATCAAGGCATTCGTCATGTTTATACTGTTTGAATACCAACTCTAATAGCCATCTATCATCATAGCATTGATAGGCTACTTCTGGTTCAAAATCCAAATCAGATTCAAATACAATTACGCCAAAGCCTTTTCTTTTTTTCTCATACTTGTCTAGAGAGAACTCATGGTTCTTATCTAATCTTGATAGGTGATCTTGCTCTTCTTTGCTTGCCGTTTTCGGATCTTTAAATGCGTATAAGTATCTTCCGCCTTTGATCTGTTGTTTCTTATATAAGATCTTACCGTTCTCTCTTGAGAAAACTCCCTGAAAATCAAGCATGTTATTGTCAGATATTCGAACATCATTACGCTTGATTGGAGTTAGAAAGTGCAAGTTAGGTCTATCATTTAGTTCTGTATTTATCTTGCTAGGTGGAAAGCCTTTATCTGCAATGATAATACCTTTATTGATATCGTTATCTTTTATAAATGCAGCGTAAGATGTAGCATCAATGGAGTTACCAGGGAACACCTCTGCACATACTGGCTCCATAAGCTCAATATCATATGCATAAATTACAGAAATGTCTTTACAGCCTTTAACTCGAGCTTTGTAAGAGTAGGCTGATAAGTCATTAACCACACTGTTGTCTTGCTTTAAAGTACCATCAATTGCAATGTGGTGATTTTGAGCTACTTTAGATAATCTCTTTTGGTAGAACTGAAATCTCTTTTCTCCATCCTGACCTATCATTTGATACAACCTACTAATTGTATTTTCACTAAGAGCAGTACTAGGATAATCAATACTTACAAAGGTTCTTCGATAATGAGCAGCCATACGTCTTGCGGTTACATGTGGTTTTATGATTTGTAAGGTAGCTATAGACATAATCTCATAGACTATATCGGCAGGATAGATTGCTAATAATTCGTGAAATATGTCATTGCTATTTGCTTTTACTAACGAGCTTGCTCCATATGACAACATATCAGCTCCTGTTGATACAACAGAAGAAGCAATAGGTACAAACATATTATCAATGATGTGCCCTATAACTTTTCCATTATGCGGTTGAGGATTTCCGCCTGACACATATTTTGATGAGGTTCTTTGTCTTACAGAATATCTGTTAGGCCCACTTCTACCATTATCATCAACGATTGTGTTTTTAGGTCTTTGAACTGCTCTAATTTCTGCTGGTACTGACATAATAAATACCTCTTTTATATAGTCCTATTATATACTTATCGGACTATATTGGAACATATTTTTACACCTAAAAAGCAAAGAAAAATAGAGAAAGACAGCTCTTAAAGGCTAGTTCCTTGCTGAAAAATAAGAGGTTGGTGTGTTTTGTGAGGTATTAAGGTGAAAAATGACGTTTAAAAGCGGACTTTGTTAAAAATCATATAGTCCGCTACATAAGGATCTCTTTATTTAACTGCTTTAGCAAAAGCTGTAACAACGCTTTTGGTAGTCATATCAGGAG
>CAZEXR010000267.1:0-1884 GCA_964516675.1 uncultured Enterobacterales bacterium | reverse complement strand
TACGGCCTTCTAGTATGACCGTTTAAGATCACAGTTTTTTAAATCACTTACTGTTACGTGTGTGATTGTTCTTTAAAAATTTGTTTTGTTTGTATTCTTATTTTAGATCAAATAGTTAGTATAATTATTAGATCTATTAATCGGTCCTATTATTCGATACCATTAGTCATAGTGTGTTGAATTTGGGATTTTATAAATGGATTTTGTGTCAAAATTAGAGCGAGAGAGAAAGGACCCTCCGTCCTTTCGTGCGCCTAATTTATTCAAAATGCCAGCACAAGAATTCGAAGCACTATTTACTCCAATCATTGATTACTATTCTAAGATTGAAGACGGTCAAATCTACGTAAAGTCTTTTAAGAAGATTATCCGAGATGCCTTTTACTTCAGAGAAGAGCTTTTAACCGAAACTGATAATGAACTTGCTGATATTCTGCAGCAACTTTATGACCGTTTCGATGAGCATGACACTAGAACCGTAGCATCAACTGTATATCCAGTAGATGTTGTTCTCATGGTTTACATACTATGTGCTCTTACAGGAAAGCATTCATTACCAGCAGTTGTGGAATATTGGAGATTCTATAATCCTTATCTACAGCTGATGATACCTAATATGCCATCACCAGAGCACATACCTACACATGAGACAATCAGAACGGTGTTAAAGCTTGTACCACCAAAAGAGATGGAATTATTCTTTGCTGATTACTTCTCCAAGGTGATTACAGATATTATCCCGTGTGATGCAGTTCCCGAGTCTGAAGATAAATCTCAGAGCCATAGACCAAAGCTTGCTTTTGATGGGCAGGAGGTAAGAGCCAGTTGGCGTAGAGGTGAAACCTCAAGGAAGAAGAAAGGTGCTATTAGCGTTAGTGTTTATGAATGTGCAAGTAAGAGCGTACTTGGCTATACCACCACAGACTGTAAAGGTACTGAGGACAAAGCATTTGTCTCTATCATTCCTAAGCTCTCTGTTATGAATAATGCCATTGTCTGCGCTGATGCTATTAACACTAAAAAAGTTGTGTTCGATGAATTCAATAAGTACGGTATCGATTATCTTTTTCCTGTAAAGGATAACCGTAAAGTACTTAGAGAAGCTATGAACTCAGCTTTTGAAAATGCACCTGACAGTGACCACCTTGTATATGTTGCTTCACCAGAGAAAAGCTCAGGCAGAATTACTGAAAGAAAATACACTCTAATTAAAGCGCCTTTGAATCTACCTAATGACCAAAGCCTCTTTAATAGAACTAAGTGTTTGCTTCGCTATGAAACAATTACTCAGCAATATAATAAAGCCAAGCCCAAAAATACAAAGACTCCATCAACTGAGATAAAAGACTACATTACAAGCTTGGATTTTAGCCAGGAGTCATTCAAAGAGCTTATTCACTCCATTGAAGTTTATTGGAGTATCGAGTCGCATCACAACACTCTTGATACTGTGTTTATGCAAGATTTTATGAACATGTGCGATAAAGAGCATCTTTCTAATCGTATTGGTATTAACAAGATTGTCTACAATATTCTTACATATCAGAGACAGCTTCAAGGTCTTAAATCTAAGACTCCAACGTATCCTTTCTTAGCAGATAAGTGTAATAAAGATCCAGAAACAGCATTTGCATTTCTATGTGCCTACTGGACAGCTGGCGCACCGCAACCGGTGAAAACGCCAAAACGAATACCAACTCTCATCACAGACTAACCTAAAATACATAGATCATTAGCCACGTCCTAAAACGTGGTTTCTGTGTATTCAGCTGCCTATATTCAGCATAAAATACAAACAAAACAAATTTTTAAAGAACAATCACTGCGTATCAGCTTGTGATTTTTAAAACTGTGAACTAAAACCTACTTAATTGAAGGCCGTAA
>CAZEXR010000266.1:0-1889 GCA_964516675.1 uncultured Enterobacterales bacterium | reverse complement strand
AAATATTTTGTCGTAAAATCAGTGTGTTAACTTCGCAAGTGTAAAAGATGAGAAAGTTACCTGATAAAGGATTGAATTCATAGTCATGCTCAATCATGTATTTTATAAAGATTTCATTACGTATATGGGTATCGGAGTGATCTTTATCTCCGCCTAACATCACAAGATCAATGCGGTTATCTTCGTTTTTGTCTAAATGAGGATGAGCTTTTATATAGTCTTTAACTAATACACCTAACTTATGTCCTGCTTGTTTTGGATTAGTACCTACATACCAAACATAATCATAATCTATGTTGATGTTAATAGGAGGACGACGGTTAAAGAAAACTATAGGTAGTCTTTTAGCAACTGAAAGACTTAAAGCAAGATTAGCAACTTCTTTATCAGAGGTTGCAACCATAGAGCCATCGCAATTAATTAAGTTTTTGGCTATCTGCTCTGATTGAATATCATAGTGACCATTGGCATTAAAAGTTTGTAAGGTAAAGCCTGATGACTTTGCTAACTTTTCTAAGGGCGCATGAAATTCTTTGAAGAAAACATTTTCTTTGTGGATATAAAACACGCATAGATCTTTTGCTTGTGCTAGGCTTGAAAAAGAAAAGCTAATAGCTAGCGTAACTAATATCAAAAGTTTTTTAAACATTTAGTAGTTCCATGCAGAAAAGCATAAAGCTTTTCCTAAATGATGTTGTATAGTTAATTTATTTTATTGATATATCGACTAAAAATAATTTTTACAGTGGGGATAATTATCACCACTGTAGTTAAATGTCGATTAAGCAAAGAAATTATAAAATAGAATTTTACTATAAAAATGACTAAAAACGCCTTTTTAATCGGTTTTAGTAATAGTAACTTTAATCTATAGAGGTTTTTAAAAGCTTAGGACTTCTGTAATTTATAAATGTAGCAAAAGGCTCATATGGAACGATAATTGTATGATTAGCTATTGGAACATAGATTAAAGAGGACAATTCTTTTTCTGTAATATCAAAGTTATTAACTAGCTGCAGACAAATTTCGGCAAGTACAGAGGTATCTGCATACACAGTTCCTGCCATGTAACCTGCTTTAATAGCTTTAATTGCAGAACTTACACCATCAACACCAAATACAGGGATAGTTTTACTCTCATCGCCTAGGTTATAACCGATTTCCTGAAGAGCCTTAATAGCACCTAAGGCCATGTCGTCGTTATTAGCAATGACAAGCTCAATATTCTCAATACCATTTTTTCTAATTTGAGTTGTCATATCTTTATAGGCTTTTTGTAAATCCCAGTCAGAGTAATTGTCAGATAGAGGATTTAACTCAAGACCGCTGCCTAATAAATCAGAGACTAAAGCAATGGTTCTTTCTGTGGTATCAGTATTTCCTTTTTCACCTCTTAGAATAATAAAATCAATTCTCTCGTTTTCATTTTTATCAAGAAAACCTTTCTTTTTATAGTAGTCTAAGATAAGTTTTGCTTGCATGTGGCCAGCTTGTGCTGCATTTGTACCTACAAACCAGGCTTTTTGATAGCTTCTATAAGAAACAGGTGGCTTACGATTAAAAAACACCACCGGAAGATTCATATCACGTGATCTTTCAAGTGCTTCTTTAGCAACGATGTTATCTGAGGTGACCACAATAGAAGCTTGAGCTCCTGTAATATCATTAACTACCTGATTTAATTGGGTGTAATAATTGTAATTAGCATCATGAGTCATGAAGCTAACACCTTTTTGTTTACCCATAGTCTTAATACAGTTATCAAAACAACTAAAGAATTCGTTGTCCAAAGAATGATAAAAGAGGTTAGCTCTAGAATATGCAGCGCAATCAAAGCTTACAATAGCTAAAGCTAAAATAGCCATTTTCAGGCTATTAAGATTAAATAC
>CAZEXR010000265.1:0-1894 GCA_964516675.1 uncultured Enterobacterales bacterium | reverse complement strand
TCAATTACGCTTGGTAACGAGGTTTTTGAAGTTTAATTTATAGAACTCCCCTTAAGTTTGAAAAAAACTTAAATTTGAACTGTGATTATCTTATTTAGAGAGATGCTTATTATTGTATTTATAATCGAAGACCATTTTGTGATTATGTTCAACAATAAAAAAAGGGCCGGGGTAGTCCCCGGCCAATGAGCATAATGCTCAGGAGAGAAACCTTTTACGGTTTAGTATTTTTTAATTAACCACCTAACAATGACATAGCAATTGATGGTCTTTGGTTAGCTTGAGTTAAAATTGTAGTTGAAGCTTGCTGTAAAATATTCTGTGCAGCTAGGTTTGCTGATTCTTCAGCATAATCAGAATCTCTAATTCTTGAACGAGCATCTGTTACATTTTCGGCAACATTTTCCTGATTTCGAATAGTAGATTCCATACGATTTTGTACCGCACCTAATTCAGCTCGTTTTGAATCAACAATATTGATTAGCTTATCGATTGATTGAATTGTATATTGTGCGTTACATTGTGTGTAACAGTTAAACTCGTAAGATCCAGTCTTTGAATTTACATAAAGACCTTCAGTATGCTCATCGGTTGGACCATTATCTGTAATAGGAGGTTTTCCTCCAAGTGAATAAATACCTGATAATGTAAAACCAGCTGACATCGATACAGATAATGTATCAAATGCGTATGCACCAACTTGGAATGTTACTTTACCTTGTGAGTCAAGAACACCACCTTTATCAGCACCATCAACACCAGCTAAGCATTGACGACCTGCAAATGTTGTCTTACATGCAATTCGACTAATTTCAGCTGATAACTGTGAAATTTCTTGTTGAATTGATACACGATCAACAGTTGTATTTGTACCATTTGCAGCTTGAATTGCTAATGTACGAATACGTTGTAGCATAGAAGTTGTCTCATCAAGAGCACCTTCCATAGTCTGACAAAGTGCAATACCATCATTAGCATTTCTATTACCTTGTTTTAAACCATTAATTTGGTTTGTTAAACGGTTAGAAATCTGAAGACCTGCCGCATCATCTTTTGCAGAATTAATTCTTAATCCTGATGATAAACGTTGGTAGGTTGTATCTAACGATTTTGTCGCACCACTTAGTTTTCTTTGAGAGTTCAAAGAAGAAACATTTGTTGTTACATATAGAGCCATTTTTTTCTCTCCGAGTGTTTGACAATTTTTATTGCCTTATAATTTGCTGATTATAGATATGAAATTATCGTGCCAAGTTTAAGAATAAATAAGAAAAGATTTTGTAACTTACTGAAAATAAAGAATAAACATAAGTACTGTTTCAATGTATATAAAATAGAAAAATCGTAGTTTTATTGATAGTGGCAAATATTTGCCAGTGTAAATGAATGTTTGAAAGGTAAAAACTTCTGTTTTCTTTGCAAGAAGACATCAATGTCAAAGAGAGGACGAGATGTTAACAATTAACACTAAATATATTATTTAATTGTGTTTTAACTTGTCTTAAACCTTAATCTTTAGGTAAATGTTAAAGGATATGTTTTGTATAGCTTTATAGATTAATTTTTTTACCATTGAATTTTATGGATGAAAGGCTTAAGAATCGTGTTTGTTATTAAAAACAGTAGTTTTATCAACATGATAGATAAAGAAATTTAAAAAAAAATCTATAATTTTGTTGACATATAAATAAATATCCTTATAATGTCAGCCATTGGAACGCGGGAATAGCTCAGTTGGTAGAGCATAACCTTGCCATGGTTAGGGTCGCGAGTTCGAACCTCGTTTCCCGCTCCAATAAAAATTTGATGTTTAGTGCTTCATTAAAAAGCATGTTGGAGTGCGGGAATAGCTCAGTTGGTAGAGCATAACCTTGCCATGGTTAGGGTCGCGAGT
>CAZEXR010000264.1:0-1899 GCA_964516675.1 uncultured Enterobacterales bacterium | reverse complement strand
AGGGTTTAAGTCCCGAACTCGCTTGCTAGTAAGAAGAGTTAGCGAATCCACAAGGTGGTTGCGGTAACGTAATAGCTGAAAGAAGTGGATAGCAAAGCTCCGGTCTGACGTACAGAAATCATTTTAGGCTAACACGGTGGATGAGCGTGCACAATAACGCAAAGTCCAATCACTAGACGGAAACCGTGGGAGTAAAGATGGCAGATATATGGAGTGGAAGATAATGGGCTTACCCATGGAGGTCCTACTAGCTGGAAATACCAGTAGTAACAACGAATAGTAGGAAGTCAGCCGAGGTCATAGTACCCATGAGTAAGGGGGAAGGACTGAACCAAACCAATGTGAATATAGGAGGAACTGTCTCTAAACATATTGCTGACAAATGGTCGATGAACGCGAGACGTTTAAGATACAACATTCAGATGATGAGTAGTGCGGAACACGAGGGTTAGTCTGAAGAGATAGCATGAAAAAAGAGAAGATATAACCATATGAGTAACATTGAACAAGAGCCGATTACGCTTGAGAGAATACTCATGCGAGGTAACCTAAATAAAGCTTGCAAGAAAGTCGTTGGAAACAAAGGCTCTGCAGGCGTTGATGACATGAGTGTCGAAGAATTCGTCCCGTATGTTAAGGCACACCCGCATCAACTCTCCAAATCCGTTCTAGAAGGTACATACAGACCTTCACCAATCAAACGTGTATACATTCCCAAAGATAACGGTGAACAACGACCGCTTGGAATTCCAACGATTACCGACAGATTCGTACAGCAAGCAGTAGCTCAAGTACTATCTGAAGAGTATGAGAAGGTATTCTCTGATAATAGCTTTGGTTTTAGACCAGCAAGAAGTTGTAACAGTGCAATAAGCAGAGCCTTAGAGTATCTAAACAGCGGACTTGAATGGGTGATTGACTTAGATTTAAGTAAGTTCTTTGATACTGTGAATCACAGTAAATTATTACAACTGCTATCGATGACAATCAAAGACGGCCGTGTAATTTCTTTAATTCATAAGTTCTTAAAAGCACCTGTATCAGAAAACAATGTAGTAGGTAAAAAGACTACAATCGGCACCCCACAAGGTGGCTGTATTAGTCCGATACTTGCAAACATACTCCTAAACGAATTAGACCAACTGCTAGATAGCAGAGGGATTAAGTTCGTTCGTTATGCTGATGACATGGTTATTCTATGCGGTAGCAAAAAGTCAGCTGAGCGAATATTAGGAAATGTTACAGAGTTCTTAGAGAAAAGATTATTTCTAAAAGTTAATACAGATAAAACCAAGATATTAAAAGCTAGTGAGAAAGCTCAGTTCCTTGGATTTGGTTTCACTACTAAGGTGAGCAATCGCAGAAAAATGGAGCGTCCCACTCAAAAATACTTCTCGATTGTCCATGCTAAGAAAAGAGCTAAACTCCTTGAAACTATAAAGTTTGTCCTAGACCGTCGTGCCCCTGGAGGCCTTGCAAAAGTCAAAGCAGAACTCACCATAAAATTAAGAGGTTGGGTCAACTACTTTGGAGACGCAATCCCAACAGCGTGGCGACTGGTTACTGACGGACACATTAGACGAAGAATACGTCAAATGCATTGGAAACAATGGAAGACTAAAGAAAATAGGCATAAAGAGCTCTTAAAAAGGTGGCATAAATCGCCTAAATTAGAAGACTATGCTTATGCGTCGAACCGATACTGGAGAATGTCTCAGGCTCCTGAAATTAACAAGGCACTCTCTAAGAGTATCCTTAAGAAGGAAGGTTGGTGTTGGCTTGAAACCTTTGAGAAAACCATGCCACTAGGTGACATGGCTTAGTTTGGAAGCGCCGTATGCGGATCCGCACGTACGGTGCTGTGAGAGGAGTGGTGACTCGTCACCCTCCTACTCGATT
>CAZEXR010000263.1:0-1910 GCA_964516675.1 uncultured Enterobacterales bacterium | reverse complement strand
CGGTATGGTTATGTGCGGTGTTTCTGAGTTCTGGCAGATGATTATTAAAGGTTTAGTAATTGTTCTAGCAGTTATCGTTGACCAGTACCAACGCTCTCTACAGGCTCGTATGGCACTACAGGCACGTAACGAGAATAAATAAGGAATATAGGTAGGCTGATATGTTTTTCATGGATAAAGGCGAGGGCATCCTCGCCGCCCTAAGCGGCAACGTAGTTGCAATTAGTGAAGTTGAAAGCCCAATATTTGCAGGCAAGGTTGTAGGTGATGGCGTTGCAATCATTCCTACAGACGGTTTAGCAGTAGCTCCAATTTCAGGCATTGTATCTTTTGTAGGTGATCAAAAACACTCATTTGGTATCCAAGGTTATGACGGAACAGAGGTTCTTCTTCACCTAGGTATTGGTACAGTTGCTCTAAACGGTAAGGGTTTTAAACCACTAGTTCAAAAGGGTGACAAGGTAAATGCAGGTGAGCCTATCTGTAATGTTGATTGGTCAATAATTAAATCAATGGGAATGGATACAACATCTCCTTTAATCATTACCTCAACCTCAATGGATAAGATTAAGAGATTAACTATCACTCAAGGCCAAGCTCAGGCTGGCAAGACCGTTTGCATGCGTTATGTAAACAAATAAAGAATTTACACATCAAAAAGGACACATATTATGACAGCGAAAATTAAATTAGGTTTTGTTCCTACACGTCGTAGCGTATTTAGCGCACCAGATGCTTTAAAGTATCGTGATTTAACAGCAACTCGTTTAACCGAGCTTGGTATCGACTTTGTTGATATTAAGGACATCAACTCAGAAGGCTTATTATTTGCTGATGAAGATGTTGCTAAGATTGCAGCTAAATTCAGAAAAGAAGGCGTTAATGGTATTCTTTTAGCTCACTGCAACTTCGGTACAGAAGATGTTTGTGCAAGACTTGCTAAAGAGTTAAATCTTCCTGTTCTACTATGGGGTCCTTTAGATGAGCGTCCTCTACCAGATGGCCGTCGTCTACGTGATACACAATGTGGTTTATTTGCTACAGGTAAAGTATTACGTCGTTTTGGTGTTAAGTTTACATATCTAACTAACTGCCGTTTATCAGAGCCAGTCTTTGAGCGCGGTGTACGTGATTTCTTAGCTGTATGTAACGTAGTTAAGACCTTTAATCATATCCGTATTCTACAGATGGGTCCTCGTCCATTCGATTTCTGGACTACTATGTGCAATGAAGGCGAGTTATTAGAGAAATTCAATATTCAGCTATCTCCTGTACCACTACCAGAGTTAATTCGCGAAGTTAAAAAGATCCGCGATGGTAACGGTGCACAAGAAGAGCTTCAGATTTTAAAGGATAAGACCAAAATCAAGATTGCAGAGCCTAAGGTTGAGACTATTGCAGCTTTAGCAAGAGCAATGCGTAATCTAGCTGATAAGTATGGTTGCAATGCTGGTGCTATTCAGTGTTGGACTGCTCTACAAGGTGAACTAGGTATTATGCCTTGTGCTGCTAACGCAATCATGAATGATTTAGGTATTCCTGTTGTTTGCGAAACTGATATTCACGGTGCAATCACTGCTCTAATGGCAGAGGCTGCTGTTATGAATGAAAGCCGCAGCTTCTTTGCAGACTGGACAGTTCGTCACCCTGATAATCCAAATGGCGAATTATTACAGCACTGCGGTCCTTGGCCAATTTCTATTGCTAAGGAAAAACCAGAATTAACCTGCCCAATCGCATTTGATGATGAAGGTTCATTATCAGCAGAGGCAAAGCCAAGTGATAATCTAACCCTAACACGTTTTGATGGTGATAACGGTGAGTACTCACTATTACTAGGTAATGCTAAGTCTGTTGAAGGTCCTAAGATTTTAGGTACCTATATGTGGGTTGAGGTAGATAACATTAAG
>CAZEXR010000262.1:0-1919 GCA_964516675.1 uncultured Enterobacterales bacterium | reverse complement strand
CCGTTATCGGTGCTCTAATTTGTATTAATTTAATGTCATTTATGGCATTGCGTACTGGTAAGGTTATTGATTTTTCAGGACTTGTAATATGTGTAATTGCTTGGAATTTCTTTTTTGGTGCTTCAACAAGCGTTAGTATTCACGATGTTGTATCAGGTGAAGACAGACAAGTAGATCATGTTCCTTACGGTGTGGCGGTGTCAGGTTGGGCTATTTCAAGTATTGGTTATAATATGACTTATATGATGGAAGTTGGTTATGGTGCTCCTGATGGAATTGCAACTATCACTAACGGTGGTGAATATCTGGGTACAGCGAAAATTCTTAATAATCTTGTTAAATTGAGTGTTGATCCTAATGTTTTTTCGGCTATCGACCAAGATACAGATAAAGGAATTAACGCAGATATAAAGAACGATATTAAGAATTATGTAAAGGATTGTTCTATCGCTGCTGTTAAGTTAGGGGAAAAGTCCTCACAATCCTTTTTAAACAAGTCTATCTCTAATTCTGCTTTGAATTTTGATACAGCGAATAATGCTTATTACACTGTGATGCAGGTTAAAGCTGCTCAAGGGGAGAAAGACGTAGTGAAATGTAATGCTGCTTTCAATAATATTAAGCAACAAATCTCAAGCTCGTTGTCTAATAATCAGTCAAATCTTAATATTCTTTTACGAAATAAGTTTATTGGTAACGACCATCATGGTAATTCTAGTATTAAAAGTCCAACTGAGATTGTTCAGTCTGTTCTTAATATGATGAATGGTACGCACACAGAAGCTCAAACAATGATGATGTCTGCGATCATGTACGATCCTATTTTCTTGGGGGAAATGGAATACTATCGTCAAGATAATGCAAGTGCTGCTGCTCTTATGATTTCGCAGGCTAGACAACAAAGAAATCAGTCTTGGGCAGCTCAGGGTGATATGTTTCAAGGTATGATGCGTCCTGTAATGACTTTCATGGAAGGCTTTACTTATGCTATTACTCCTTTCTGCGGTTTTTTACTTCTGATGGGAATGTTCGGTGTAAAACTTTCTGTTAAGTATTTCATGCTTATCGCATGGGTACAATCATGGTTGCCTTGTATGTCTATTGCTAACGCATATACAAATTCAGCTTTGCAACGTGCAATGAGTATTTACAATGGTAGTGGAAGTTATTATGGCTTGAATTGGGACCCTGATTCAATCAATGCAATTCGCCATACAGCTAACGTTGCTCAAGATTATGTCGCTATTGGTGGCATGATGGTTGGCGCAATACCTTTTATTACTCTATTCATCTTCTCTGGTTCAGTTTATGCTCTAAATTCTCTAACAGGTCAAATGTCAGGTGCTGGTTTCTTAAATCCAAAAATTGCAACTCCAGATGCGTTATCTTCAGGATCTATAATGCAAGGTTCTTCTATTATGTCAACTCAAACTGGTGTTGCATCAAGAACAGGGTTTGATATGGGAAGTATGACTATTGGCACAAGTGGTTCTTCTGGTATTTCTTCTGCAAGACAATCTGTTATGGCTTATGAGCAAAGCCTTGGTTCAAGCATTATTAAAGGTTTAGGTCATCAAGCAAAGATGGATTCTAATTTTGTCAATTCAAATGCTTTTCAGCAGTCATGGAATAGCTCAAATAGTGAAGTTCAAAATGCACTTATTTCAATAGGTGAGGCTATGACTAAAAATGTCAAAACAGATAGAAACGACATGGATAAATTTTCAGATGGATTAAGATTGGGCTTTGATATGCTTGGTAATGGCGTGAATTTAGGAAGTGCCAAAGAGATATCTGAAGCGACAGGTTTGTCTTTGTCTCAATCTCAAAGCCTTTCTGAGAATTTCTCAAAGGCTGCTTCAGGTATTGCTCAATCTGGGTTAGGTGATACTTTAACACAGCAAAGAAGCGATGGAAGC
>CAZEXR010000261.1:0-1922 GCA_964516675.1 uncultured Enterobacterales bacterium | reverse complement strand
ATCAACCTATGAGTGAATCAAGGTTTTGTTAAATTTTCTATGTGGGAAAGTCGAGATCTTTAATAAATAGTCTTTATGATTGAATTAGATACTATTTTGATTGTTTATATATATGATAAGAAAAGCAAATGAGCAAGATAATTAAAGCAAAAGCTAAAGCTATGTAGAAATATTTTGTAAGTGAACTTTTTTAAATTATCAGTGTGTTAACACACACTGATAAAAGTAAATGTTATTCTTCAAAATCAATAGCAACACGTTCTAGAGCTATTTCACGACAAATACTAGCCACTGCGATATGACGAGGATCGGTAGCATATGAGTTTAAATCATCCATATTGTCAAACTCACATACTAAAGTGGCATCAAACTTCTCTTTTGGATTTACATTAGTGCCAACTTGTAAAGAACGAATAACCTCAATCTGACCTACAAGACCTTTAAGACCATCTAAAAATTTATGCATTTGATCTTGAGTGCCTTCTTTAAAGCGCCACATAACGATGTGTTTAATCATAGTAAACTCCAGTGTTGTAAAAAGTTATTACATATTTTAAGACAGATTATAAGCATTTAAAAGCATGACAAATTTTACGATTGTTATGATTTTTTAAATAAATATAGTTCTAACCTGTTGTAAAACAAAACTTTTATAAGTAAAAGATGAAATCTCCTGAAAAAAGCAGGAGATTTAATAAGCTTAAAGAATATAGAAATCTCTATTCTCACGACGTGGAGGGCATTTAGGTTCATCTCCATCAATATAACCTAGTGCAACATGACCTACACCTTCAAAATCTGTTGCATCTAAGCCAACTGATTTAAAGATTTCTTTATATAAGTCATGTTCCATAGACTGCTTAGCACGGTGGATCCAGCAAGATCCTAAACCTAGCTCATGAGCCTCTAACATCATATTACCGATAGATAATGAACCGTCATAAGTTACAGTAGCTTCATTTGCTTTTTTAGATGCTGCCACAATCATAATTACAGGAGCACCATAAAAAGTATCAAAGTCAGGGGTGTTATGAATTGAAGCATTTAGCTTAACAATTTTTTCACGAAGTTCTTGATTGGTTACAGTAATAATAACCTGTGACTGCTTACCTTTGCCAGAAGCAGCATAAAGACCTGCCTCTACAACTTTTTTGATTAAATCCATAGGCACCATAACAGACTTATATTATCTAATAGATCGACGTTATTACATGATATCTAATATAGTATAAATATTATTTTTTTAAACAATTTTATATAAATTCGTAATTGATAGTGTTTGATTAAATTTAAAACCAGTATCTTTAATCGTTCCACCGTCTTGAAAATCTAACTTTTTAAATAAGTTAATACTCTTTTGATTAACAGATGTAATAACTGCAATAACATTATGAATATCAGCTCTGTCTTTTGCATAAGACAAAACATGTTCAGCAAGTTGTTTTCCTATACCTAGTCCACGTGAATCTTTATCTACATATAAAGAGATCTCAACTGTTTTTGCATAGGCATCTAATTGTCTATAATCTGATAATGAACAAAAGCCTACAACCTTTTTATCTAACTCATATACAAAGATAGGACGATTAGTATCATTATGATGATTATACCAAACAAGGGCTTTTTCATAATTTCTTTGTACTGTATCAAAAGTAGCTAAAGTATTTATTACTTCATAATTATAAATATCATTGATAAAAATCAAATCATCTAGTTTTGCTTTTCTTATCACAAATTAAACCTCATAACTTTTGCTTAATATTAAGAAAAAATGACCTCAAAAGTAAAATGATCTGTTAAATAAAAGCTCGCATTGTATTTAAACTGTGCGAAAACTTACCGTAAATAAAAACTAAAACTAAAAAAAATTTTATGGCAAAACTACCAAAGCGCTTGACTTCACACTTTAATATTTGCCGTTA
>CAZEXR010000260.1:0-1942 GCA_964516675.1 uncultured Enterobacterales bacterium | reverse complement strand
TTTTACGTGTGCTCGGCATGAGCATTATCTCTAGGGTGTAAGTCCCAAGCACGGCCGCTAGTGGCAAGTGTTAGCGAATCCATAAGGTGGTTGCAGTGATGCAATAGCTGAAAGCAATGGATAGCAAATCTTCGGTCTGACGTACAGAAATCATCTCAGGCAGGTACAGTGGAAAAGGGTGCGTAAAATCCCAAAATCCAATAACTAGACGGAAACTGTAAATGTAAAGATGGCAGATATGTGAAGAGAAAGATAATGTCCTTACCCGAGGAGATCTCATCAGCTCAATAAGAGTAGTAACAACGAATGATGAGAAGTCAGCAGAAGCCATAGTAGCGATGAGTAAGCGTGAAGGGCTGAACTAAACAATGTGTAAAAGTTGGAGGAATCAGAGCCTAAGCGGTGTATAAAACAGAGTGAGCAATAACCTTGAGTGGCAAGCAATAACTTAACCTATATGAGAGGGGTAGCTCGGAAAGTGAGAAGTATCATATAGTCGGAATGCACCTATGATGGAAATCTGAATATATCATTATGAGTAACACAAACATCGAACCGATTACTTTAGAGAGAATACTCGATAAGGGAAATTTGCGAAATGCTTTTAAGAAAGTTATCAACAACAAAGGTTCTGCCGGAGTTGATGAAATGGAAACACGTGACTTAAAAGATTACTTCCTAGACCACCCAAATGAAATCTCTGAATCGGTAAGAAACGGGTCATATAGACCTAAACCTATACTACGTACCTATATCCCCAAAGATAATGGCGAACAACGTCCGCTAGGAATACCTACAGTATTAGACAGATTTGTACAGCAAGCTATTACGCTTGTTTTATCTGAAGAATACGAAAAGATATTCTCTGACAATAGCTTTGGATTTAGACCAAATAGGAGCTGTAATGGTGCTATTACTAGAGCCTTAGAGTATCTAAATTCTGGTCTTGAATGGGTTATTGACCTAGACTTAAGTAAGTTCTTTGACACTGTAAATCATAGTAAACTTTTGCAATTGTTATCTCAAAACATAGCTGATGGAAGAGTTATATCCTTGATACACAGATTTATACGTGCTCCAATAAGTGAAGATGGTAAAGTTAGTAAGAAAACTACAATCGGCACCCCTCAAGGTGGCGTAATCAGTCCAATACTAGCTAACATCATATTGAATGAACTAGACCAACTGCTAGACAGCAGAGGTGTTAAGTTTGTTAGATATGCTGATGATATGGTTATCTTATGTGGTAGCAAGAAGTCAGCTGAACGTATATTAGAGAACGTAACGAAGTTTGTTGAAAAGAAGTTATTTCTAAAGGTAAATACCGATAAAACAAAGATATTACACGCTAGTGAAAAGTCTCAATTTTTAGGATTTGGGTTTACTACAAAAGTAAATGCAAAGCGAAAACAGGCGCGTCCCACGCAAAAGTTCTTTGCTACAGTCCATAGGAAGAAACGAGATAAACTCGTTAAATCCATAAAAGAGATTTTAAATCGCCGTGCAATCGGTGGAATTAAATACGTACAGAATAAACTTCTACTAAAGCTTAGAGGTTGGTGTAACTATTTCCGTGACGCAATCCCTCAAACATGGGGAAGAGCCACTGATAAACTTATAAGAAGGCGAATACGTCAATTATTATGGAAACAGTGGAAGAATCCAGGAAAGAGACATCAAGAATTTAAAAAGAGATGGAGTAATGCTCCTGACTTTGGAGAATTTGCCTACACATCAAATCGCTATTGGAGAATGTCCAAAGGCATACAGATAAGTAAGGCTCTAAACAATAAGCAGTTAGAAACGGAAGGTTGGGTATGGCTCAATTTGTTTGAATATTAGGACGATTACAGCCCTAATATTTTATTGTTTGGAACCGCCACTTGCGGAACCGCATGAGTGGTGGTGTGAGAGGGGTGAGCTTAAACTCCCCCTACTCGAT
>CAZEXR010000259.1:0-1960 GCA_964516675.1 uncultured Enterobacterales bacterium | reverse complement strand
CTTTTGAGGTTGCTAAATCTCCTAACATGCAGCAAATAGACCGCATGCTTAAAGGATTCTCTAAACTTATCAATAAATACGATATCAAAGATGCTTTAGTACATAGTGACCAAGGATGGCAATATCGACATCATTTTTGGAGAACTTGGCTGCAGAATCACGGCATTACTCAAAGCATGTCTAGAAAAGCTAAAACTCACGACAACATTATGATTGAAATATTCTTTGGCAGAATGAAAGAAGAGATGTTTTATGGCAAGGAAAAGAACTTTAAGTCTTTAGAACAATTAGAACAAGAAATAAAAGATTATATCAAGTGGTATAACAACAAGAGAATCTCAACAAATTTGAAAGGCCTGACTCCTATTGAATATAGAAATCAGGCCTTGGAAGATGCTAGAATTTAGTCTGACTTTAACAGATCAATTTCTGGGGTCAGACTAAATTCAGAGGCTTTATTTTTAGATTAAGACTTAATGAATTAAAGACCAGATACGGTCATGTCTCTAATTAAAACAGAACCAGTTTTTACCTTAAAACGTTCATCATAGTCATCAGCCATAGCTTCCATATTCATAAACATATCTTTAAGGTTGCCTGCAATGGTAATTCCATCTACAGCGTGAACAAACTTACCATCTTTAAAGTAATATCCTTCAGCTCCACGTGAATAGTTACCACTAACCATATCAACGCCCTGGCCCATAAGATCAGTTACCACAATACCTTCGCCAACATTTTCAAGTAATTCATCAAAACTAGTTGTTGCATCCTTAAATGTTACAAACCAATTATGAGTACCACTAGCATGACCATTTGATTTCATGCCTAGCTTACGACCTGAGTAAGTAGCTAATAAATACTCTTCAAGCACACCGTCTTTAACAATATTTGAAGCTTTTACTGCTACACCATCTCCGTCATAGTTACGAGATCCATTTCCTTTGATAACAAATGGATCTTCAAAAATAGACACTGACTTTGACAATACAGTCTTACCTAAAGAATCACACAAAAATGAACTATTTCTGTACAAAGCACTTCCTGCAATAGCTGAAGCTAAATGCCCCCACAAAGATAAAACAGCTGATCTAGAAAAAATTACATTGTATTTTCCAGTCTTTACCTTTTGAGAATTTAATTTCATTAGTGTTCTATCAATAGCTTCTTTTACAACGCGCTCTGGAGCATATAAATCTTTAAGATCTCTTACAGCAGAAAAGCCATAACCTCTTTGCATCTTGTCATTAGCAACACCTAACAAGGTTAAGCCTGATGATACAGAACTTGCTGAATTTGCTTTTACAAAACCATTAGAATTTGCAATTACATTGGTATACAAGTAGCTTGAAAAACAAGCTCCATCAGACTTTTTTATCCCTTGAATTTTGTTTTCTACTGCTAAAGTATCAATTTCAATTGCTTTTTGAGCAGCGTAATCAGCATCGATTTGGTTTTCAAATACTAGATGTAAGTCTTTAAAATCTTTACAAATTAAATCTTTATCACAAAGACCACTGCAATCATCGACATCGGCATATTGTGCAATGTTAAGGGCTGATACTACAGCTTCGTGAATTGAATCTTTTGACAAATCATTTGTTGAGGCAGAACCGGATTTTTTATCTTTATAAATTGTAATACTCATGCCGTTATCGCAATTGTATTCAATATTTTCTATGTCTTGGTCTCGGCTTGATACAGATAAACCTTTTACACCGCCAATATTTACTTCACACTCATCAGCACCACATTTTAAAGCGTCTTTTACAACGGCCTCAGATATTTCTTCTAAAGATGCCTGTTTTGATTTTAAGTCTTCAAAAAATGAGCTCATTTTTATTCCTACAAAAATTTTATCTAGTATTTTAAGTTCATTAGTATAGAACATAGTTTAACAAAATACAGAATTTAAACTTCATAGCATTTATAATATCTTTGCATTTAGAAGAAAAAAAAT
>CAZEXR010000258.1:0-1960 GCA_964516675.1 uncultured Enterobacterales bacterium | reverse complement strand
TACGACGACCAAGTCTAGATGATCGATATCACAATCTAGACCACCTAATTTAATAGCTAGCGCTTATCGTGCTAGTAGCTGTTTAAAATCTCATAAATTTACGCATTTTATGATCTAAAGATCACGGATAGAATTATTTTTGTGATCTGAGGATCACGGTTCAAGATTTTACTTGCAACTTATTGATTTAAATGATCAAATACTGAAAGTTTAAGTCAATTTTTGGTGTCCTATGAATTCTAATGGTAATTTAGCAGCTTTGGAGGAATACGCTAATCAGCGTATGCGCTTCAAAAAGAGTTGCTTTGAATCATTAGACTTCAGAGAAATGTATATCAAAGTCCTAACTCAAAAAGGATACTCTGAGGATGACACCTTCTTCATTGACTACATGTTCAATGTTGATACAGCAGAACAACGTGCAGCAATTTATACAAGAACTCATAGTTTCGAGTATGCTTTAGTACAGTTTCAATCTAACTTAAGAAGACTCTACTTACAGTATGATGAAAGAGAGCCTGATTTTGCAGTATATAAAGCAGAGACTGTATTGCTAGTTGTACTGTTATCCTCTATGTGTGGTAATCATACCTGTAAAGAGCATGCTAGCTTTTGGTTTGAATTCAATCCAATACTTCAGTACTTAGTACCAAATATGCCAAGTCCTAAGTATATGATTTCTGCTGAGACTGTAAGATTCATCTTAAAGCTTATTCCAAATGATGCCTTTGAGCCTTTCTTTAAGCAATATTTCTCATTTCCAAAGCATATTCAACAGGACTTAGAGAATATGTTTTCAGATGAGGAATTTAGACCATTATGTGGTTGTGATGGAGAGGAAACTAGAGCTTCTTTTAGAAGAGGCTGTTTAAGCCGAAAGAAAAAAGCTGGTAACAGAGTTTCTATCTACAACTGCTCTGATAGATGTGTTATCGATTATGACATTGTTGCAAAGAAGAACAATGAAACCAAAGCCATCATGAAAATGATAGCTAACGGAGCAAGTATCCCTAATGATGCCATCATCTGTGCAGATGCTATCAATGCTAGAGCTTCCTTAATTGATTTTCTAAATGAGAGAAATATCGATTGGCTATTCTCCCTAAAAACCAATTTAGGTAATGGCAAACTTTATGATGCCATGGAGCAATACTTTGGGGCTAACAAGGATGACTGTTTTAAAGAATATAAAGTCAATAAAACAGGTAACCGTATTGAAGAGCGTGAGATTTTAATTGCACCTGCTGATAAGTTAGCTTTAGCTAAAGATAACTTACAGCAAGAATTAAAATCCATCATCAAAATAATCAAAACTACTCATCCTCATTTACGTGATGATAATAAGAATATAGCAGATGGTGTTATTAAGCCAAGAAAGCCTACTACCACCGTTTTATACTACATCTCTAGTCTTGAATATAATGAGCACAACTGCAAGCAGTTAGTTCACTCTCTACAAGAACGTTGGTTATATGAGACTCAACATTACATCCTTGATACTGCTTTCTTACAAGATAAGCAGCAGGTATGTGATGATAACCATTTAGCCTCTATCATTGGTCTTAACAGTATGACTCTTAATGTATTGACTTATGCTAGAGAAAAGATGTCTAAATCAGGACATACTAACGTTAAGCACCGTAATGCTCAAACAGCTGCAACAGCTAAACCATTGTCCTACAAAGCAACAATGCAAAGAATGAAAACCTGCATTACGTTAGCATTCCAATACCTGTTTGAATATCTAACAGCAGAGCCAAAATAGACACTACCACGCATCAATTACGAAAGTAATCGAACACCTGTATCCAAAATTCCTCAAAACCACCTTAAATGCATAAATTTATGAGTTTTTAAACAGCTACTAGCTCGTTAAGAACTAGCAATATTAAAATTGGTTGACCGTTCAGCTATCACTAGATAACTTTGTGACAATGATCGGTTATGTTTGTTCGTCGTA
>CAZEXR010000257.1:0-1963 GCA_964516675.1 uncultured Enterobacterales bacterium | reverse complement strand
AGCTTTCCATATCCAAATAGAACTGATCTGGAGTTTGGCCTAGCATGATATGCACGCCATATTTGTTTTCAAATAAGAATTCTAATAAATTTTTCCAATCAAAACTATGCATTGAAGCATAGAACATATCTAAATCAGGCTCAACAATGAGCAGGTTGGCAATTTCAATGTTTTCATAAAGATTTGCTAATTGATAACCTAAACCAATGCCGATTAACACAACATTAGGAAGAGAACCAATCTCTTTTGGAGAGATTGTCCTGTCTCTTTCTACAGATTCTTCAATATTGATAGCTTGATTCTGAAATTTAAAATGAATTTGACCAAAAGGATCCCATTCGTGTGGGTATTTAACCTGTCTGATGTTATTTTTATTTAAAACAAAGTCAACTTGCTTTTTACATAACTCAAATGGGTCAAATGTTTTATATAAAATGTCATTAGTGTCAGGGAAAATTAGATTTGGAATTCCATTTTGTGCACAGAAAAATTCCATTGTGCGCTTTGGTCGATAAGTTTCAAATGTCTTTGCTACATCAGGCATGTATTTTTTGAAGGTTTCTAAATTGTTTTGAAATCTTTCAATAAGAAAGTCAGCCATTTGGCTTTGAAGCATTTTTAGATGTTTTAATTCTTCAATATCATCAATTGAAAGATCACAATCTTGTTTAGCAGCAAGAGCTTCTAGAGAAGCCTCTTCTCCTGCGAAGTGACTTTGTTTTTCTTCAGACATTATCAACCCTTACGTTTATCTGGTAGCTTTTCTAATTTGTGTATATTTATTGCTAACACGATGGCGATTTTTAACTGCTTTAAATTGCTGGCCAACTTTAGCTTGTTCAACAGCAAGTAGTTTTACTTGCTCTTTAATGTGGTCTGCATAAGCTGTTGCAAATTCTTTAGCTGTCGCTAAATCCTCTGGTGACAAAGAATCTTTCATCTGTACAATTTGTGCTAAATATTTCTGAGAGATCTCAAGATAATCGACGGCAAAATCAGTGTCGCCTTTTTCAAGAGATAAGGATAGAGAATTTTCAGCCTCTGTTATCTTGGTGATAAGTTCTTGTAATGTCATCAAATTTGCCTATTAAATGCTACCTACAGCGATGTTTGCATCGTGATTTAAGTCAATATCAAGCTGTTCTTGAGTTCTCTTTGAACGAGCATCTTGCTGTGCATTTAGAGGGATTGCATCCCAAGCTTTCTTGATTGGCATAAAGGCACGTAGTGCATTATCAAGAGGTTCGATTGCAACGTTCATAGTAGCATCAGCAATTTGATCTAGCATATAAGAGTATATGTCAAAAAGACTTTGAGCTATAGTCTTGCTTTGCGAAAAGTCGAGGGTGCTCTTAAGATTTTCGATAATTGCAGTTGCAGATGACAATTTTTTAGCTTTCATAGCTAAATCGCCACGCTCAATTGCACCTTTAGCTTGAGCTAAACGTTCAAAAATACCTTGGTATAAAAGCTTAGTAACGTAGTAAGGGTCAGCTACAGAAATTTCTGCATTGACGTTAGTTCTTTGATAGGCTTTGAGGTTTCGGCCGTACATAACTCTCTCCTTGCTTAAGTATTAGTGATAAATGGCATTAATTTGCCACCACATTAATTTTTTAATACTTATGCAAGAAGAGTGCCTAAATTATTTTGAAGATTTTTCCTGGATGAAAAATACTTCCTGACGAGCTTGACGACTTGCACGTGCTCTCTTAATGAAAGACTGGCGAAGACGAGAGCGTCTTTGAGCTGTATTATTGTGTAATAAACGGCTAGATTTTTTCATTCTTAATTCCTCCGTGGCTAGGCATTATAAAACTATCTTTTGCTTATGACTATACTAATCAAGATAATAAACCTTATGATTAGAAAATTGTTAATTTTTTGTAACTGATTTTTGTATAAAAACGGGTCAAGTTAAAATCTTGTGGGATTAGTATTGCTAGACTGTAGCAAATAGATG
>CAZEXR010000256.1:0-1987 GCA_964516675.1 uncultured Enterobacterales bacterium | reverse complement strand
TGGCAAATCTCTATATCAAAAATAACGATCAATCTGTTAGTTTTGAAATGATCCGTAGGGCGACAACATAAAAATATTTAGATCTCACTTTTAGTTTTCTAAATATTAGGTCGATTTGTTTGATAAGTATTATAAAATGCCACAGACCTATTTTGCATAGGCGTGGCAAATCCTCAGAATCTTTTAGATCCTGATACGGGATTGAATGTTCTTTAACTTTTTGTTTTACGAGCTTTATTCTTTCTTGAATTAAAGAATAGCGCTAGTTTGGTGTCATTTCCCAAATCTTCTTGAGGAATTATTTCTTCAACATCTTCAACTTTAGGTGCTTTGACAAGACCGAGTCGTATCATCTTTTCATTAGTAAGTAGAGCTGATACATCCTTGTTGAAGTAAGCTTTGATGTATTCAAAGCTGATACCAGGATTGTTTTTTGCTGTTCTTACTAGTGCTGATAAAGCAACTTTCTCGCCTCTGATAAGAGGTAGGTTGTTTCTTACATAAGAAACAACGTTATAAGCCATTTTGGTAAAGAAAGAATGATTGCAGATGTATTGTTGATTACGCAATGGCAAGTAATCTTGTTCAAAAAGTACATCTAGAGAGAAGTGCTGAACACCTTCAATCTTCCATCTATCGAGGATCACCCTTAGCATCTTTTGCGCAAATAGGTTATCAGTAAAATCAACCTCAATGGAGCTTATGTAGTAATGAGATTCGGTTGTAGGCTCTGTAACCTCTCCGCCTCTAATTTCAGCTCTTTCATTGGTTACTCTAATTACTGACTTAATATACTTCCATTTTCTGTTTTGCTCTTTAGATAAAGCAAACTCAGCAGGGAGAATATCTATGGTACGTTGTTCAATTCTACCGTGACCTTTGCCAATAGAAGTAGCTGAACTTACAACACCTTGAGCTTCAAATGCTTGTAGTCCAATATCGAAGGCATCGGTAATTTCTTCAAATAGGTACCCCTGATTTGCTTTTACTACAACAACAAAGTCAGCTTGTGCATTTATTACAGCTTCAAGTGTTGATACATGAGTGTTTAAGGCATCCCAAGTGATTATGGTATTAACTACGCAAACTGCTTTTAATAGCTCAATAATCGCTTTTGATTCTTGATTTTTTGTATCGACAGTTACTTGAGATAAACAGATACCAGCTCGTGTTGCGTATAGAGAAACTATGTCATACCCAGGTTTATTTTTTAGTTTTCCATCTACTACTATCTGTGTATTAGTTCCCCTTAGATTTTGACCATCAATAGCATGAACTTCTTTGTCTTGAATATCTGTGGCGTTTTTCGTTTCTTCTTCAGCTACAGCAGGTTTAGAAAAGAAGTCGTAATAAACCTGAGTTAAATTATCAATGTCTAGTATGGTCTGTACTCTACGTATGGTTTGAGCTGAAGGAATATAGTCTTCATCAGGACAATCGTATAAATTCTTTTTAAAGAAATCGAGATGATCTTCCCAATAGGTTCTGATTTCCTCGCAGTTGTTACAGCCACTAACTCGAGCCGTAAGAATAATTACACCTATAACATGCAATGGATATACGATTTTTGAAGGATCACGAGGATCATCTAGATTTATTTCAAGGCATCTTTCGAAGTTTGTAAGTTCACTTTCACTTACAAATCTAGGAAAACATCCTGCATCTTTTAATGCTGCTTGAAATAACACTTGATTCATACCTTCGCTCATCTAACAAATTGCTTGTGTATGAGCATAATATAGGAGTTCGCGATCAATTAATAGATCTAATTTTTAGACTAAAATCGGAGCAAAAGCTTGTAAAATAAGAAGTCGGAACAGAATCACAAAAATTGATTTTAGTAAAGGATTCGATTTAAAAAGTGTGAGGGTGACCTTTTAGTGTTGTTGCCCTAAAATTTTGTGACAAATTTTCTTTTATGCTTTCAATTGATGTAAAATGTTTGTTTTTATAAATAGATTAGCTTATTATAGCCATCGGTACTCTT
>CAZEXR010000255.1:0-1997 GCA_964516675.1 uncultured Enterobacterales bacterium | reverse complement strand
GTGGATCAACTTTAATTCGCTGTTAGTGGGTCATTTTCTCACTGCTGGTGACAAAACTAACAATAATGACGTTTTCTGCAATAGAGTAATTCTTTACATTGCATGACACTAATGTATGTCTTGGTATGTAATATCTTCCTTTATAGTTAATACCTGTGTTTTTATCATAAGGGGTTAATTCATCAGGATGTTCGACAATGAAACGTAAGGTTTCAGAACCGAAAGATCGTAATTTATCAAAGCCCTCAATTCTATCTTCTTGCTTTAAATTAAAGTATGAATTGCTTTTAAAAAAGCTAATTGAACCATCGTATGCAGAAATAAGTGCAGCAATTTTCTTACCTAGGACTTCTAAAGAAGGATCACTGTGTGTTTGAACTTGCGCATCTTTGCCAATAGATAACTTATTAAAAATGTATTTAGGGCCTTCTTCATTTAAATAGTTAATCATTGCAGCTGCATTTTCATCTGTTTGATTTACTAAAAATGAGAAATTACCTGTGCTAATTATGTTCTGACTCTCTTTGTCTTCAAGATAAAAATCTAATGATAAGAGAACATTTATGGCACTTCTATATAAGAGTTCATTACATAGATTAACAGATACACAATTTCCTGAAAATTCAATGTCGGTTTGGTCTTGTTTTCTATTATTTAATAAAAGTTTGCATTTAAGTGAGTCAAAAGGATACTCAGCTTTTATAAAATCTAAGCTCTCATCAAAATATACATTTAAACTATATTCAATGTAGGAAGCAAAATCTGCTTTAAAAGCTAAATTTGAGCATACAAATTCATTATCTAAAATAGTCCAAGAGCAGACAACTTGAGGAAGTCTCTCTTTGTAAGGCTCTCCTAGAGCTTTTGATTTTAGTAACTCAATTGATGTAATCTTCATAATGACACCATCAATTAGAATTTAAAGAAACGATAATCATCCATTTCACTGCCGTTCTTTATAATTCTTCTTACGATATCTAGAGATTTAGTTAATTCAAAGTTTTCAAGTTGAGCTGCTAAATCCTCTAATGCCACATGATATGAGTCACCTAAAACATCAATAAATGGTAGTGCCTTTTGTGCAATTGCAAAGTCTAAGGCAATGGTTTGGCCACTACGAGATGCTTTATTACAATCAGTTGATTTTGACATCCAGTAAGATGCTGATTTAATGTATTTTCTAATAGCGTTATCACTTCTATATGATAAAGGAATATTAACTTTCTCAAGGGTTTCCTTAAGATCTTCATAATTCTTTAGAGTATTCTTTTCAATATCACCTTTAGAGAAGGCTGCCTTTAGATATTCCCAATTGATAGGCTGTATTTGTTTTTCTTGAGCGCTTTCATTTTGCTTTCCTTCATTTGGAAGAATAACAATAAAAGATCTATCAATTAAACGTGGAGATAATCTATCAGTTGTGTGGTCATTGTTAATGGTTGCTAAGAATCGTAAGGTATCTGGAATATGATATTTCTGACTACCACTTAGAGCGATAGTATTGTTTGACTTTCTGCTATCACAGATATTCATAAAATCAGCAAAGTAGTATTCCATTGGTGATAAATTGGCCTCATCTAATAAAATTAAATAAGGTAATTTTTCAAAGCCTTGAGTTGCTTCTTTATCTAATTGTCTAAAGCACTCATAGCGGTGTGGATCGGTACTTTCAAAGGTTCTTGTAAGAGGATTAAAGTAGCCAATAAAGTCACGCTTTGAGGTCCAACCACGTTCAACTGATACAGGAACATAACGGTTAGCAAGTTCTCTTTGCTCTCCCCATGCTTCATTTTCCTTAAGAGTTTGGGCAATATCTGTAAGACCTAAAGAATGTCCTAGAATATTGCAAATGCTGGTTTTACCTGAACCTGGTGCTCCTGAGATAACAGTTAAAAAGTTTTGAGTTACGCAGGTAAGTAGATTGATGTACTCTAATTGAGAGAAGTTATAGACAATATGAAGTGACCTCCGCGAATGTAAATTCGTGGATTTACCGT
>CAZEXR010000254.1:0-2005 GCA_964516675.1 uncultured Enterobacterales bacterium | reverse complement strand
TACTTAATCTTCTGCTGCCATTTGATAGATTTTCATGGAGTATGGTGCTGCTGTGTAGTAGTAACTAAACTCAGGTTCAAGTGCTCTTAAAAGTTCTTTTACAGGCTCATGCGCACAAGTGAAATTGACGGTTATTGGCACGTGATCTTTATATACAATGTTCAAATGAGTCTCACACCTAGATATATAGGTTAGAAGCCTTAACAAGGTTGGTTTATACATCGGGTAGCGGTTATCTGGAGTTGGTATCCATAACTCATTATCTTGCATAGTTTTTCTGATGTGGTATTCCATAGCACAGTACACAAGTAACCCAAGCGTCATCAGCCACATCAGAGTTGCGATGCGAGATGGCTTCTTTAAGAAGATGGAGCTGACGAGAATTTTTGGATCTTTAATACATCTCCAGCCTCTTTCAACTGCACTTTGACGATGATAGATGGCAAGTAAGTCTGCCATGGTCCAATCTCTTGTGATATCTGTGGTTGCAATGATATAGCGTAAAGATTCATTGATTTTGAGTTCTAGCACATCTTCCATGATTGATACTTCTGCAAAAACTATAACTCCTTTAGATATTGGAAGTTCATCTTTCTTATGACGACCTTTATGAGCATAACCTTCGATGGTCTCATACTTGATGTCTGCGAGCTTACAATATTTGAGTGATTTTTCGAGTTTGTTAACAGCTTTTTCTGCATCAGCCTTACAAGCAAAAGGTTGTGTGGAGAATTTTTTAACTGCAGACTTTGTTTGTTCTTCCTCTTTCTTTGCTCTATTGGTATAGGTCTCTGTTTTTTTACCTTTCATATTAGGATTGATGACCATCATCATCTTAAGTTCGACATCACCAAGTTTTTTATTACCACACCACATAGCTTGAGGACCTAGAGGCTCGTCCTTATTCACAGGGGTAAACTTACCTTCAGTATCCATGGAAAAACACTCTTTGGCGATAGTATCTTTATCTGGTACTCTGGTAACAATTTTTATGTTCTTTTCTTTTGCATCCTGTAAGTTTTTTGCTGTACATAATGCACTGTCACCCACCAAGTATTGAAGCTCTTTGAATTGCTGTTGTAAGAATGGTAAAAACTTATTGATAGCTTCGTTGAAGGAAGTGTTATCTGAGGTATTTCCACTAACACAATGATGCCATAGTGGAATGCGTGTTAGTGTATCAACCATCATCAAGGCATTTATTTGATTTAATTCAGGATGGCCATCCCGACTGTATCCTTTACGTAAAACAATTTCACAACCTTGCTCTTCTCTGCTTTTTCCATCGTAATGAAATGAGGTTGAGTCTAGATGAACTGCGGTTACATCAATTTTGATTTTATTAAAAACGTTAACTGCAATATCAGTGAATAACTTCTCAATGCCATATTCATAAACAGCATCAAGCATACGCGCCATATTTACTCGATTGAAATCTTCTGCATTGAGCACATTTCCGTTGAATAAAACATCAAAAGGCTTATCGCTGTAGAACTCTTGGGTATTATAAAGACTCTGATATGGTACCTGTAAGCATTGCATGATTAGTGCTTTGACTAAAGTACCGTAAGGTACACCTGGATTGTTAGACTCCTTTTGAATAGCATTATCAATCAAATTTTCAATGCCAAAGAAATCAACAGCACCTGCAATGAGGTTTAAATTTTCAAGTCTAATTGTTTTAGCTTTAAAGCCATTGTCAGAGCCAAAGTCTGAATGAAGGATTTGCTTATCAAGCATAGTAACGCCATATAATAACTGAATGATTTAACAAAGTTATTTAATCAGAACTAGCGTTACTATCAAGCAATAAAACTGAAATTTGATCCTTGTCACACAGTTTTGTGGAATATTAAAACCACCGTGATCCTTTGTTCACAAAATAAGGAATAACTTGTTGAAATTAAAAACAAAAGTGATAGCTTTATAAAAAATTAAAAAGTGATCGATTTTCAAACACTTAGCCAAGAAAAATCCAAATAAATTTTTAAAAGATCAATGTGTG
>CAZEXR010000253.1:467-2017 GCA_964516675.1 uncultured Enterobacterales bacterium | reverse complement strand
CTCAATAAAAAAAGACTTTTTAATAACACAAAAGATAAAGAATTATAGATTTATGTTAGAATTGCAAGGCTTTCAACTGAGTTTGTGATCGGTCTGGAAGTTTTTGATTTTCACAAAATGGAGCATATATTATGTTAACAGTAGAAGATAAGGCAAAAATCGTTGCTGAATTCGGTCGTAATCCACAAGACACTGGTTATCCAGAGGTTCAAATTGCATTATTAACTGCAAGAATCGCTGATCTACAGCCACACTTTGAGGCTCATAAGAAAGATCACCACAGCCGTCGTGGTTTATTACGTCTAGTAGCTCAGCGTCGTAAGCTTCTTGACTACTTAAAGGCTTCTGAAGTTGCACGTTACAGCGCAATCGTTGAGAAGTTAAAGCTCCGTCGCTAGTAATAGCGTCAGGCTAGGGCGGCTTTTGGGCCGCCCAAATTATATAGACCCACTAAAAAGAGGCAAACGAAGTGGGGAATTGTGGAGATAATTCAATGAATTTAAAACCAATAGTACGCACCTTTAAATATGGTCGTCATACAGTAACTTTAGAAACAGGTGCAATTGGTCGTCAGGCAGATTCTGCTGTAATGGCATCAATGGACGATACTACAGTATTTGCAACTGTAGTTTGTAATCGCAAAGAAGAAGTAGAAGGTCGTGACTTTTTCCCTCTAACAGTTAATTATCAGGAACGTTCATACGCTGCTGGTAAAATCCCAGTAAGCTTCTTCCGTCGTGAAGGCCGTGCTACTGAGGGTGAGACCTTAATTTCACGTCTAATTGACCGTCCATTACGTCCACTATTCCCAGATGGTTTCGTAAATGAGGTTCAGGTTGTTGTTACAGTTATGTCAGCAAATCCTGAAATCCCTACAGATATTTTATCAATTATTGCTGCATCAGCAGCTCTTGCAACCTCAGGTCTTCCATGGAATGGCCCTCTAGGTGCAGCTCGCGTTGGCTATATTGATGGTCAGTATGTTTTAAACCCATTATCATCAGAGACTAAGGTTTCAGATCTAGACCTAGTTGTTTCAGGTTCTGAAAAGGCTGTTGTAATGGTAGAGTCAGAGGCAAATTGCCTACCTGAGTCTGTAATGTTAGGCGCTGTTATGTTCGGTCACGAACAGCAACAGGCTGTAATTAAAGAGATTGAAGAGTTTGCTCGTGAGGTTAACCGTCCTGTTTGGAATTGGGTAAAGCCAGAAGAGAACACATCTTTAATCGATGCTGTTAAAGCAGAAGCTGCTCAAGGTGTTGGCGATGCATTTAGAATCGTTGACAAGTTAGAGCGTCAGGATAAATTAGCAGAGATTCAGAAGGCTGTAACTGAGAAGTTAGTTGCTAATGAAGCTTTTGCTGGCAAAGAAAACGAAATCGCTAAGATTTTCTTTGAATTAGAGCGCAACATCGTTCGTGAGCGTATCTTATCAGGTGAAAAGCGTATTGATGGTCGTTCATTACGTATGATTCGTCCTATCACTATTGCAACAGGTATTCTTCCACGTGTTCACGGTTCAGCTCTATTTACTCGTGGTGAGACTCAGT
>CAZEXR010000253.1:0-457 GCA_964516675.1 uncultured Enterobacterales bacterium | reverse complement strand
AGAGCGTGATGCTCAGACTTTCGAGGATATGACTGGTGTTCGTTCAGACAGATTCATTCTTCACTATAACTTCCCTCCATACTGTGTAGGTGAGACTGGTCTAATCGGTTCTCCTAAGCGTCGTGAAATTGGTCACGGTCGTCTAGCTAAGAGAGCATTAAAGGCTATTCTTCCTTCAATGGATCAGTTCCCATATTCAATCCGTGTTGTTTCAGAAATTACTGAGTCAAACGGTTCATCATCAATGGCATCAGTATGTTCTGGTTGCTTATCATTATTAGATGCAGGCGTACCTATCAAGGCTCCTGTAGCTGGTATTGCAATGGGTCTTGTTAAAGAAGACCAAAGAGTTGCAATTCTAACTGATATTATGGGTGATGAAGATCACTTAGGTGATATGGACTTTAAGGTAGCAGGTTCTCGTGATGGTGTTACTGCACTTCAGATGGATATCAAG
>CAZEXR010000252.1:0-2018 GCA_964516675.1 uncultured Enterobacterales bacterium | reverse complement strand
TCAAACACTTAGCCAAGAAAAATCCAAATAAATTTTTAAAAGATCAATGTGTGTATTTGATATTTAAGACTTATGAATAATAGGTCTAGATTTGTGTTTGCCCAGTGATTGGGTGCCACTTAACAGGCTTTCATAAAAAAAACGGCATACTAAAAAGTATGCCATTTCTTTATGTTTGTTTAAATTCTAAGCTACTAGCAATTTGTGTCTGCGCCTTCAACAGGACGCTTACCAATAACTAAGAATGTAATTAAGCATGCAAGTGCAACAATTCCACCTATTGTATTAGCAATTGATATATCCATACCAAAGCCCATATTAGGTTCAAATACAATATAGCTTACAGAAACTGTTGTAATGAATACTGCTGGAACTGTGCAAATCCAGTGTAGCTTACCTCTCTTATAAAGATAAGTAGCACCAGCCCATAGACAAATACCTGCTAGAACCTGATTACAGAATCCGAAGTACTGCCATATGATATTAAAATCAACCTGAGATAGAAGAATACCAATAGCAAATAAAGGTAAAGCAATTAGTAGTCTATTAACAAGATTTAGCTGAGGTAAGTGGATAGCTTCTGCAATAGTTAAACGAGCAGCTCTAAATGCTGTATCACCTGAAGTTACAGGAAGAATAACAACACCAAGGATTGCTAATAAACCACCGAATACGCCCATAAGTTCTGTGCAAGCGTGGTTTACAACAGATGCAGGGCCACCAGCAGCTGCTAGAGCTTGAACATCTGGGTAGAAGGTCATACCAACTGTACACCATACTAAGCCAATGAAGCCTTCTGCAACCATTGCACCATAGAACACCATTCTGCCTTCAGATTCATTTTCAATGCAACGAGCCATTAGAGGAGACTGTGTAGAGTGGAAACCTGAAAGAGCACCACAAGCAATTGTAATGAATACTAGAGGGAAGATAGGTAAGCCTTTTGGATTTGGATTTTCAGTAAAGCTTGCCCATGAGTAGAAATTCTCAGGCATCTTAATGAATAAAGCAAGGGTTACACCTACAGCCATAATAATAAGTAGTGCGCCGAAAATAGGGTAGATTCTACCGATAATCTTATCAATAGGAATAATGGTTGCTAAGAAATAGTAAGCGAAAATGATAGAAATCCATACGCCGTAATTTAAAGCACCATCAAAGTGACCTGCGCATAGGTTTGTTAATAAACCTGCAGGAGCTGTTGCGAATACAACACCCACTAATAATAGTAATACGGTAGCAAATACTCGCATTACATATTTAGCTGGTTTGCCTAAATTAAAACCTACAATATCAGGTACATTAGCACCACCGTATCTTACAGACATCATACCTGCAAAATAGTCATGTACAGCACCAGCAAAGATTGTACCTATAACAATCCATAATAGTGCTGTTGGGCCATATAAAGCACCTAATATAGGACCAAATACAGGACCTACGCCTGCGATGTTTAGCAATTGAATAAGCCATAATTTCCATTTTGGCATAGCAACGAAATCAACACCATCAGACTTGGTTTTTGCTGGAGTAGATCTAGCAGGGTTTGGTCCAAAGATTTTTTCTACAAATTTACCATACACAGCATAACCGACTACAAGTGCGATAGCTGCGATAATAAACCACATATATCTAGGCATAAAAAGCTCCTTATTTTTGTTGTGATATAAACAAATAATATGTCAATCAAGTGTTATGTTTGAACTAGAATTGTAAAAATGACACGTACGCTGTACATTAAAAAAGCATATTTGGATATAAATCACATTATTTGAGATTTTAGTGACTTAAAAGATGAATATTTTGTTAAAAAAATAAGCAAAAACAGAGAGAAAAGTTAATTGTCTGATTTAGTTCTTTTCAAAAAAAATGCTTCGCATTTTACTGCGAAGCATAACCTAGGAAAAAATCATTAAGAATTCAGCTTTAGCATAAATTCTATGTGTAGTTTATACATTTATGCATAACTCTAGTTTCCCACATAAAAATTAGAAACAAAACCTTGATGTACTCATAGG
>CAZEXR010000251.1:0-2046 GCA_964516675.1 uncultured Enterobacterales bacterium | reverse complement strand
TTAATAATCTATCCACCACAATAACTAGATCTAATTGCTCACTGCGTCGCAAATACAGATCATTCTTACGGGCAAGGCGCTTATTAAGATCTTCGTTATATCCGTAAAGTCCACCTTCTAGGGTATAGTGTTTGTTAAACATTTTGTTGTAATCATCTAATGATTTTTGCATCATTTCTTGATTAGCTTGTGCTCCTTCTTCATTCTCGCCAACGCTATACGTAATAGCAATCTTAGGAAAATCAGGAAGCTTTTGTTTTACAATCTTTGATACTTTGCCTGCAGCTATAAACTCTTTAAATAATTCATAATAGCGTTGAGCAATCTTAATGGAGCTTACACTTAATATACCTTCGTATGTGCGTCCTTCACCGTTTCTTAATCCGAATTTTTGATGTGCTTTGTTTATAATGTGGTTAATTACTTCATTGCGATGTTTATCTGTATCGTATATATCAGCAATGTTTTGTGTTCCGTTTTGTAGTTTATATGCTTTTAAGAAATCATCTTCCAAATCCATTCTATCTTGGATATTTGTGCTGTCGTAGTCGTCTGGAATATTTACTTTTAGCTCATCAGCTTGATTTTCAAAGTCGATAGTTGAGTTATACTCGATGTTAAAGCCTAGAACAGCTTTATCATGGATAGCTTCTTTTACAGTGTAGTAATGAAGACAGCTTGTAAGGTTGTTTTCTGTACCATCTAAATTGAGTGTACTTGTGTATCTATCATTGCGATAGAGCATATCGGTAGTTTGAGATAGCTCACCATAGCGTTGATATTTATTTTCCTTAAATCTAGGTGTTCCAGTAAAGCCAAACCATAAAGAATTTATAAAGTATTTTTCTATCTCAAATTTTGCCTGAGGAGAAACACTGCGGTGGCACTCATCAACAACAAAGGCAATTCTGCATTCTTTCAGTTTTTTTAATAGTTTGCCTTCTTTTAATTTCTTTATCGTTTTTCCTTTTTTGTCTTTTTTATCTGTATCTTCTTCGTTAAATCTAATCAGTCTTTGCAGTTTTTGAATTGTTGTAACGATGGCTTGTCTATCAGTATTTAATAGTTTTTTTCTAAGGTCTGCAACGTTATCTGTGCTATCAATATTCAATTCTCCATTATCAGCGTATGACATGAATGCATCAGTTGTCTGTGTGTCCAAATCCTTTCTATCAATTAAGAAGATTGCTTTATCAACAGATGGAATATCAAAAAGGTTCTTTGTTACAGTATATGAGGTTAAAGTTTTACCAGAACCAGTTGTATGCCATACATAACCAGATTTACTTTGTTTTGAAGCTTCTTTTACTTTTTCGATAGCATGAATTTGATAAGGTCTTAAAAGAATAATTCTCTTATTTTCATTATCAAGAACTCTATATTTTCCTACTAAGCAGTGAGCTGCAGGAATAGATAGAACATCGCGAGCAAATTTAAGATAATCTGTTACAGGTTTATTCTTTTCGTCAACCCATCCAGATAGGAACTTTTCATTAAGTTTATCTGCGGTATCAGCTGCAATGTATTTAGTATCAGCACCGTTAGATACAACAAACATCTGAACTAATCCAAATAGACCTCTAAACTTGCCTTCTTCACTGTATTTTACAATTTGACGAAAAGCATCCATAAAGCCATGATCTTGGTTCTTTAATTCAATCTGTATCATCGGCATACCGTTGATAAGTAGAGTTACGTCAAAACGTCTATCTCTATCTCTATCATTGCATTTATCTGATACATACTGATTGATTACTTCATATGAAGAACGACCGCCTGCGATGTCTCTTTGATTAACTGCCATTAGGTCGATTCGTCCTAAGGACGAATCCTCTCTAACAAGAGGAATATTAACAACACCGTTCTCGCCAGATAGCCATTTTGCAGCCTTGTATGGTGTTACTGCGTTTTGTTCAATGAACTCTTTTATGCGAGTCATTTCAACGTCTGTAATATCAACTCCATTTAAGACGTTGCTATTGTTTAATTGAAGCTTCTCTTTAAAGTTATCCCATAGCTTTGCTTCAGAGTTATTGTCGTGACGAT
>CAZEXR010000250.1:0-2075 GCA_964516675.1 uncultured Enterobacterales bacterium | reverse complement strand
TGCTCTTAATCCATCAATATCTGAACGATAATTTGGATTGGTTCCTTTAAAACTATTTTTGATTATTTCGGTGGCTTTCATGATATTTAATAAAACGCATAAATTAAAAATTATACGCAATATAAAATATCAAAAAAAAATCAACTAATAAATAAAATTAAAGCAAAATACTTAATTTGATTTAATTAATTTCACGAAAGTTTAGATTTTTGAGGATTGACTGACCGCGGAATTCAATTGACAACCGAAACTAATATCAAGGAAACAATAAGTATTAATCTAGTTAAAACTACTTCACAACCTTCTCTTCCACTGCACTGTTAAGCTTTGTAGCAAGCTTACCTATCGCATAAGGTTGTTCTTTAATGCTCTTTTCTGATGCTGTCATATAAAACTTATCATCATCAATAGAATACATGGTTGGATCTTTTCTATCTATAAAAACACGAGCAATCTGATCTTTATAGTAATGCTGCTTTACTCCACGTTTAATGACACCAGTAAAGAACCTAGGAGATAAACTCCCCGACTCCTTATACAATACAGCACTACGTCTAGGTTTTACAGTTTTATCTGAATTAAGATTACTAACATCAAATAAAACAATAGCGTAAGCTTCAACAATAATTGGAGAATTATCCATACGTAGTCTTCGTCTAATACACCTGAACTTATAAACACGATATATGTATAAGAACAAATACACTATTACCAGAGCAGATAAAATATAGAATTGAATTTGGTTATGAAAGATTGATAAATTGCCCATAGAAAAGCATGAAGCTAGCACTACAAGCAATGACAAGAATACATAAAAAGATAGACCAAAACCTTTATTAACAATAGTATCTACCAAATTTAAATCAAAGCGAACGCCTGCTTTTTTTAAATACGAATGTAAATATACATTTGGTGGTAGATCTCTCAAGGGCTATCTCCTATAAATTAACGGTCTTTAACTTCTACCCAGAACTGTCTTTCTAAATCATTGAATAATGATTCAACCGGAGCATTTTCTTTTTGAGTAAGTGAACTTACAACATAAATTACAATTGCAGATAAGATAAAACCAGGGACTAATGAGTATAATTCAAAGAAATTACCCATTTCCCAAATGATAACAGTTACAGCACCTGTGATCATACCGCAAATTGCACCAACTAAAGACATTTTCTTCCAGAAAACAGAGATTAGTACAGTAGGACCAAATGCAGCACCAAAACCAGCCCAAGCATAAGATACTAACTTTAGAATACCTGAGTTAGGATCTAAAGCAATAATATAAGCAATTGCAGCAACTAACAATAGCATTAAACGACCAATCCATACAAGCTCAGTTTGTGAAGCATTAGGACGAATTACTCTTGAATAAAAATCAGCGGTAAGAGTTGTTGAAGACACTAATAACTGGCATGAAAGAGTTGACATTACAGCAGCTAAAATTGCAGATAATAAAATACCAGCAATCCAAGGAGAAAATAAGGTCTGAGTAACAATGATAAAGATTTGCTCAGGATTATCTACAGAAATCTCAGGATGTTTAGCTGCAAAAGCTACACCATAGTAACCAACTAAAACAGCGCCAAGAAGACAGAAGATCATCCAACCAATACTAATACGACGAGCACCACCCATTCCACTAACAGAAGCAGCGGCCATAAATCTTACTAAAATATGAGGTTGTCCCATATAGCCTAAGCCCCAACCTGCAAGAGAGATTAGACCGATGATTGTTGTACCCTTTAGCATATCAGCCATATCAGGTCCTTTTGCAGCAACTAATGCATTAGCTTCAGAAATAGAACCTACATCAGAGATAATGATAATTGGAGTGATAACTAAAGCAAAAATCATTAGAGTTGCTTGTACTGCATCAGTCCAACTTACTGCTAAGAAGCCACCAATACAAACATAAAGAATTGTAGATACTGCACCAATTAAAAGAGCATTACGGTAATCAAGACCAAAGGTCTGCTCAAATAAGCGAGCACCTGATACCATGCCTGAAGCACAGTAAACAACAAAGAAAATTAGAATAATTACAGCAGCTACAATTGCAGTTACACGATACTTAT
>CAZEXR010000249.1:0-2122 GCA_964516675.1 uncultured Enterobacterales bacterium | reverse complement strand
CAGCTTCACCAGCACGCTCTGCAGCAACCTGAGCAGCGTATGGTGTAGACTTACGAGAGCCACGGAAACCTGAACCACCAGCAGTAGCCCAAGATAGTACGTTACCCTGACGATCTGCAATGGTAACGATGGTGTTATTGAAAGATGCGTGGATATGAGCTACGCAATCAGCAACCTGCTTCTTTGAGCGTTTGCCTGTGCGAGCCTTATTATTAACTTCTGCCATCTAAAGCTTCTCCTACTTCTTAATGCTCTTACGTGGACCCTTACGAGTACGTGCATTAGTCTTAGTACGCTGACCGCGTACTGGTAAACCTCTGCGGTGACGTAAACCACGGTAAGTACCTAAGTCGATTAGGCGCTTGATGTTCATAGAAATTTCACGGCGAAGATCACCTTCAACGGTGAACTTACCAACTTCGGCACGAATTTTGTCGATTGTTGCCTCATCTAAGTCTTTTAACTTAGCAGACTCATCAACACCAGCACCAGCTAAAATAGCTTTTGCGTGGGTTGGGCCGATGCCGAAGATTGACTGTAGAGCAATCACGGCGATCTTATTATCAGGCACATTAATGCCAGCTATACGGGCCACTATTGATCTCCTAAAATATAGGTCGGTTTAAAACAAAGGCTGTCGCAAAGCCCGTGAGGATACGCGACAACCGCTATAGTGCACTTTGGCATGTCAGAAAAGCACCAAGATTTCTCTTAGTGCTTTTTCAAGCTGTATAATTATACAGACTTTAAATCAAATGTGCAAGTATTTCTACAACACAATTTAATAAGCATTAGCCCTGACGCTGCTTATGCTTTGGATTATCACAGATAACGCGAACAACACCATTGCGACGAACAATTTTACAGTTGCGGCAGATCTTTTTAACTGAAGCACCAACTTTCATTTCATTTCTCCAATTAACGAAAATTAACGACCATAATTTCTTAAGTTTGCTTTACGCATGACATCGCCGTATTGCTGGTTCATCATATGACTCTGTAATTGAGATACGAAGTCCATGCAAACAACAACGATAATTAGTAAAGATGTACCACCGAAATAGAACTGAACATTAAACCAGTTCATAAGTAACTGTGGAACAAGGCAAACAAGAACCATGTATAAAGAACCACTTAAGGTTAAGCGAGTCATCACCTGATCAATGAATCTAGCTGTATGTTCACCTGGGCGAATGCCTGGGATGAAAGCGCCACCCTTCTTTAAGTTTTCTGCTACTTCGCGAGGGTTGAAAACCAAAGCTGTGTAGAAGAATGTAAAGAATACGATAGCAGCTGCATATAGCAACTCATAAAGAGGCTGACCTGGTTGCAAGAACACAGAAATGCTAGATAGTACATTAGCTACCGCATTATCGCCTTGGCCGAACCAAGAAACAACAGTACCAGGGAACAGAATAATTGACGAAGCAAAAATTGCTGGAATAACACCTGATAAGTTGATCTTTAATGGTAAATTAGAGCGTGGCTGAGAGTAAATACGATTACCCATTTGGCGTTTAGCGTATTCGATAACAATCTTACGCTGACCGCGCTCAACGAAAACCACAAAGAAGGTCACTAGGACCACTACTACACCTATTAGTAGTAATGCAATTGTTGAAAGATCACCTTGACGTGATTGTTCAAAGGTTCTTGCAAGTGCTGAAGGCAGACCTGCTACGATACCTGCGAAAATGATAAGTGAAATACCATTTCCGATACCACGCTCAGTAATCTGTTCACCAAGCCACATTAGTAACATTGTACCAGTAACTAAACTTACGGTTGTTACAAAGTAAAAACCGAAACCTGGGTTATCAACTAAACCAGGCATCATGTTTGGAATACCAGTAGCCATACCAAATGCTTGAAGAGCTGCTAAGAATACAGTTGCAATACGTGTGTACTGAGTAATCTTACGACGACCAGACTCACCTTCTTTACGAAGAGCAGCTAAATCCTTGTTAATAACAGCTAACAATTGGATGATGATAGATGCAGAGATATATGGCATGATACCTAATGCTAAAACAGATGCACGCTCTAAAGCGCCACCTGAAAACATATTGAACATGCCAATAATGGTTCCGCTTTGCGAATCGAAAACGCGCTGAAGTACGTC
>CAZEXR010000248.1:0-2137 GCA_964516675.1 uncultured Enterobacterales bacterium | reverse complement strand
GATGACTTATCCTTACTTAAGGTTCATACATACAATGTTCTATATGAAAAGCTTTACGACAACCAAATCATACCGATCATGATCACAAAATGATTTGACGGTAGATTTACACTTTAAACTCCAGTAGGCAAGCCTTACGGATGCTCTTTGACAATTTGTTTTTCTCTTTTAATCTGTGATTTTTGGATCGCAGTTTCAATTTATTTTGTGACGAAAGGATCACAGATCAATATTTTGCTTGAAATTTCACCTGAAAACTGATCAAATACTGAAAGTTTAAGACTTTTAAGGTACGTCATGGAATCATCAGTTCAGTTTCAGGAGTTGGAGCAGTATGCTAAACAGCATACTCGTTTTTCCGCACCCGCTGATTCTGATTTAGATTTCAATGAACAGTATGTACAGGCTCTTCATGAGCATGGATATACTGAGGATGATGCATTCTTTGATGACTACATGTATCAGGTAGAAACAGCACGAGACCGAGCTGAACGGTTCCTGAAAAAGAGACCTCTTACCACAGCCATTATGGCATTGCGTAATGACATAAGACGAAAGTACTTTCAGTATGATGAAAGGAACAGCGACTATGTCATTTACACATCTGATGTGGTACTGCTTGTAGTTATGCTGTCATCACTATGTGGCAACCATGACTGCAGAGAACATGCTAAGTTCTACTTTATCTACAATCCAATCCTTCAGTACATCATACCTGATATGCCATCACCTAAATGGATGATATCAGCTGAAGAGATTAGGTTCTTTTTAAAGATGATACCTGATGATGAGTTCTCATCAATGTTCAGACAGTACTTTTCAGATGCCAGAATTGAAGCTTATGAGCTCGTTCATAACATAAGGAATGAAGATGACAATGTATCTGACTACCGACACCTTTTAGGAGGTGACGGGCAGGAATTACGCTCATCATTCAGAAGAGGTGAAAAGAGCCGTAAAAAGAAAGGTGCCCACAGAGTTAGTCTTTATGACTGCAGTGCACTCAATGTCATAAGCTACAGTATGGTAAAAGCCAAGAACAATGAAGTATCAGCCTTTATCGAAATGATTGATAACAGTTCATTACCTCAAGACAGTATCTTTTATGCTGATGCCATCAATACTACAGCTAAAATGATTGAGTTTCTAAACTCAAGATACCTTGACTACATCATGGCTGTTAAAACCAACCTTTCAAACAGACCTGTAGTTATGGCAATGGAGAAGTACATATCAGAGCTTACTGATAAAACTCAGAACACCAGTTCACATTACCATGAGGTAAGGACAGATAAGGAAGGCTCACGTATTGAAGAGAGAACCTACGATATCGTTCCTGTAGAATCTCTTTTAAAAGCCATGGATGGCTTAAAAGATAAAGACGGTGGAGATATCCTTACTAAAGAAGATCTTTTACCTAATACCAGGACTGTTATAAGAGTTTATAAGGAAACCCAAAGGCACCTTAAAGACGATAAAGAAGATGGTCGTAAAGTTCCATCTACTCTCTATTTCATCTCAAGCCTTCCATTTACTGAAGAAAACTGTCATCAGACAGTTTTCTCCTTAAGAAGCAGATGGATGTACGAAGCACAGCACAACATCATTGATACAGTTCTGTTACAAGATATGCAGCACTGCTGTGATGAAAATCATTTAGCCTCAATCATTGGTCTTAACTCCATGGTTTATAACGTCATCTCCTTTGCAAGAGAAAAGATGTCCAAACGAGGGTATGACAATATTAAACACCGTACTAAGGAAACAGCAAGGAAAGCTCCTCTTATCTCTTACAAGATTAGCTTTAAGATATTTGAGAACAATCCTCTGTTAGCCTTAGCATACCTCATGGAGTACTTTGATACCCAGACTGTAGAAAGCTAATCAAAACAGATATTCAATCCAATCAGAACCGAGTACCCAGTTCTGAGAATTTCCTTTTGTCAGAACTGACATTTACCCTTAAAATTCAAGAGAAAAACACATTGTCAAAGAGCATCACATCAGGTTTACTGATGGATTTAAAAAAGCGATATCGACCTACTTCATTCTGTGATCATGATCGGTATGATTTGGTTGTCGTAAAAAAATCTAGCTGCAAGCCTTTTTCCATAAGGCTTTTAGCTAGGTTACAAAT
>CAZEXR010000247.1:0-2164 GCA_964516675.1 uncultured Enterobacterales bacterium | reverse complement strand
AACAGCTTGCTGCAACAGGTATTGAGATAAATTCAAATACTATTAGAGATCATTTAAAACATGGCTCTTTTTCAACGATCATAAAGCATATGAACACCTATCTGACAAAAGAGCTAGCTACAACATCTGAGCTTGAGTTTACTCAAAACGGCATAGAAGAGTGCAAGGAATTGGCAGAAAAGCTTGTACAACAGGCTTTTATAGGCAATATCAAAACCTGCCGTCAAAGGATCGCCCAAGCTCAAAAAGAGCATGATCATTACAAGAAGCACATGACCACTGAAGTTAATACTGTAGCTAACTTAAATTCAACGCTTGAAGCAGAACGTGATGCTCTCAAGGAAAAGGTTGCAACTCTGACTGAAAGACTAAACAAAAGTGAGCAGAGGAACTTAGAAGCCATTACTAAAACAGAAAATTTAGAGGCAATGCTTACCACAGTAAAAAAACAAAATGAGGAGCTACTGACGAAAATAATGAAGTTTATTGAAAAGAAGTAAAGGAATATGGGGCAAGGCATAGCCTTGCCTTATTCTTTACCTAACAATAGAGCTTAAAGAACTTTAACACCAGGTACTTTAAACCTCTTTTGGCTTCTTAGGAGCGGAATAAGATCTGAGTGATCCTCTCAATACAGACCGATAATTAAGAACTAGAATTCTGAAAAATTGGATGAGCGTTATGTGAACGGAGGTAGAGATAAATAAGACTGGGCGAAATGTGAATGATCCTGTGTCTTTTTATGAACTATTTACACACGAAGCCTCACAAATAATTGTATTTTTTATCGCAGACTTTGAAATTGAAGAAACTTTAGTTCCCTGAATCAATGGCAATAATTGATCATGATATGACCTAGAATTCAAATAATATCCAATGAAACCTTCTGAAAATTTTAGTAACGGTCTGCAAGGAATAGTATGCAATCCTGATACGATCTTTTCTGTTGTTAACCCCGCAATTTCACAGCATTTTCCGACAGTTTCGTCTTCAGCTGCGTCAGCAATAACCACGTCACCGTTCTTCAATAAAGTTGAGTTACTTGTAGCATAATCAGGATTATTGATATAAGGAATATCATCTCTCTTTACTTGAAGGACCTCTCCATATTTTATTAACACATCGCCATAATGAACGTCTTGAACTTTTCCTTTATCAGTATTTAATTCTGCTCTTGATAATGAATTATTTGATAGAGATGTGAATATTTTTGTGAACTTACGCTGTTCCCAAGCATTAGTTCATGGAAAATGCGTTAATTATTGTTTTTCGAACTGTTCTCTAAATCGAATTGCTACTATCTTTCATTGCTTATGTTTACTAGAGCACACTATTAACCATTTTTTTGTGCACAAAGATATACTTTATTTGTGTATAAGAATATACTTCTTGTTATAAAATATATGAATAATTTTTATGACCAAAGGAAGTTCATCATGTTACAGAATCTTGAGACTTTAAAAGCAGCATTATGGAAATCAGCGGATGCAATGCGTGCAACTATGAATGCTGACCAATATCAGGATTATCTATTATGTTTAGTATTCTATAAGTACATTTCAGACAGACAGTTATATACAGTAGTAGAACTTTTAGAAGAAAAAGTTGAGACCTTAGATGAAGCACAAATTATCTATGAAAAGGCAGAAAACTCTGAAGAATATACAGACCTTCAAGAAGAGCTACGTGCAGCTTACGGATATGATATTAAACCTGAATATACCTTTACAAACTTCATTAACAGAATTAAAGATAAAACTTTTTTATTAGGTAATCTAAATCAGGCCTTTAGAGATATTGAGCAGTCAAACTCTCATGCTTATAGCGATCTATTTGAAACTTTTGATATTGACTCAAAAGCATTAGGAGATACACCTCAAAAACGTAACGAGATTGTATCTGCAGTTATGATGTGTCTAGCTGATGTAAATTTCATTGATTACGGTGCAGATGCTTTGGGAGATGCGTATGAGTATTTAATTTCTCAGTTTGCAGCAAGCTCAGGCAAAAAAGCAGGTGAATTCTATACACCACAAGAAGTAAGTGAACTTCTTGCGGAAATAACTACGGTTGGCAAGAAAGAAGTAAATAAAATCTACGATCCAGCTTGCGGCTCTGGTTCCTTACTTCTTAAATTTGCCAAAGTCCTGGGGAAGGAAAATGT
>CAZEXR010000246.1:0-2167 GCA_964516675.1 uncultured Enterobacterales bacterium | reverse complement strand
CATTAAAAGCGAACATCTATAAATTTTCATTTGTAGCTAAAAAAATATATTAAAAGATGTTTCATGATACTTTTTTTCAAAATCTGAATAGCGTAAATATGGTATAATTTCAGTCATGCTCCCCCGATACCATTATCCTCGGTGCAAAAGATTTTTTATTTATTGGCAAATTTGGAGTTAAGATTGTCACGTAATGTAATGCTAGTCCCAGCAGGAAAAACCTCAGGTATTTTCACTGCTTCTTTAGGTTTAGTTAAAGCCCTAAATAATAATGGTGTAAAGGCTGCTTTATTTACACCTTTTTACAGCTGCACCTGTCAGGAATGTTCAGATGTATCACTAAACAAGTGCTGCGCTGCAAAAAAGATTTCTCAGGGCAACAAATCTGAAGTATTAGAAAGCATTGTTGCAAATTACAACAAACTAAAAGATAGCGCAAATTACGATGTTATCGTAATTGAAGGCGTAACTGACGCTCCTTTTAACATTGATGATATCAATGCTGAAATCAGCCATGCAATGGATGCCCAAATTATTACTGTTGTTTCTTGTGCATGTAAATGTGCAAAAGCTGCTTTAGATACTACTCTTCTAGCATTAGGAAATGCAGGCAAAAACCAGCACCTAGGCACAATTCTTCTAAACCCAGTAGCTCCAAAAGATGCAAAGGGCAATAAGAAACTTGTTCTATCAGGTTGTGGTCACTGCAATTGTTCAAATGCTTGTGAAACAAAAGAAGAAGCTGTTATCACAGACTTTATTGCTACAGTTAACTATGATAAAGCTTATTATGCACCTCGTGCAAAAGACATTGCTGCATTCTTAGGCGCAAATTTAGTTTCTGGCGATGAAAACGTACAAGCATTTAAAGTTGCATTATCAAACGAAAGCGCAAACGCAAAGTCAGTTTTAGTAGCTGATACAGCTCCTGCTTCAACAGAGGCAAAGATTGTTATATTAACAGATGGTGCAAATGCACAGATTGCGAATGCAACAGTTATTACAACAGAAAAATCAATGTGGTCTGTTGCACAGGCATTAAGTGAGTTCCCTGCTGTTTTACGTGCAAATGATGCAGAGCAAAAAGCTTACATCGAAGAAAACGCATCAAAGGACTTTACAGCTTCTGCAATTGATTTAATCAAGTCAATTGAAGAAAAGAAGACTCCTTTAATGAGCCCAGCTGCATTTAGAAGCAAGCTAACAGCTCTAGCACGCGCAGCTCACAAGAAAATTGCTCTTCCTGAAGGCGATGAACCACGTACAGTTTGTGCTGCAGCAAAAGTAGCTGAGCAGAATATTGCAATTCCAGTTTTATTTGGTAACAAGGATAAGATCTTTGAAGTTGCTAAGGCTCAGGGCGTAACTTTAGGTGCAAATGTTGAGTTCGTTGATCCTGAGGCAGTTCGTGCAAATTATGTAGATAGATTAGTTGAATTACGTAGAGCTAAGGGTGTTACCCCTGAAATGGCTATGGACTTATTAAAGGACAACGTATTCCTAGCTACCATGATGATTGAAAACAATGAGCTTGATGGCTTAGTATCAGGTGCTGTTCACACAACCGCTAATACAATCCGTCCTCCACTACAGATCATTAAGACTGCTCCTGGTGCAAAACTAGTTTCAGCAATCTTCTTCATGCTAATGGATGAGCAGGTTTATGTATACGGCGATTGCGCTCTAAACATCAAACCAACAGCAGAAGAGCTTTCAGAGATTGCAATTCAATCTGCTGATAGTGCAAAAGCTTTTGGTATCGATCCTCGCGTTGCAATGGTTACATATTCAACTATGAATTCAGGCAAGGGCGAAGATGTTGATCTTATGAGAGGAGCAACAGAGCTTGTACGTACAAAGCGTCCAGATATCGCAGTTGATGGTCCTCTTCAGTACGATGCTGCTGTAATGCCAGATGTTGCAGCTTTAAAGGCTCCAAACTCAGCTGTTGCAGGTAAAGCAACCGTATTTATCTTCCCTACCCTATCAACTGGTAATACCGTTTACAAGGCTGTTCAACGTTCAGCAAACCTTGTTTCAATCGGACCTATGTTACAAGGTATGAAGAAGCCTGTTAACGATCTATCTCGTGGTGCTTTAGTTGACGATATTATTTACACTATCGCAGTTACAGCAATTCAAGCAGAACAGACTAAAGCTTAATTAA
>CAZEXR010000245.1:0-2169 GCA_964516675.1 uncultured Enterobacterales bacterium | reverse complement strand
ATAATGATTAAATCAAATGTAATTGAATTGAATGAAGAAGAAAAAGGAAAAACTTTAAATATATGATGTGCCACTGATAATATATTGCTAGGTATCATATTACCTAGCAACTTATTAATTACTCGTGAAGTTCGAGTGGAAGATTATCAGGATCTCTAAAGAAGGTAAATTTATTGTTGGTAAATTCATCAATTCTTACAGGCTCTGTTTCAATGCCTGCATCGTTTAAAGCTTTAACTGTAGCATCAAAATCTTCAACTTTAAAAGCTAAATGACGAAGACCTGCGTTTTCAGGATTGGTCTGTCTTTTAGGTGCATTTTTAACGATGAAAAGTTCAATCTCACTTTCTCCACACTGTAAGTCGATTTTATAGTCATCCTTTGCTGCACGGTAGTTCTCTCGAACTACTTTAAATCCTAACAAATCGACATAAAAATGTTTGGTTTTCTCATAATCGGTGCCAATGATAGCGACATGATGAATGGCTTTAATATCCATTTTTATACCTTTTCTCTTTGCTTTGACTTGTTGCTCTTAATTGCTGCTTCAATAATTTTTAGTACATCTACAGCCTGTTCTGGTTTTACAACCAGCTTGCGATTATTAACAATGGTGTCATATACATTTGAATAGAACTCACCATAATTTCCAACAGTAGTTTCTACCTGTTCTTGATGTTTTTCACCATTTTCAATTGTTACTAAGGTGCCATAGTTTTCTTTAATATCAACACCTATCTCCATAGGAGGACGTAAGCCTTTAACAAGATTTTCCTCTTGAGGATCCATTCCATATTTAATGAAACTTCCCTTTGTACCATGAACTACAAAGTGAGGACCAGGATTTGCTACTACCTGAGAAGCCTTTAGCACTGCTTTTTTGTCTTTGTAATAGAGAATAACTTCAAAATTATCAAAATCTGGAGTAAATGCTAACTGCTTTCTAAAATCAGCATACACTTCTTGTGGTTTACCAAAGATAGAGTAGGCTTGATCAATTAAATGAACACCTAAATCATATAGAATATTAACTCCATCCCCACCTTTGCTTTTCCATTCTTTTGAACTTGGAGTCTGAACATAGCGGTCATAATGGGCTTCATAATCTACAACCTTTCCCAAAAGTCCTTCTTTTATAAGACGTTTAACAGTTAAAAAATCACCATCAAAACGACGGTTTTGGAATGCTGTAAAGACAAGGTTTTTATCTTTTGCAATAGTTGTAAGTTCTAATGCTTGTACTGATGTTACGCAGATAGGTTTTTCAACGATAACGTTTTTTCCTGCCTCTAAAGCTTGTTTTGCCATAGAGTAGTGAAGAGTATTTGGAGTACAAATAATGACAAGGTTTATGTCATCTTCTAGTAGTTCTTCAAATGAACGTACGGTTTGAATTGATGGGTATTCTTCTTTTGCTTTATTTGTAGTTCTTTCGAATACTTTTTTTAGATTAAATCTCTTATCTGCATTTAAGAAAGGTGCATGGAAAATTTTTCCTGACATTCCAAAGGCTGCGATGCCTACGTTAATTATTGCTTCAGTCATAAAATTCCTTAAAAATATTGTTACTTTTCTAAGTATATTTGAATAATACAAATATAAACAGATAAGAGACTTTAAATGTTAGTAGATAGTGCTTTACTTGTTATCTTTTTCTGCTATTTCTTCCATTAACCTTTGGGTGTTGTCTAAGTTATCAAACACGTTTTTTATTCTTTCAAAATCGTCTTTTGTAATTGCAACTGCACATGGAAAACCCAAAAGACCGGAACTACAAAGCTTTATAGCAGGATCTTTACCTTTTCCTTTATAAAAAATGACTAGGTGATTAAATGAACCTTGAATTAACTAATACCAAGTATCAATTACATATTTTCTGATTTTTAAAGATAAAGTCATTTGCACCTCTAAATAAAATGAACTAGACAAACCCTATTATTGGGCTTGAAAAGTTTGATTGTGATTATTGATGTTTATTGCTAGTTTCGTTCAACAAGCCATAACAGATGATGTTTGTTGAAGAGTATTTGATTTTCTTTCACTTTTTAAAGCGCAAGAATGAGTATAGGTCGAGATTTGAAATAAGAAAGTTTTTTTGGAAAAATTTTTAAAGAATTTTACATATACAGGACCTTAAGCTCTAAAAAAATCTAGCTGCAAGCCTTTTTC
>CAZEXR010000244.1:0-2185 GCA_964516675.1 uncultured Enterobacterales bacterium | reverse complement strand
AACTTATCTCGAGTTTGATTTTGTGATGTCAAACGCATTGGTAGGTTTCCCATAAAAAAATTTAAAGAGTAGAATTTAAAAATAAAATTATTAAATCAACATACGAAAAAAACTATATGAATTTATCACCTAAAACAGACTACAGATTACTATATGTAATTATGTGCTTTTTAATTCCAGGCACAGAAGCATTTATTAACTCTACAACAGCAGTTTATTTATCTACTGAACTTAATTTTAATGCGCAAAAGATATCTACATACTTTGTACTCTATCCAATTTCTTATGTACTAATTGTTCAAATAATTGCCAAGATATCTGATTTAGGAATTGCACGTTCTAAACTTATTTTAACAGCATGTATCGCAGGTCTAATTGCAAATTTTATTTTTATCACAAGACCAAATCAGTACACTATGTTTTTCATGCTTATACCTTGTTATGCAGTAGCCCAATCAGCATATTCTCAAATTTTTGCAGCCTCTCGTGAATACGCTGTTTTAAATTTACCAAGCTCAATTAAATTCATCACTTTTTTAAGATCATTAGCTTCATTAGCTTGGGTTATTATCCCTTCTTTTGCGTTTTATTTAATTGCAAATGGAAGCTTTTCACTAGTTTATATATTTTGTTCTTTAACCTACCTAATCATTGGTTTATTGGCAGTTTTTTTAATGCCAGATTTAAAGATTAAAGAAAATAATGAATCAAATGAAAAGGAAAGCATCCTAAAAAATAAGAATGTAATGCTCTTATGTTTAAGTATTACAGCTATTTTTACAGCCTTTTCCTCTTACTACAACACAATGCCATTATTCTTAATCAAACAATTAAGATTAGATAATCAGTTACCAGGCACTATGTTTTCAATTTCAGCATTCTTTGAGATCCCTCTTATGTTATGTTGTCCATTTCTTGCAAAAAAAATAGGACTAAAAGCTGTAATTTCAATAGGATGTATTGCACTTACATCTTTCATGTTTTTATTACAGTTTGTAACAGAGTCTTATCAAATTCTTTGTATGGCAATTCTTCCTGCTATTTTTATTGCATCTGTTTGCTCTATGGGTATGGTTTATTTTCAAGAGTTACTCTTTAAAATTCCAGGTCAAGCAACCTCATTATTCTTTGTTAGTATGAACAGTGGCTATATTCTAGGAGGTTTTCTAATCTCAATTGCTACAGATGATCATTACACTAATGTTTATGCAACAGGATCAAGCATTGCGTTATTTGCGATTATATTACTAATGTTTGTTAAAAAGCCTCAGCACTTATATTAGAAATAATTAAGAAAGACTTTAACCTTATGAAGCAGAATGTAAGCTATCAAAAAGAAGGTTATATCACGACATTTGTATAAAATATTTACTATACTTATGGTAAGTACTATACCTTGAGAGGTAGATATGGACGATAATAATAATGAAGAAAATAATAGCTCTTCTTTAAATAAAGCTGTAACAATCTTCTCTACTTTATTTGCTTTTGCCTATATTATCTTTTCAATAGTATGTCTAGCAGCAATTGTATTAGGTATGATTGAAGGACAAATCTCTGGATTCCTGTTCACAATTATTATTGCTGTTCTATTAGCATTCTTATGCGTAGTAATCAAATATGCCTTTACAGGTATGAAGAAAATTTTTAAAGAAAAATAAGATAACAACTTTTATGAAAACATCGTTAGCAGTCATTTTAGGAATGTGTATTTCAGGTATTCGGTATGGATGCTTTATGGTATTTATATTAGCAGTACTTACTGTGATTATTTATGCCTCAGCAATTTCATTCATATATATATCAGTATTAGCTGTAGGAATAGCACTTATTGGTGTAGCGATTAAACTTAGCTGTATGCTAGTTAATAAAGTCATCTCATAAACTTACAGTATAGATACAAAAAAACCGAAGCTCATGCCTCGGTTTCTTTTATATAGGATGCCTAGTAGTTATCTACTCTCACACAAACGTACGTTGCACTACCATCGACGTTACTGCTTTTCACTTCTGTGTTCGGAATGGATACAGGTGGTTCAACAGCACTATGGCCACTAGGCGAATTTTATATTCAGAATTAGTACATCTGAAACAAAAAAAACTAAGCATAACTTAGGTCTTCTCAATAGAATGCCTTGTAGTTACCTACTCTCACACAAACGTACGTTGCACTACCATCGGCGTT
>CAZEXR010000243.1:0-2223 GCA_964516675.1 uncultured Enterobacterales bacterium | reverse complement strand
TTTATAACTCTTACAGCACTTACAAGTGCCGTGTTGAATGTATTTGGAAAATTCCTAATTCCTGCAATAACACCTTGTGTTCTAAACGTTGTTTTAATTGCTTTTGCTTTCTTTATTGCACCTTTATACGATGATCCTAACGTTGTACTAGCATATGGTATGGTTGTAGGTGGAATTATGCAGCTAGCTCTACAAATTCCATTCGTACTGAAGCTAAAGGTGTACATTCTTCCTAAATGGGGTTGGAACCATGCAGGTGTTACAAAGATTAGAAAACTTATGCTACCTGCTATTATTGGTATTTCAGCAAGCCAGATTAACCTTATTGTGAATACTGCGCTAGCTTCATTTTTAGCAACAGGTGCAATCTCCTACCTTTACTACTCAGATAGATTACTTGAATTTCCTATTGGCATATTTGCTGTTGCTGTTTCTACAGTTATTTTGCCTGCATTATCAAAAATTGATATTTCAAAGGATAAAGATAAATACGTAAAGACCTTAGACTGGGGTGTAAGACTAGTACTTTTACTTGGCATTCCCTCTATGTGTGGAATTATTGCTCTACGTGAGCCTATTCTTAGAGTTATCTTTATGCGTGGTGCTTTTACAGCAGATCATGTACTCCTATCCTCAGCTTCACTTTTAGCATCAGTTTCAGGACTATGTGCTATTATGCTTGTCCGTGTAATGGTACAAGGATTTGCTGCAATTCAAGATACCAAGACTCCTGTAAAATGCTCTCTAATTGCAATTCTTTCGAACATTATTTTTAACTTAATTTTAGTTTATCCTTTAGGATATATTGGTTTGGCTCTTTCTACAGCCCTAGCAGCCTTTGTTAATATTTCACTGCTAATCTTCTTTTTACATAAAAGAGATATCTATAGGATTCCTGTTTCAACACTTATATTCGTAGCAAAAGCATTACTTGCTGGAATTTGTATGGTTATAACCATTTACTTTACAAATTTAGATTTTGATAAATGGATTAGCATGGGGACAATTCAATCTATTATCTATCTAGCTGCATACATCTTATTAGGTGGTTTTGTTTACACAGTTGTTTGCCTAATTCTTGGGATCAAGCCATCAATTTTAAGAATGTAGACGCTAACCTTTTGAAAAAAGGTTAAAAAAATTTGCTCGTGCACGCACATTTATAAACAAAGTAATATGCTTTTAGTTTCGATATATCTTATAGTTAATTCATAAGATATAAAAAAACTAGGAGCTTAATATGAGAAAATATAACAATATCTTAGTTGTTGCTGAGCCTAAAAAAGATGTTCAAGTTGCATTAAAAAGAGCTTTAGATATAGCCCATTTAAATCCTAGAACAACTATTACTTACCTTAGAGTTGTATATGACTTTTCATATGAATTGCTAATTCTTAATAAAATTAAGGAAAAACCTATTCATGAAGACATTAAACAGACCCACATTGATTCTTTAGAAAAGGTTATCAAAGAATACAGAGAAAAAGTTAACTCTGAAGCAACCATTATTCCTAAGGTTGTTGAGAACAAGGATGTGGGCGAAGCTATTATTGATGAAATTAACAATGGCGATTACGACCTTATCATTAAAGCTGCCAACCATCATGGCGTCCTAGATTCGATTATCTTTACACCTATTGATTGGTACATACTAAGAAATTCAAAGATCCCTGTAATCATTGCAAAAGATCATGAATGGACTCAAGGTGGAAATATCGCTGTATGTGTAGATTTCACTGTAAAAGATCATGTTCAATCTAATATTGCTATGTTGCGTCAAGCACAAATGCTTGCAAAAGTAACAGAAGGCAAAATTCATTTAGTAAATTCTGCACCTGTGTATCTTCCAAGTGTAATGCTTGAAGTTCCACATTACTCTCCTGACTTATATGAGCAGAGTGTAATTGAAGAGCATAAAAATAGACTTTATGAATTTGCATTCAAACACAATATTGACAGACAGTTCTGTCACATTGAAGAAGGAATGCCTGATGATGTAATTCCAGCAATCTGCGAAAAAATCAATGCTACTGCTGTATTTATAGGCTCTGCTGGTCGTTCTGGATTTGCAGCTGCTCTAATTGGCAACACCTGTGAAGAAATAGTTGACGATATCAACGCAGATTTGTTTGTACTAAATAAGAAAGCTATTGATAAATAGCAAATTAGAATTTAACAATTGACATAAATGGCTACTCTGTAGCCATTTTTTTGAGCTAATTT
>CAZEXR010000242.1:0-2253 GCA_964516675.1 uncultured Enterobacterales bacterium | reverse complement strand
ATGTTCGACTTCTCATTTTATGTGATGAAGATCGACTTCATTTTTTTATCGTAAATGATTAGTAAGAGAAATTTAATGTATGCAATAATTAAATTGCAAAACAGTACATAGTAAAATAGATTAAAGCTTTATTCTAAGGACTTCTTATGCCACAAGACATTCTAAATACACTTATCATCGGTTCTGGCCCTGCAGGTTATACAGCAGCAATTTATGCGTGCCGTTCAGGTCTTTCTCCTGTAATCGTATCTGGTGCAGAAGTAGGTGGTCAGCTTACCACTACACCTGAAATTGAAAATTGGCCTGGAAGAAGTGACTCTCCTGATGGCTTTTCTTTAATGCAGTCTTTACAAAAGCATGCTGAACAATTAGGCTCCAAAATTGTTTATGATAATGTTGTAGAGGTTAAGTTAGATAGTAATGTTAAAGAAGTTGTTTTATCTTCTGGTACTGTTTTATACACCAAAACAATCATTGTTTGTACTGGTGCAAAGGCAAAGTATTTAGGATTGGAGTCCGAATCTTTATATAAAGGTAAAGGTGTATCAGCATGTGCAACATGTGATGGTTTCTTTTATAGAGGGAAAACTGTTGCAGTTTTGGGCGGAGGCTCAGCTGCTTTTGTAGAGGCTTTATATCTTACAAATTTATGTAAAAAGGTCTATTTAATTCATCGTAGAGAAGAATTTAGAGCAGAGAAAGTTCTTGTTGATAAATTTACTGAGCTTACAAATACTGATAAAGCACAGTTTGTTTTAAATGCAAAAGTTTCTGAAGTATTAGGAGATGGCTCGAAAGTAACTGGTATTAAACTGGATGTTAAGGGACAAGAAAAACAAATTGATCTAGATGGCATTTTCGTTGCGATTGGTCATCAAGCTGCTACTGGAATTTTTGAAGGTAAGTTAGAACTCTTTGATGATGGCTGTATTAAAACAGGATTTGGTCTAGAAACTCAGACATCTGTTCGAGGTGTTTTTGCAGCAGGCGATTGTGCTGATAGAGTATATAGACAAGCTATTACCTCTGCTGGTCAAGGTTGTAAGGCCGCATTGGATGCAGAAAAATATATTTTAGGATAAATAATGTTACAGGATTTAGGAAATCACACTTTTAAAAATGAGTTCTCTTTAAAGAGAACTCCTAAGGATGATGATTTAGTATTCGTATTTAAAGAAAGAGAAGTATTTGTAAAAGGTGAAGGCAAGGAATGTCCTATTGTTTTACCTACTGTTTCTTGTTTTGATAAAACAAAGTTAATTTACCTTTTTTCAATTGATGAAAAAGCTTATTTTCTGTTTACTGGAGATAAGAACTTATCAATCGATGGTTTTTCTTGGCAACATAATACAGTGCTACGTTCTGATAATCCTCGTATAGAGTGCTTTGCAGGCTTTACAGCGTATCATTTGTTTAATTGGTATATAACTAATCGCTTTTGTGGCAAATGTGGCTCAAAAACCGAGCATTCTTCAAAGGAACGTGCCTTGATATGTCCTGAATGCGGAAATGTAATTTATCCTAAGATTGCTCCTGCTGTAATTGTTGGAATTACAGACGGAGATAACATTGTTGTGACCCGCTATAGAGATAGACCTTATAGAGGAGTTGCTTTAATTGCTGGTTTCTGTGAAATTGGAGAAACTCCTGAACAGACTGCTCATAGAGAAGCAATGGAAGAAGTGGGCCTAAAAATTAAAGACTTGAAGTACTGTGGTTCTCAGCCATGGGGAATGGATAGCAATATCCTCTTTGGTTTTATGGCTAAAGTCGACGGTAATACCAAGATTGTCAGAGATGAAGGTGAACTAGCAGAAGCTATATGGCAATCAAGAGATGAGATTGTTGAATCTGATTCTGTTATTTCTCTAACTAAAACAATGATTAACGACTTTAAAAAGCACGGATATTAAAATAAAAGCTGAATGGATTATTTTGTGAATTCATTCAGCTTAATTCTTTATAAGTAAATTCTTACTTAACTCTTCTAAATACTAATGATGTATTTATTCCACCAAAAGCAAAGTTATTAGACTGTAGTAGTTCAATATCAAGGTTTAGTGGCTTGTCTTTAATATAGTTTAGATCTGCACATTTAGGATCAACATCATGTAGGTTTAGATTAGGATTGAACCAACCTTCATTCATCATGTTTACTGCTGCGATAGCCTCTACAGCACCACAAGCTCCTAATGTGTGTCCAAAATAGCTCTTTAATGTAGAAATTGGTGTCTTATTACCAAATACATTAAA
>CAZEXR010000241.1:0-2254 GCA_964516675.1 uncultured Enterobacterales bacterium | reverse complement strand
CCTATGAGTGAATCTAGGTTCGTGTTAAATTTCCATCTGGGAAACTAGAGTTAAATATATAAAATAATAACTTTATATTTTAATATAAAATGAATTCAATCTGAATAAAAAACACACTTTATAAAGGATAAAATCAATTTTTATCCAAAAGTTAAGGGGAAATTAAGTGGCAAATCTTTATATTGGCTTAATGTCTGGTACTAGTATTGATGGAATTGATGCTGTTCTAGTAGACTTTCAGAATTCACAAAGTAAAATTATTGCAAGCCATTCAATTGATTTTGACAAAGAAACAAAAGCTCTTCTCCACTCTCTTTGCTCTCCCTCTGATGGAGAAATTGATAAAGCAGGCATTGCAAAAAATCGTTTAGTTGAACATGAAGCTCGTGTTGTAAATGAGCTGTTGGCAAAAGAAAACATTTCCCCTTCAGATGTTATCGCCATCGGTTCACATGGACAAACGCTAAGACATCGTCCTGAATTAGGTTTTACTCTTCAATTAGACGATGGTGCTTTATTAGCAGCAAAAACCAATATTGATGTTATTTGTGATTTTCGTTCAGCTGATATTGCTCATGGAGGAAATGGTGCACCTCTAGCCCAAGCTTTTCATAGAATGCAATTTGGATGTGATGAAGTATCTTTAGTATTGAACCTAGGTGGTATTTCAAATCTAACCGTGATTGATAAAGATGACAATCATACAATTTTAGAAGCTTTTGATTGTGGACCTGCTAATACTTTAATTGATGCAGCTTGCAGATTGCTCTTAAACCTTCCTTACGACAAAGATGGTTTAATTGCAAAGTCAGGACTAGTTGTTCCTGATGTATTAGCTAAGTTCTTACAAGATCCATATCTTCAACTTCCACCTCCTAAATCAACAGGACGAGAAGACTTTAGTCTAGACTTTATTAAAGATGAATTGCTTGTAGCTACACAAAACAATGACTTTATTCCTGATTTAATTGCAACTTTGACAGAATTTACAGTTGTAGCAAATGTAAATGCAATCCGTCATTGTATTTATAAGCATAAGATTGAAAGCGCACGTTTAATTTTATGCGGTGGTGGTGCATATAATCCAATCTTTAAAGAACGATTTGAAAAGGCACTGTCAAGAAATCACGTGTCTGTGGTTATTGCCGATGAATTAGGTGTAGATGCAAAACTTTTAGAGGCTCATACTTTTGCTTACTTTGCTTATAAATTTACAAAGCGTGAATGTATTGACCTTTGTGATAGTACAGGAGCTAAAAAACCTTCTATTTTAGGTTGTTTGTATCCTGCTACAAAATAGCAAATCACAGTTAAATGATAAATTCATGGATTTTTCTATGTTTTTTGCCTATTTTAGTTAATTTCTGCGCTTAAAATAAGAATTAATGTCAGTTTTCATTGAATTTTTCATTTTTTAGATTATGATATCTCAAAATATATTCGACACTGTGTAAATTATTATGATGATCCCCTTTTTAGCTTTTCCTTTTATTCAGGCACTTGTAATCATTCTGTGCTTTGTTAGACCTTTAAAAAAAATTCCTTTATGGGCTAAAATCTTACTTGCTCTAGTATTAGGCCTTGGAAGTCTAAAAATATATATTTTCATCTTTACAGGCGGAACACTAATGGATCCTAAGCAATCAAGAGTTCCTGCAATGATTGCTGACGCGTTTTATTTCTCATCTATTTTCGTATTTTTATTAACCTTAATTAGAATGATTGTTAATGGAATTTATAAATTATCTCGTTTTGATAAATCTAAATTTATTATTCCATCTTCTTCAATCAGATATGGCTTTGTAATCTTACTTTTAGGTTACGCATTAGGTGTTAAAGGTGTTGTTAATGGCTTTGCCCCTCCTATTGATAAAAACTACACCATTACAATGCAGAATCTTCCAAAAGAAGCTCATGGTTTTAAGATTGCACTGCTTGCAGATCTACATATCTCGGCTCCTTCAACACAAAAGGAAGTCGTTGAGATCGTAAACAGAACCAATGCTTTAAAACCAGATCTCATTGTTATTGCAGGAGACTTTGTTGATGGTGAAATTGATGATTTAGATTTCATGACAAAAGAGCTTTTTAAATTAAACGCAAAATATGGCGTTTATGCGGTATCTGGCAACCATGAGTTATACTCAGGTTATAAAGAATGGCTAGATTACTTTACAAATGGTGGTATTAAATTCTTAGAAAATCGAGTAGGAGGGTGACGAGTCACCACTCCTCTCACAGCACCGTACGTGCG
>CAZEXR010000240.1:0-2267 GCA_964516675.1 uncultured Enterobacterales bacterium | reverse complement strand
CATCACCAGTTGCAGAGCCTATACCAGTACCGACATTGGCACCGCCTAAATTCTTATCACTTGTATCAAATCCTTTTGCATCTCCTGAATTTAATATTTGAGGGCTTCCGTCTGCCTTTACACCTGTAAAAAAACAAGGATTCAATGCTAAATTTAGAGCCAAAGTAATCGTTGCAATCTTTCTTTTCTTACTGTTCATTTACACCAAATTCCTCAACAATAAATTTGTAATCTTCTGCATAAACAATGCAAGGCGTGTGTTCTAATTTAAATGTCTTTTTGACATCTTTTAAAAGCACAAAAATGTGGCTGTCAAAATGATTTTGTATACGGTTGTAGTCGTCCCAACCATTATCACGGTCAAGATTTGTAATCATAAAACGTGTTCTTGAATGAATTGGACTATATTTATTCTGCCATTCTGGAAGTTTTGCTGATACAAACTCAAATTCTTTCTTGTTAGTTGGGTCAAAAATCACCAAGAATCTATCGAAGTTTCTCTGAGCTAACGGGTTAATTTTTTGCCCTTTTCTTGCAATCCACAAAATTTCACCATCGTGTTCAGGGTCAGGAGCTGTTATATCTTTTTGCACTGTTACAGTTGGGTCGATTTTTCGCTTTCGATATACTGATGCTGGAGTCAATTCTTCAATAGGCTGATTCTTCCATGCTCTTGCCAACGCCCTTTTACGCTTTTCAGCCCAATCAACCTTCATGGCTCTTTCCTGCATCTCTTCAATCAGGTCTTTTTCTTGAATTTCAGCAACAGGACCTTTAACTCCTAAATATCCTATCTTCCCTTCCTTAACCCTTTCCAGTAAATATGATGGGTCAATCAACCCCTCGATGCGAGCAACCTCTTTAACAGGATCTTTTGGCTTACCAGTCTTTTCATCACCTGTTTGCTTATCTGTTAAACTGTCTAAATGGATAATTGTAGGCACTTTGGTGACGTTGTATTGCTTAAACCATGTCGGGTTAAGCAAAATAGTTGGAGGCACTTCTAAGTTCAAATCTTTAGCAACAAGTTGAATACGTCTTATCGTATCCTCGATATTGCTGCTTCCTTTGATAAGCCCCCTGATAACAAGAGCAGTCCTCTTACTTCCAGCGTTAATTTGGTACAACTGTTTTATAGTCTGTTCATCTAAGCCAAAAGAGATAAAAATCAAAGTATCGAACTTGTCTACAATTTTCTTCTGAGACTCAAACTCCTGCTGCATCTGTTTACCCTTCTCTTGAAGCTCTCTTACAGATGCATTAGAAAAGATTTTTGCTCCAACGGCTGACAAGCTAGTTCCGTCACGAGCTGATTTCATCACCAGCTCTTTATCTTTTTCTGTGAATACTTCTTTTAACTTTTCTTCTGTTGGTAATTGAATTCCAAGTTCACTTAGACTTTTTTGTTTAGACTTAGATTTATCGTTTAATTGCTCATTCTGTTTCATTGCCAATTCAAGAGTCTCAAGAGCAAAGTTAGATAATTCTGCTTTACTATCACTTTCAACAAGTGCATAACTACTTGGATTCAAACTAAAACAAGCAAATAAAGCGACCAACAATCTGTTTTTCATCAATTTTCCCCCAATATCTACTATCAAAACTCTGATAAATTCCTTTACTTCCCATTCCCCAATATTCATCAAACCCAAGATATTCTTTACGCTTAAAATTCATGTTAGGTATTTTTGTTGAATGATATAAACCTTGTCCGATCACATTGTCATTGATTAAGACAGCTTCATCGTTATTTACCTCTACTTTGTCAAAAGGAAGTCCTTTAAAATATTTTGCAATCAGAAGACCGTCTGGTCGCAAAATCATGTGTTTAGATCTAAAAACATATACATTATTCCGTTTTACCGTTTTGTCCCATTTATCAATCACTCCCACTCTCCATGCTTTTATGCAATAGCTATTTGAATACGGAATTTCAATGTCATAACGAGTGTGAAAAATTTGATATGAACTGAAGAGAAAAATTGCAGACATTGCTGTAATTAGCAAACTTTCCTCAACGTTTAGCGAACGCTTAAAAAGTTTTACTCTTATATTTTTTTTTATTATTTTTTTTACTAAGCCTAAAGACATAATAACCTCAATTTATATGCCTTCCATTTTGATTGTTTTAGTTACACATTTCTTGATTTAAGTGGGATTTATAACTTTAAAAATAAATAAAATGACTGTAATTCCTTGACTGTTTTTATAATTACATTATATTTAAATAATATTAAAGTAATATCATTAAATTAGGATAATATATG
>CAZEXR010000239.1:0-2276 GCA_964516675.1 uncultured Enterobacterales bacterium | reverse complement strand
TTAATTAAGTTTTATCTTATAATTAAGGGCAGAAGAAATTACTTCTGCCCTTTTTTATGGATGAAATATGAGAATTTTAGTATCAGGTGGCTCAGGATTTATAGGAAGAGCTTTAGTCAATCTCTTATTAAAAAGTCATCACAGCGTATGGGTTTATACACATAAAAAAAACTTTATAAATAATCTAGATTTTGTCAAAAACGTTACAGTTATAACTAATACAGATTTTTTTCCTGATGTTGACATAATTGTAAATCTATCAGGAGAGGCTATTGATAAATACCCTCTTACTAAATCAAGACTTAAAAAGATCCTTTCATCAAGAATAGACACATTAGAAATACTCAAGAATAAGTATTCAAATAGATTACCAAATCATCTATTACAAGCAAGTGCTACAGGAATTTATATTCAAGGAAAAAACATTGATGAAAATAGCAGCATAGACAATACTGTTTATTCTAATTTGTGCTATGAAATTGAAAAAAAGGCAAAAAACATTCCTTGTACAGGCGTTACGTTATTAAGGTTAGGAGTTGTAATAGGAGATAACGGAGGGTTAGTTAGAAATTTAAAATATCTACCTCGTCCCTATATCATTGATGGAAATAACAAGGTTCCATATATCTGTCTTGATGACTGTGTCAAAGCAATTCTTTTTACAATTGAAAATAAAATTTATGGTCCTGTTAACCTTTGCTGCGATAATTTTTTAAATGTAAATGAGATTTTAAAACTCTGTAAACCAAATTCATTTCTTAATATTCCTTGTTTAAAACCCTTATTAAAACTAGATAAAAGGGCTCAATTATTGCTTACTAATCAAGAAATTACCCCGAAAAAATTAATAGAAAACGGTTTTGTTTTTACGAAATTTAAGTAAATTTGCAATCGTTTACGTTTACATTTATCTTATTGTTTTATAAGAATAAAAATATTTTTTACTAAAATATTTTGCATAGATCAAATTTTTGTACCATAATAGTAAGTAAAGAGAGTGTACAATACACTCATAAATTAAAACTAAGGTACAAAAATAGATACCTTAGATCCAATACACAACATCAAAATACACTGTACATAAACAAACTAGCAAAACGGAGTTTGACATCATGTTAGAAGAGTTAAAACAAGCAGTTTTTAAAGCAAATCTAGATTTACCTAAGCACGGCTTAGTTACTTTTACTTGGGGTAACGTTTCAGGTATTGATAGAGAAAAAGGTTTAGTAGTAATCAAACCATCAGGAGTTGATTATGAAACAATGAAAGCTGAGGATATGGTTGTAGTTGATCTTGCAACAGGTAAAACTGTTGAAGGTGATTTAAATCCATCAACCGATACTCCAACTCATCTAGAGTTATATCGTGCATGCCCTGATATCATGGGTGTTGTTCATACTCATTCACGTAATGCAACTTCATTTGCTCAAGCTGGTATTGATATTCCAGCATTAGGTACCACAGGTGCTGACTATTTCTATGGTCCAATTCCTTGCACACGTCAGATGACAAAGTCTGAAATTGACGGTGAATACGAATTAGAAACAGGTAAAGTTATTGTTAAAACCTTTAAAGAAAGAAATATGAACTTAAAGGATGTTCCAGCTTGTAACGTTTACTCACACGGTCCATTTGCATGGGGCAAATCTCCAGCTAACGCTGTATACAACGCAGTTGTTTTAGAAGAAGTTGCTTTCATGGCTTACCATGCATTAACTTTACGTCCAAATTTACAGCCAATGCAACAAGATCTACTAGATAAGCATTATCTACGTAAGCATGGCGCTAACGCTTATTATGGCCAGACCAAAAAGCGTTAAATCATCTTTAGTAAACGCTCAAAAGTATTAGTTCCTTTTGACTCTATGGCCTAGGTGCTCAAAAAGCATCTAGGTCTTTTTTTATCTTTAAATATCTTAATAGCATTAAATAAAATGGAGACTATTAAATCAATACCATCATCTAAATGAGCTTTAAAAGATTTAATATGATAATCAGTAGTGTCTCAATTACTTTTTAAGAGGCATTGAAAACCAATATGGATATCTTTAAAACTACATTTTCAGTTTGCCCTTCTCATAATTAGAAGATCTTTTACTACTCCGTTTGTATCTTTACATCTGTATTAAATATCAACTTATCTTATAAAACACATTACTCTTTGCCTGTAAAATTCGAGACGTTGATTGTTATTCTATTTAAAAGACAAGTTTTACTCTTAAACACACATTGATCATTTAAAAATACATTTACTAAGTTAGGATCTATTTTAAACA
>CAZEXR010000238.1:0-2286 GCA_964516675.1 uncultured Enterobacterales bacterium | reverse complement strand
CTATGAAAACTGGAGTTCTAAAGATGTAGGTGAAAGAGGCGATGCTTATAAAACATTATGCTATTCCCTATATTCAGACTCAAACGAAGGTTATACAATTCATGAAGCAGCAGACACCTTAAAGAAACTAAAAAAGATTTATAAGTATACTTGGCCAATATCTGCTATAAAAAAGAATATGACTTTAAAATGTAAGCAATACCATTAAATAAAGGCTTATTCAAAAAACAAAACAAAGTATAAAAGCTGCATATAAAAAAAATGATATGCAGCTTTTTAATTTAATCCATTATAGAACGTTCGACATTGATGAATAAAATAATATCAGGTTGTTCTTTTTTTACTGTTTCAATAATTGAAGACGGATCCTCAATTTGTCGATGAACATGAATTACATTTTTGAAGTAATCTACTACATAAGGAGAAAAGAAGATTCCATATGAGTCAGTTACAAGCATAATCTTTTTATCAAGAACAGCATTTTTATTCAAATACATGGAACCAAAATCATCAATTTTGTTTGTATCAAACATATATGTTCTTGTTGAGTTGTCAGACAAATGAGTTACAGTAACTTCATTCATCAATGGATTTGTAATTACAGCATTATCAAGAACATTTTTCTTTGGATTTTTGATATTGCGAATTAAATCTCCATTTATATGTTTTGAGAATTTAAACTTATAGTCAATTGGTTTAAAATCATCGAGAATTTGACTCATTACATTTTCAAAAGCAATATGTGCTCCATATCTATTCCAATGAGTATCATCAGCATAATATAAAGAACGTATTCCAGATGGATCTTTTGAGGTTCTTAAAACATCATAATTATCAATAATAGCAATATCTTTTTCATCTAGATATTTGCGAATCTGATTGAAGAATCGATATTTACCAGGCTCTCTAATGTATGGATTCATATGTTCTGGATAAATACCATGTTTATCAGGACCTACAACAAAATAAAACTTACCTTCAAATGAATTTCTAATACCTTCTATTAAAGCTAATTTCTTTACAACCATCTTTGGATGAGCTTTCATTTCCTGACAGTGCTGAGAATATACTTTTGAAGCAGAGTCTCCTATATAAAGCCATCCATCTCTACCTTCAACAGTATATTGAGAACCTGTAAAATTAAAATCATTAAAAACATTATGAAAACTTGAATACAAGTTCTCTGTTGTTGGTAACTTAAATAATAATCTATCGTTATACCAATTAACCAATTGAGAAAAATACTGTTTAGCACCTATCTCAGGAATCTTATTGATTGAGCGGTTCTCGCTTTTTACAATATAGTCATTAGGAGTAACCATAAAGCCAATTGTAGGAAAGGCAAACATTGCAATAACTACGCATTTTTGAATTAACTTAATCATTTAGTTTGTCCCCCTAGAAATTAAAGTAAATAAACGGATTCTGAGCACCAAAAAACAGTACTACAACAGATGCAATAATCAGAACAGAATGAATTACAAAAGCAACATCATGTGTTACAGTCTCTTTTGCATTTGATGAGTTAAAACCATTTATCTTCAAGAATACAAGAATACAACCCACCATTAAAGCAATGTAGTTTAAAATCTGTCCATTACAAATACTTGCATTTTGAGTACCAGACAGGCCAAACATTACAGACAAATACTCTATTGCATGAGACAAGTTTTCTGCTCTGAAAAACACCCAACCAATTAGGACAACAATAATTGCATAAGCGTGACCTATAAATTTAGGTACTTTAGATAAAAGATCTCCCAAGAATAAGCGTTCCAAAACTAAGAATAGTCCGTTGTATAGTCCCCATACAACAAATGTCATATTAGCGCCATGCCATAAACCACATAGGAAGAATACCATTACTAGATTTAAATAAATTCTAAAGGTACTTACACGTGAGCCGCCTAACGGGATATAAACATAATCTCTTAACCATGATGATAAAGAAATATGCCATCTACGCCAGAACTCTTTAATTGATGTTGACTGGTATGGTGCATTAAAGTTCTCTGAGAATCTAAATCCAGCCATTGCAGCTAGACCAATTGCCATATCTGAGTATGCAGAGAAATCAAAGTAAATTTGAATCATATAAGCTACAGCACCAAGCCAAGCATCAGAAAAAGATATTGAACTTACATTATAGATAAAGGCCATATTTGCAAGAGGAGCTACAGAGTTAGCTATTAAGATCTTTTTATTAACACCTAATAAAAATCTATACAAGCCATAGGTAAATAGGCTTGAGTCTTGAACTCTATTTTGAAGATCGTCTTTTACCTG
>CAZEXR010000237.1:0-2309 GCA_964516675.1 uncultured Enterobacterales bacterium | reverse complement strand
CTAATATTCCAAGTGCACTCGACGTGAGTGTTTAACTTAAGGAATATTTATGAGAAAAATATCCATTCCAACTCTAAGGCTGTTTCTTAACCAGATAGCCAATAATCCAACGATTACTCAAAAGGAGTTGGCTCAAAACTGTTTTATCGGTCTGCGTTCTGTATCTCGTTATTTTAGAATTCTAAGAGAACAAGCTCTTGATCCTAAATTTTTAGTAGATAAGCCTGTAGAAGAGCTTGAGCTCATCTTTGGTCTACAAACTAAAGAAAAAAACTCTTATATCGAGCCTGATTTTAAAGAAGTTTGGCAATTCATGCATCCAAAGGTATCAACAAATTATGCTCAGCCAAAGATTAAAGATGCATGGCTACATTGCTATGTAAAACACCATTTAGGAAAAGCTGCTTTAGAACGTCTAAAACTAACAGGTGTTGTTGGTAAAGATGATTTGCCTTCTAACCTTATGAGTTTCATTACATTCTATCGTCGCTATTTAAAAGCATTATCAAATATTCTGCCTACAAACGTATCCTCAACAGCATCAATTCGATACCTTCCAGGTGCACAAAGCATGATTGACGGAGCTGGTGATCCATTACATTGGATAGACAAGTCAGGAGGAGAACACAAAGCATATGTGCTAGTAGGTGTACTTCCATATTCAGGATTAACTTTTGCCTATGCAGCACCTGATGCAACAACTTCCTCATGGGTTAATTTCATAATCGAAATGTTTTACTACTTTGGAGGTGTTACCACCACATTAAAAAGCGATAACGATGTGGCATTAGTATCAGTAAAACGTGTATTGGATACAGCAACTAAAAAGCCATTATCAATTAAAACACCTCATGCAAGTGTATCTCGAATCTGCAATCAATTTAATACAAGTTTGGTGCTGACTGGATGTAGAGCACCGCGAAATAAGGCTGATGCTGAAGCTGCGGTTTATCGCATGGAGAAAGAATTGCTAGCTGACCCAGCACTCTATCAAGATTATGAAAAGAGACGTTTGATAGCTGCAGATTTAACCAAACTAAACAGTTTGATTAAACAACGCTGTGATTTTCTCAATTCAAGAACTCTAGAAGGCAAACAGTATTCAAGACGTGCCTTTTTCGAACAGAATGAAAGAGAGTATCTCAAAGCCCTACCAAACGTCAAACCTGTGTTCAATTATACCGAGTATCGCGTTGTAAAGGAAAACGGATATGTCAGATATAAAGATCAAGATTTCTTTTTAGGACTTAACTATAAAGGCGTAACTGTACTCTGCGTATTGAAAGCGCATGTTGTTGAGTTTGATGAATTTGAGACATTAAAAAAGATTGATGAGTATGACTTTGAAGAATCTATATCAGTAGGCGTTATCAAGCATAAACATGCAAAGTATATGTCAGATAAGGAAAAGGCGGTAAATCGAAGTGAGGAAGACTTTATTAGATTAGGCCATGTAACACTCATCAGTGGAGTTGAGGTTTATCTCAAGATGCTGCAATACATCTGGGGACGAGAAGGCTTTATAAGAGCCGATAATTGCTCTCATAGCAATATGGTACTAAAGCTGTTTTCAAAGGTTCAGATGGAGCAAGCTAATTTAAATCTAGTATTAAATAGCTGTTCAATTTACTTGCAGAAGATTGCTGCTGGAGAACAGTACAACATACTAACGCTATGCAATGAAGTTTATGCTGCACTGTATCCAAGCAATAAAAAAACTACACGCAAATCCCCAACGTCAAAGGCAAAAAGAAGACTTAAGGCAATATCCTCTAGTGAGGAGCTTAAGCCTGAAACATCTCTTTATAAAACAACCTTTGCAGACAATTGGAATTCTTTAGATTAGGCCTCAATTATGAAATCAGAAGAACATATTCAACAATCAACACTCTCAAATCACACAATTAAAGACGTGTCCGACCAATTAAAGAAATTGCACTTATCAGGATGTATTGACCATTTACTAGCTCAATATGATGAGCGTGAATTTGTTGCGCTACCTTTTATTGATAAGGTGTTTTCCCTTCTCAATGCAGAAATTAAGAGACGTGAATACAACAGCTTTTTAAGACGTAAAAAGAAGTCTCATATTTCTGACAATATCGAAAACCACCTTGTAAACTCAGCTGATGATGAGTCAGGTTTAAAGATTGATGAGCGAGATTACTTATCACAATGCACCTGGCTTACCGCAGATACAAGTCGAATCATTGCTATCACAGGTAAAACAGGTGTTGGCAAAAGTACCTTAGGTGTCAACATCATGGATTGTGCATTACGTAAAGGTTTTAAAGCCAATTACCAAAGCT
>CAZEXR010000236.1:0-2340 GCA_964516675.1 uncultured Enterobacterales bacterium | reverse complement strand
GAAAATAAGACCCAAAAATTAGAAAATAAAACTCAAAAATTAGAAAATCAAAATTCAGCGTTAGTTGCCAAAAATACCAAGCTAGAAGAGCGAAATGTCTTTCTAGAAAATCAGGTAAAAACTTGCATTGTAGTAACTTCAAGCAGCTTAATTAATATCAATCAAGCATTGAAGCTTGCAGGAAAGAAAGGATATGACTTTTCAGGAGTGCTTCCAGAGAAAGATTTATCAAATGTTTTAAAAGTTCTACTTGATGATTTTCAGTCTTGGTTTAATAATGCCAAGTCATGGTTAGGTCAAACACCTTTTGTGGCGAATAGTGAAAAATTAGGACTCAACCTTACATCATTAAACGAGTCCGCAATAAAGGATTTAGAAGCTTACGCCCGCTCAAGTGTTAATAACGAAAAGAAGCATTTAAAACTGATAGAGCTTGCACATCAAGCTGTTATAAAGGAAGTAGAATCTTTAAAGGCAGCAGGAAAGGATATTCCAGAAAATCTTTTAGCTATCTACAACGAAGCAATAATAGAAGTAAAAGCTAAAAGCAAAGTAAAGCACGAGAACAAAGGCAAACAAGCAAAATCTCGTTTCGTCAAAGCAAAGCAAAAAAAGGTAGGCGGAGAAACGCCAACAAAATGTCCAAAATGTAATGGTACAAATTTAAAATCAATTGCCACCGTCGTTAGCAATTTGATGACAGAAAAGGCTCGTAATGAAGAAAGATTACAGCCGTTAACTTTACTTACTGATTTATACATCTGTGATGATTGTGGTAAGGCTATTTTTGTACATGAAGATGATACTCCCCATCCGGTGTTACCTAATCATCAAATAGATAGCTTAACAATAATTAGAGCTTGCGAGTTTATTTTTAGAGGAATTCCTCTTAATAACTTTGAGTCAGAGTTTGTAAAATCTTATGAGTTTGGAACAGATTCCGTTGCAAGAGAACTACATAACTATGTTAAGTACTTTATCACCCCTTTATTTAACCTAATTGAAGATAAGGTAAAGGAAAGTGAAGTTCTGTTATGTGATGAGACGGTCTTTAGAGTATTACAATCTCAGGGGAAAGGAAATCGAAGTAATGAGTTCAAAGATGCAATAGCATCAGGTGAGCAAAAAACTAGAAGCAAAAACTATATACTAGCATTAACTGCAGGACCAGCTTTTCCTCATAAACTATCGCTTTACAAATATATTGAATCGAGAAGTGCAGATTCAATAGGCGATTATCTATGTAAATTTAAAAACTGTAGAAGCTTAGTAACAGATGCCTACGCAGCATACCCTAAGATAGTAAAAGAAAAGATTGCTAATTGTAAATTGCAGACTTGCATTATTCATATGAGGCGAGAATTCTTTAAGGCATTATCACCTAAGGAATATGCTTCTCAATATGCAAAACTGACAGACAAAGAAATAAGTGAAATTATTGAAAAAAACATTGAATCAAATAGCCTAGATGCTGAGCTGATTTTAAGTGTCTTTAATGCTATTTCTAAATTATATGTACTAGAAAGCTATGTCGATTATCAAAATCAAGATGCGAAAAATCAGAAAAAAATAATGAAACTTCGAGAAAGACAGGCAGGTATATTTAATCAGATTTCATCGATAATCAATATTCTGGCAAAAGATAAAGTAAAGCAGAATGAAAAAGGAGAAGGTTACCGTTGTGTTAATAGCAATGATAAGGTTGCTAAAGCCTGTATATACTTCTTAAATTCTCAAAATAATTTAATGCGGTTTTTAAGTAGTACTGAAATTCCACCTGATACAAATGCTGTTGAAGGTCAGATTAGGCCTTTGACCATACTACGTAAAAATATTTATCATAAAAATGCAGATTGGGGAATGCACGATTTAACAGCAATTTATACTGTAATGCAGACCTTAAAAATAAACGGATTTGATGCCGAAAAATTTTTAATGAAATACAGCAATCACCTCTACTATCACTGCCTAGAAAAAGGCTATGAGGAAGAGCTAAAGTTAGGAAAAGATCCAACTAAGCAAAAGAGAGATTGGGACTTTGAAGATTTATCCAAAGATTTTGACTTCAGTAAATTTCTTCCATATAAGTAAATTCCTTTATTTATCACCAAGTTCGCCATCGTCGGGCTTGGTGAGCAATCATGCAATCCAATCTAATCTCACAACCGTGAGTGCCTTGTAATTTCAATCCGTCTTTGGAGCTACCTTCAATGCGATGGACATCGTTTAACTAAAATCTGCAGCTGAAAGTTAGAAGCTACTCTAAATACTGATTTCTAAGTACATGAGCATTTTACTGTTTTGGGATCGCTTCTAAAATTGGGGTTATGGGTTACTTAC
>CAZEXR010000235.1:0-2347 GCA_964516675.1 uncultured Enterobacterales bacterium | reverse complement strand
CCTGTCTTTTACAGTTTAACAAATAAAAAAAACGCCACAGTCCTTATAAATAAAGGGATTGAGGCATTTTTTTAAATTTACATAATGTAGTGAAACTTTTAGAGTTTACTCATTAGTTTAGGATCTATCATTGAATCTATTGAGAGTTTTCTTTTTAGAAATGCATTTAAGGTTGAAGACGTATTAATTTTCATTAGTGGAGTTAAACCGCATGCTTTCATAATCTTATTAATATTTAACTCGTTTGACTCCTCATTTTCCTCTGTTTCTAAATTCAATTCATCTTTTATTTGATAAGTCTTTTCTTCTTTGTGGAGATTTTCATATATTGAAGTATGTAAAAACATTAGCTCATTATTTAGTTTAAATGGAGCTATACAAGCATTTTTCAAGGCTTGAGAAATAGCTCTTATACTTAGGGGCGTTCTGCATTTTGTCAATTTATATTCAAATAGTCTGTAGCAGACTAATGCTAGGTAGCAAATCATAACGTAGCCTTTGACATGAACCGGAGTATAGACGAACATCGGTCTTAAACATATGTTGTTTTTTAGTATTCTGAAGCACTCTTCAATCTTTACTAATTGATGATAAGACATAGCGATTTGTTTACCTGTGATTTCACTGTGTTCATCACTTGGACAGTTGCTATAGACTATTGCTGCATACCCACATTCTGCACGTCGTTTTTCATAAAGTTTTTGATTAAAGCTTTCCGCTTGATTTCCCGTTGTATCTTTAACCACAACCATCTGTTCCCAACTCTTTTTTGCCGATGCTATTCTTTTTTGTGAGTCAATTGCAGCTTTGGCTCGATTAGTATCATCTTCTAAAACTTTTAGATCTCTTTTCTCTCGTTCTTTTGAAAAAGTAAAAATTAGTTTGCAGTTAACTTCTGTACTACCTTTCTTTTTTACAAAGCCTTCGACTGTACGATATCGATAATTTTCAAAGGGAACATCTTCAATAGCTTCATATGCTTCTTTTTCTAGCATCTTAGCTCTAAAATCATTTGGAAGATTTGTGATCTTTTGGGCTACTAAAAAACCATAGTCATTATCTAGTAGCATTTTTAAATTATCTGTAGAATTTAGTCCTCTGTCTGCGACAACTACTGTTTTTTTGATATGGTATTTTTGTTTGATATTCTCAATAGATGTTTTCATGGTTGTAAATTCTGAACTATTTCCAGAATAGATCTCATAATCAACAGGAAAACCTTGATCATCAATGACCATTGCTATTGAAATAAGTGGTAAATCGAAGCGGTGCTCTTTAGATAATCCCCTCATCTTTAAAAAGAGAGAGTGTCTTATTTCTGTGTAGAAATCTGAAGGTAATAAATCTACCTGTAATTCTCCTTTCATATTGAATAAAACATAAGGATCACATGGTGCAAGTTTCATTAGTTCAGGGTCGTAACTTTCTCTTGTTTTCTCAACCTCATCTAAATCAGGTAAGTTATGTTCAACTAGATAGGCATTTATGCAACTTTTAATCTCATCCATCATTGTGGTATCAATTAGTTTTCTTTCCTCGTCTGTTAATGGAGATTCAAAGTAGGCATTTGTTACATCATAGAAAACCATACTTAATTTTCTTTCAGTAATGGCATCTATTTGAATATTTAGATGTTTGATTATCTTTTCTTTTTGTTCTGATAAAAAAGTTAATGCACGATAAAAATCTTGAAGTTGCACTGAATTTGCAGGTGAAGCAAAAAAGCTATGTCTACAATCATATGCTCCTAAAATTGAAGACGGATTAAGTAATTTAAAACCTGTAAGATACATAACAGCTGCATTGATATCGAACTTAACATTAGTATATTGTCTTTGTAAATAATCAATTTTCTTATCTAGCTTTAAATCATTGTTCCACATTGCTCTAACAGGCTCTAAGCCATAACAGAGTAAAGGGGCAGCATTAGAAGTTAAATCATTACTATGGCAATCAGTAGAATTTAGACTATTGATATTTTCTTGAAACTTTTGCTCAATAAGTTTTGCTTTTTGAATTCGTGGCTCTTCATACTGGGCTTTGAGCTTCTCCATAAAATTTGGATCTTCATTTAGAAGCTTGTCATATCTACCAAGAGCTTTTACAACACGGCATTTTGTTTTACCGTTTTCACGGTAAGACTCATTAACATAGACGTAGGTATATTTCCCATTTTTCAAAGTTCTTACATACATAATCTACCCGCCATAAAATAAATAATTTCAAATAGTATAGCACATAAATACATTATAATACATTACATTATATAAATATATTTTTAACGCCAAAATAAAGGCCCCATAAGGCCTTTGACTATTTTTTTAATTGCTAAACTGTAAAAGACAGG
>CAZEXR010000234.1:0-2358 GCA_964516675.1 uncultured Enterobacterales bacterium | reverse complement strand
ACACTATTTTAAATTTTCTGATATTTCTATGCATTGGGGTTATGGGACTCTTACGATGAATCTCGAAGTATGGGGTATTTCCTTGAAAGCGTATCGCTTACTCAAAAAAAGATTCTTGAAAGCAGGTCATTAAATAATCTTGCTTTGAATCAGTATGTTAATTTGATTGATGATAATGAAAAAAATAAAAGATCTGACAATAGGCTGTTTAGTATCTTTTCGCCAAAAGGTCACCACAGCATTCAAGAGATTAAAGACAAAGGATTAGAAAGATTAAGCAAAATACTTAATTCTAATTTTAAAAATGAAGTAGATTCAATTGCCTTAGAAACAATTACTGACCAAGAAGAACAGGCTTTTTATAGAAAGTTTGTGGATAACATCAAAGATAGCAAGGTACTGGATATCAGTACTATGAATTCATCAAAAGGTGATGAAGTCAAATTTGAATTTGTTAGTTAATTGTAGAGGAATATAATGAAATTATTATCTGTAAGAGAACTTGAAGCGATTATTCTTGATGTAAAAAAGAACAAGATTAAAAGAAAAATTGTAAATATCGGTAACAACATTTTTGCTACGGTAAGTAGTACAAATTCCAAGATACCTTTATCTGTACGTGTAAAAACAAAAAATAAAGATACAAGAGTTACTATTGGCAATTATCCAAAAATGACTTTAACTGATGCTAATTTAAAAGCATCTGAAATAATAAAAAAAACAAAACTTGAACAGGAGAAAGAATCAAGCGAAAAAACTGTACCAATTTTTAGGGATGCTTTTTATGAATGGTTTGCTTTAAAAACGAAGCAATATAAAAAAGGTTCAACAAGACCCCAAAATATTCTATCACTATATAGAACCACAATTGAAAAAAGTGGTCTTTCAGAGTTAAAAATCAACGAAATAAATCCACGAACAATATCAGAAAAACTGTCAGCTTTTGAACAAACCGAAGGCAACAAACACAATGCTGTTTCTGTTATGACAAGCTGTCTTCAGTATTTTTATTTAAAAGGAGTTTTAACCTTTAATCCAATAGCAGATTTGCTCAAAGGAAGAGAAAGTCCTTTCAAGAAGCCAAAAGCAAAAGGATTTAAGTACATAGCACCTAATGATATTGCAGAAAAATTCCTTATTCCTTTATCTGCAACCTCTGAAGTTAATAGAGTCTTTTACCTCTATCTTCTCTTAACTGGTTTCAGATTTGGCGAAGTACGTTTAGCTCATTGGTCATGGTTTGATTTTGACAAAGAACTAATAATCATTCCACCAGATGCCATCGGAGCAAATAAGACTCAAACAGAGTGCATCAAGCCAATGACAAAGCAGATAAAGAAGCTTCTTCTTAACTGGAAGGGCAGAAATTATATTGAAAACTGCGATTACGTATTCAGATCGGAAACAACAAACAAGGCTATCTGCGAAGGCTCTTTTAGAGAGCCTATTAAAGCTCTTACCACAAGAGAACTGGATCCACATGGCATACGTAAGGTCATGAGGTCTTGGATGAGTTCACAGGATATTCCTGTAAAGATTGCAGAGCTTGCCCTGCAGCATGATGTCAGATCTGCAATTGAGAAGGTATATGACAAGTACAGCTATGTTGAAGAGATCAGAGAAGCTTTGCAAAAGTGGAATGACTACATAGAAGGATTATTACCTCAAAGGTTTCTGGAATTACTTACAGCTTAAGGATGATAACGATGATAACAATGATGAATTTTAAAAGATATTCAAAGCAGAGAAATGAAACTCTCATTGTAACAATTTGCTATGCCGGCGTTGTTGCTGAATCAATCTGTGCTGAAGGTTATCCAGAAAAGTTTTGTGTCAAATCCTTTGGTAGCAGTTCTGATGCTCTCAATTACTTTAATTCTCTCAAGACCAAAGACTTTGAGAGCTTAGAGAGTGCCATCTATTACGATTTTGATAATTTAAACAGGATGTATTAGCTATGGAAAACATAAATGAACTTAATAAGGCTAGCTCTTCCTCTAATGAACTAAAGGAAAACGTTAATCGACAACCTCAATCAGCTGATAATTTTTCAGAAAATAAGGCAGAGCTTTCCAAGAAAATTGCAAACTTTGACTCTAAAAACAAAGAGTACAAAGAATATCAAAAAAAAAAAAGCGAAGATAGAAAGGCTCATTAAAGAGAAAACAAATCTTGAAGGGAAATTAACCAAAATAGAGGGAGAATTAAGAAAACTGCTTGAAACATATTAGCAGTAAATATTAGGAAGAAAGATGTAAGCTTGCGAACAACTCTCTTCCTAATCGCACGAACACACCAATATGGGGTGTAGTAGTGCGTACTACAACACCCTACATTCGCAAGCTCATATAAGGTGTC
>CAZEXR010000233.1:0-2359 GCA_964516675.1 uncultured Enterobacterales bacterium | reverse complement strand
TCCAAGACGTATTCCACCAAGAGAAGTAAATCTTGTATTAAACGATAGTAATGCAATTACTCTTACAGGTACTGATGATGCCGAAGTTTGGGAAACATCACAGCCATTTGTAAATAGTCTAAAGAAAACACTCCTTGCTATTGCACTAGGAGAAGTTCCGCAAGGTTATCACCTACAAAAGATACCTTCAAAATACTCATTGCCAGTTTGTACTCAAAATGGCTTAAAGTTTGATTTTGAAAAAGGACAGTTAATGGCTGGTGTCAATCTGAACTATGTAATCGGCAAGATTACCAATGTTTCAAATAAGCCTGTTGAATTTATTGAGGCTTCATGCGGAGGATATGATGTCGCCAGTGTTGCTGCATACCCTTTAAATTTATTGCAGCCAAAAGAGTCTACTGAAGTCTACGTTGTTCAGCGCAAAAACGCAAAAGTAAAAGCAACAACAAAACGTAGATCTTTATTAAATTAAAGGTGAAATAGATGGCAGAAAAGAAAAAGAAACTTGAATTAACCCCTATTCAAAAGAAATCGTTAGCAATCGCTGGCTTAATTCTTGTAGTTTTTATTGCGCTAAATATTTTTGGTGCAAATAACGATATGAGTTCACGCTCAAAACCGATTGAGAATGTATTAACAGATCGTTCTCCTAAGGAGCTGGGTATGGAGTCTCTAATCGCTCAGATAAAAATAGCTAATGACAAATTAACTTCGACCGCTGCGGAAAATCATCGTTTGCAAAGAGACTTTGAACGACTAAAGAATGAAGTTTCTGCAAATCGTCAATTAAAGCAGGATACTGCATCTCTTCAGAAAACTTTAACTGAAATACAAAAGCAGGTTGTTATCTCTCAGGAGCACACTAACGATCAAATTTCAAAGCTAACAGCAGAGAATGACCGCTTAACCAAGCTTGTTAATTCTGCTCCAAAAATTGAACGTTCAGGAAGTAAAAAACTTGATGCAATGACAGGACAGGATAGCGAAGAAGAAAGCTCTGGAAAGATGAATAAACGTACAAATCAATCTTTTAACGAAAGCTCCTATGCAGGAAAGTTCAATAAAAGAGATAATCGTCCATTCCTCGAAAGACCTGTTGATGTTTCAAACCCTGATGCGCTGTATGCACAACAATACAAACCGCAAGACAATCCAGCAGATGTTTTAGATGTTGATGGCAATATGATGCCTGAAACCCCTAACAAGCTTAACGTTATAGGCTCATACGATAACCCAGCCACTAGCGTTAAAGAAAGACTTGCAAAACTTGCGAAAAAACCTGATGTGTATTTACCTACAGGCTCATTTATCAAGGGTGTTCTTCTTTCTGGTTTATATGCACCTACAGGCGTAAACGCAAGAAAAGATCCTTTCCCCGTTGTGCTTCGTATTCAAGATGACGCAATCTTACCAAATATGAAGCGTGCGGACTTGAGAGAGTGTTTCTTGACTCTATCTGGATATGGTGATTTGTCTTCAGAACGAGCATTACTTCGTGGCGAAACATTATCATGCGTGGCTAACGATAATTCTATTATTGAAACAAAATTCCCATCTTACGCAGTCGGTGAAGATGGCAAAGCTGGTATCAGCGGAAAGCTAATTACACGAAACGGCAAAGCCCTTCGCAATGCAATGCTTTCAGGATTTGCATCGGGTATGTCCGACTCACTTAAAACTGAGCGTGTACAAAAACTCGATATTACAGGCTCATCATCAGATACGTATTCAAATGCGTTTTCAGGCGAAACTTTAAATAACGGTATTTTTAACGGCGCATCTGAGGCTCTAAATAAGCTTGCAGACTACTATATGTCCATGGCGGAGCAAACTTTCCCTGTTATCGAAATTGACGCAGGTCGAGAAGTAACCGTTACCCTTACTGCTGGCGCAACATTAACAACCGTTAGGGAGTCCCCTGAAAAACTAGCTGCCGACTTGGCAGCAGGAATAGAAGAGTCTGAAGTTGAATATCCTTCATTAAAAGATAACCCTGATTCAATACCTAATATGAGAGACAAATAATATGAAAAATGCCCTTTTAACCATAAGTAATCACGATTTGGCTGTATTACTATTATCCACAATTTCATCAACGTTGCTTTTATCGGGCTGTGGCTCTTTGGCTCTCGGTGATGAAGAGTTTTCATGTAAATTGGAAAATGGCGGTGTTCCTTGTGCGTCAACAACACAAATGTATGAAATGACAAACGATGGAAAAACCCCTGCATCTATTGCTAGAGAAAAAAATGATACAAAAGGAGAGAATAAAACTAACGATGATTTAAAAAACGGTAAGTCTGACTTTGTAACAGATACTTTTGTTACTCCAAGACTTCCAGATGACCCTATCCCT
>CAZEXR010000232.1:0-2372 GCA_964516675.1 uncultured Enterobacterales bacterium | reverse complement strand
AACTTATCTCGAGTTTGATTTTGTGATGTCAAACGCGTTGGTAGGTTTCCCATAATTCAACTATTGATATCATAAAGGAAAAAAAAATTTTATAAATACCGTATTTCCTACTAAAATAATAGGAGTAGGTATATTATAATCCGTTGCGAATAACGCACATTAAAAATAAGAAAGAAGGTGTAATATGAAGATTTCAACGAAAGGACGTTATGCTCTTCGCCTTATGATTGATCTTGCAGAACATCAGAATAATGGATTTATTACATTAAAAGATATTGCTCAAAGACAAGATATTTCCAAAAAGTACTTAGAACAAATTATCCCTATTCTAAACAGATCAAACTTCCTAAAAACATCTAGAGGTTTTCAAGGAGGTTACCAATTAGCAAGAACTCCTGAGACATATACTGTAGGTGAAATTTTAAGACTTACAGAGGGAACTCTCGCTCCTGTAGCATGTCTTGAGTGTGATCCAAATACCTGTGCAAGAAAACTTGATTGTGTAACCCTACCTGTATGGACTGGATTATATAAGGTTATAAACGATTATCTAGACTCTATTACATTACAAAGTCTTCTTGATAAGAAAATAGCGCAATACTCTAACGACTACATAATCTAATCGTTAGTTACAAATTCTTTTTAAATAAGGTTTTTAAATAACTTTCAAAATGCAAAGTACAGTAGAAAAATCTACATGCCTTGTATTAACAAAGGAGAAATAACGAGAAACCTTATTGTGTCTAACAGTTAATACACAAACAAAATTTCTATCAAGCTCACATAGCTTTTGTAAATCAAAAGTCATGAGAACTTGGCCTTTTGAAACGGCAATTCCTTCTTCTACATTTAAATGAAAAAGTGATTTTTCGTACTTCTTTCTGTTTATTCCAACATTAATAATTAAATCTACCTTTCCTACCTGTAAAATTAACGCGTTATTATTCTTTGAAATCTTTTTAACTATTGCAGTACATGGTGATTTAACCACATCAGAATAAGGTAAAACGCCTAAAGATGGTCCAATGATATCTTTTGTAAGCGTAACATCTGCCAAAAGATATGAAGGAACAACATTACCTTCAAAAGGAGAAAGGATTTTCTTAATAGATGTTTCTTTAAAATATCTTAATATTTTTAATAATATTTTAATCATGGTAAATCACTGTAACGAAATAGATGTAATAGTCTTTATTATTCTAACAAAACAAAGATAGATAAAAGAAATAAATAGAATTAAAAGTGATGCATTGCACGCTTAATTCATATTTTAAAGTCAGTGACAAATGTTAATAATCACTGACTTTATGAATTAAAGCATCAAAGCTAATAATGGAATTGAAATAACAGACAATAAAGTAGTTAAGAATGTACCTTCAGACATGGTTTTTCCATCAATGTTGTTTTTTAAGCACAACATTGTACCAATGGAAGCTACAGGCATACCAAAAAGAATAACTAGTACATCGGCATATTTCTTATCTAAAGGACTTACTTCATAGATAAGGAACATGACGATAGGAATCACTAACAATTTAAGAATTGTTAATATGTACATTCTTACATTACCAAGCATACTTAATACAGGAATAGAAGCTAAAGTCGAACCGATAATAAGTAATGATCCAGGAACTGTCATTGAGCCTACAAGACTACAAGACTTTGCAACTTCAATAGGTGCTTTAAATTGTAAACATACAAGGACAATTGTTACATATGTAGCACAAAGGCAAGGAGAGAAAATAGTTCTCCACTTAAATTCAAATTTGCCTTTTCCTGATGTAATGATAGGTACACCAAAAGTAAAAATAAGTACATTAAAAGGAATTGTTACAACTGCTGCATAAAAAATTGCTGTAGATCCAAATAGAGAATCTAATACAGGAAAACCAATATAATTGATATTTCCAAATATAAGCATAAAGCGATATGAACCTAAGGCATCTTTATCTTTACATATAAATTTTGATATAAAAAAAGAAAAAGCAAATATCAAAGCATATGAAATTAAACCAGCAGTAAGCACAGGTGGAATATCATCAGGCTTTGGTAAGACATCTCCCATAACAGAAGATAAAATAAGAAAAGGTGCAGTTATATTTAAAATTAACGAAGAAAACTTACGATTAAAGTCTGCATCCATATATTTAAGCTTATTACAGCCATAGCCAATAATCACAAGCAAAAATAAAGCAGACATCGTTGTTAGTGTGTCTAAGAAACTCATTTACGAACTCCAATTTAAATAAATGTGCCCGTGTATGATAAGACAAAAAATGTGAGTTATGTATAATTTTTTGTAATTAAATTTTTTTAATTACGGCCTTCAATTAAGTAGGTTTTAGTTCACAGTTTTAAAAATCACAAGCTGA
>CAZEXR010000231.1:0-2377 GCA_964516675.1 uncultured Enterobacterales bacterium | reverse complement strand
TTTAACGGCAAATATTAAAGTGTGAAGTCAAGCGCTTTGGTAGTTTTGCCATACTACATAAAAAGAAAACTCAATTTACTATTGCTCTACTTTCAATTAAATATGCTCTTTGACACATACTTTTCTCCATGCTTGAAGATGACTCTGCTATTGAGCTTAAATTTATCTACAGACAAAAAAATACCTCAATTAAGAGGTATTTTCTGAAAATAAAGAAATTTTATTCTTCAAGTGTCTTGTATGGAGAAAAGACCTTTTGAATATCTTCGTCATCTAACTCTTTATATTCGCCTTCTTCTAACTCTTCATCAAGAGCTAGCTGGCCAATATATAAACGCTTTAATTCAACAACTTCATTATCGATACATTCAAAAAGACGTTTAACCTCATGAAACTTTCCTTCAGTAACAGTAACTAAAGCTTCATTATCAGAGATAATCTCAAGAATAGCAGGCTTATAACGCTCCTTTTCCTCAGGGTGTTTTAATCCCTTTAAGAAAAGAGCAATATCCTTCTCTACTAGCTTATCTCGTGTTGCGGCACGATATGTCTTTGTAACATTCATCTTAGGAGTAGTGATCTTATGGTTTAAATCACCATCATCTGTCACAAGAATTAAGCCTGTAGTATCCATATCTAGTCTACCTACACAATGCATGGAGGTAAACTTAGGGATGTCCGAGAAGATATTAATAACGATTGGATAATTGTTATCTCTATCAGCACAAACATAGCCATTTGGCTTATTTAACATATATACATGCTTTTTAAAACCATCTGACACTGAAACTTCATTGCCGTCGATAACAATATCAGCGTCAATTGAAATTTTTGCTGCAGGATCTTTAATCATTTCCTCATTAACAAAGACATCCCCCGCTCTAATAAGCTTTGTAGCATATGAACGTGGAACATCAAAATTATGAGATACAGCTTTATCTAATCGTAATGTATCTTTAGCCATGGTAATTTCTTAAAATTAGTGAAGCATTTGTGCCACCAAAACCAAAGCTATTAGACATTACAGTCTCAAGTTTTGTTTCTCTTGCAACATTTGCAACAATATCAAAAGACTTAGCATGTTCATCTAATTCGTCGATATTGATTGAAGGAGCAATGAATGAATTCTGAAGCATTAGAAGGCAGAAAATAGCCTCATTAACACCAGCTGCACCTAAAGCATGACCTGTCATAGATTTAGTTGATGAAATTGGAGGACACTTATCACCAAAAACATTAGAAATAGCTTCTAGCTCTTTGATATCACCTAATACAGTAGCTGTACCGTGTGTATTTATGTAATCAATTGGAGTATCACATGTAGCTAATGCTTTTTTCATGCATCGCATTGCGCCTTCACCTGATGGAGCTACCATATCGTAGCCATCAGATGTTGCACCAAAACCTACAACTTCAGCATAAATCTTAGCACCACGAGCTTTAGCATATTCTTCTGACTCTAATACTAAAATACCGCCACCAGCACCGATAACAAAACCGTCACGGCTTGAATCGTAAGCACGAGATGCCTTTTCAGGAGTCTCATTAAAGCCCTTAGATAAAGCACCCATACCATCGAATAAGCATGAAATAGTCCAATCAGCTGACTCACCACCACCTGCGAACATTACATCATGACGACCTAACGCGATTTCATCACAAGCAAGCTCTATACAATGAGCTGAGGTTGAGCATGCTGAGCTTACAGATAAAGATGCACCTTTAATCTTAAAAGCAGTAGCTAAATTAGCAGATGTAGTTGAGCACATTGCTTTTGGAACTGCATAAGGACCAACTTTCTTGATGCCCTTTTCACGTAAGTTATCAGCAGCTTCTACAATAGCCTGAGTATCACCACCACCAGAACCTGTGAATAAACCTGTTCTTTCGTTACTGATCTGCTCATCAGTTAAACCTGCCATTGCAATAGCTTCTTTCATTGCAATGTAAGAGTATGCAGCAGCTTCGCCCATAAAACGAAGAACACGTCTGTCGATTAGCTCTTTAAGATCTAAATCTACAAGACCTGCAACTTGAGATCTCATCTGCTTATCAACAAAGTCTTGAGCTTTTTTGATACCAGATTTACCTTCTTTTAATGACTTTAGAACGGCATCCACACCCACACCAATTGAGGATACGATACCAAAACCTGTTATGACAACTTTCTTTAATGTCATGTCTTCTCCAAAATAAGAAAAGTTCTTTAAAAATGAAATAAATATAAAATTACGCTTACAATATCATACAGCGTTATATAGGTAAAATAAAAAGATTGCTTTTTAGCATGATGGTTAGCTCAAACTTTTAATAAAAAAAATATACGACGAACAAACATAACCGATCATTGTCACAAAGTTATCTAGTGATAGCTGAA
>CAZEXR010000230.1:0-2391 GCA_964516675.1 uncultured Enterobacterales bacterium | reverse complement strand
CTTCAGCAAAAATTAGAGTGTATATAAATGAAATTACAGCATTAAATGGATCACGAGGAGGACGTCTATTTCTACCTTTAAAATTTAACTCAGAAGGTAAAGTCTTTTCAAAAATTGAGAAATACTCAGTTGCAGCATGGCCTTCAATTCCTAAAATAGAAGACAAATTATCTACTAAGAAAATATTGTCCTTATATCCGTTTAACTTTGTCTGTATTTTCAAAATATCTTGATCATATAAATTACATTCTTCCTTAATTTTTTCTAAGCAATACTTATCAGAATCGAATTTGTTTGAAATTAAATCTTTGGCAAATTGAATTCTAAAGCCCATATCTATAAAGGCCTTATATTGGCAAATCCTTCTTTTAGCATCATTGTGAGTTCTTGGATAGAAAAGAGATGGTGTTGCATGCCTTCCAGACAAAAAAACTACACCTATATCCTTTTCTCCTAACTTTCCTAGCAACGAAGAATCAAGCTTAATATTGCCTCTAAAAAAGATCCTATCTACAGCCAATAAAGGAACTGAAGCAACTCTTTGTTCCTTTTGTGTAAAAACAAGAACACCCTCATCAAGACGAACTTCAACATCTTTTCTATCAACAAATAGACTACTCATACCCTACACCACTAAAAAAGGCTCTGTAGATTGACTAAAGGCTATCCCAAAATACATAGTACTCATTCTTGGATCTAGTCGAAATATATGGACTTTATCTGTTTTTCTATCTATTTTAAGTGACAAAATTTGTCTTAATTCATCTAACTCATTATCAGTAATTAAGCACTCATAAAAAGACTTTTGTCTAGAAATCGCATAAGCTCTAATGTGTTTCATAACAGTATGTCTTTTTGAATTGTTCACTACGTCATAACATACAAGATAAAGTTTTCTCATATTTTTTCCCTTTAATCTAAAAATAGGATAGATCAAAGGAATAAGTGAGAATCTCAATATTGTGATATCCACTCATTAAAGTATTTTAAATTCTTTAAATTATAATTAATTGATTTAAATATGATTTTTGCTTTCTATTCATCCACATAATAAGTCTTTTTAGTTTTTATAAGTCTTATTTACTCCTCTTTGACTGATTCACAATCAGTAATCAAAAGCACAATATTGTCATCTCAAATAAATCAAAATTAGAGCTTATTCTTAAAAAGAAGCAGCGAGATTTGTCTTGATAAAAAGGTTTTCGGATTTTTTAAATAAGCAAATTATCACAATATTGTTAATTCAATATTTAAAACCTCAATGCTTAAAATGATATTTAAACAAGGTTCAAAAGGATTTGAAGAGGAACTAATATGTTACATTTTATTTCTAACAACATCGTATTACCATCAAGAGAATTAGTTAAAGATGAAATCCGTTATTTAAAGGATAATGACATAGACTGTTTCTATCACTTTACAGCTAAGGAGAATTTAAATTCTATCGACGATAATGATGGTCTATTCTCATGGTATAGCTGCGAGCAAAGAGGTATTGAGATCGCAAGAGCTGGTGGCGATAAAGACTCTCGTAATTATGATATGTATTTTAATCTTGAGGATTACGCCCGTCTTAGCTTCTGCGACGATCATCCTATGGCTTATGGTCTAAACTGTGATGGTGTTGAACTATATTTATTAAAAATTAGTCTAGAGGTACTAGAGCTTGCAGACATCAAGTTCTCAGATGTTAACGCAGCATCTCGTTACCATAGAGAATTCACAGGATTAGATGGTCTTAAAAATATTAACCTTGAGGCTACACAAATGCACTATGTTAGCAGACGTGATGATTGTTTTTATGAGCATCAGGCCGAGATTATGATTAAAAGTCATATTCCATCAAAGTACATTATTGATGCTAAAAAAATGTATTTTTAGGAGGAATAAAATGAATACAGCTACATACCTATATATCTGCATAAAATTACAATTTTAAGAGATTTTAATTTTATGCAGATATAAAGACAGAATTACAAAGTTTTTATATTAAACATGCTTTCATCACCTTTGATGAAGCTTTTGACAAACATTTAAAGATAAAGAAAAGAGAGATTACAATGGCTAATAGACCTTATTTTACAACAGGCAAGAACAATTCATTTTTTGAAGAACACACTTGCGACTTCGAGTTTTTCAATGGTTTTAATATCATTCAAAAACAAAAATCCATTAAATCTTTACATGATGCTATTTTGCAAGAAAGACCTGAGGCAAAACTTTTAGAAGTATCAAGAAAGTCTGAAAATTTATTAGGTACAAAACTAAGCGCTTTCAATCTTCGTTTTATTACTAAATCAGGAGATCGTTACCCTGTTGAAAACGTATTCCAATCATCAAAGGTATTCTCTCAAGGCGGTCCATACAGAGATCTATTAACTTGTACACCGC
>CAZEXR010000229.1:0-2506 GCA_964516675.1 uncultured Enterobacterales bacterium | reverse complement strand
AGATCGTTAACCACCCTAGACCTGACAGAAAAGTCTCTTAAGGTCTTAGGTATGTAAAAAAATACTCTCACTTGCTTACTTCTTAAATCTCTCTGGCTCTAATGTAGCCTATGCTTATGAGAACTTCTCTAAAACAGTAAAACTGCCATGGGATAGACCAATGGGACCATCAGTAATTACTAGATTATTCCAGAAGATCAATCAGGATAAAATCGACAAGTTTGTTGGTCTTTTAAACGCCTTGTCTATTCCAGAAGATGAAAACAAATATAAGAACCGCTATCTAGCTTTAGATTCAACATTAATCTCTTGTATTCCAATAAATTGTCTAAGTCTACCCTTGGTCATAACAAAGATGGCGATGATACCGATCAAATCAATGTCCTATTTGTCACTGACCAAAACACGGGAATGCCTGTATACTACCGTACCTACAGCGGTCAAATTCCTGATGCATCAACTATTAAATTTTTTTTGCAGAAAAACGCTCGTATCAAACTTGAAGAGAATGCGGTCTTTATTGCTGATAAAGGCTATAGCAGTATTATCAATCTACATCGTTTCTATCAGAGCAAAGCAAGCTTCTTACTTAACATGCGTACCTCTTACTCCATGTGTAAGAACTTTGTCCGTGAAAATATAATTGAGCTGAACGATCCTTGCAATTATGTTCCAAGCATTGGAAATTCAGTTGTTACCACAGAGATTAACTGGTCTTATCCAGTTAACTTCAAGACTAACTGTAAAGGCAGAGTTCCAAAACTAAAAGCTCCGATGTTTGCCCATGTTTTCTATAGCAGAGAAATCTACAATCAAGCACAACAAAACCTAACTCATAACATAGGTGAAACTATCCAATGTATATACAAAGGGAAAACCTTAACTTCCTTTCAACAAAATATTAAAGATCGTTTTCTGATTGAAAAAGAGGATGGCTCATTTGCTACTAATAGGGCCAATTATGACAATTATATGGAAATGAAAGGCATTCGCGTGCTGGTGTCAGATACAGTTAAAGATCCACTCGAAGCATATAAAGCCTACTATGACCGTAATGAAGTTGAATACAATTTTAATATCTACAAACAACGCTTAGGTTGCAATAGAGCTCGTGTTAGTGATGAGAGAGCTTTAGAGGGAAAAGCATTCGTACAGTTCATTGCTACAGCAATTGCAGTTATATTTAGAAAGAGATTACAACAAACAATTAAAGCAGGATTCAGATTCTCGTACAGTAGTGATGGAGAAGTTTTAACTAAGCTCAACTCTATTACACAAACCAAGTTTGAATTTGGCTCATATTACTCCGAGACCGTTGGCAAAATTAGAGAGCTGTTAGACGCAATGAATATACCAATTCCAGATGGAGAACTTGCTTCAGACTATGAGTACGATAGTGATTTAGAAGCCATTGCAGAGGAAAGAGCTTATTATGAAATCAATGATGAGCTAGATTTAGATATAACTGATGTTGAGCGTGAGCTCATGTGATAAGAAATCCAGGAATTTCCTGGATTTATAAAATGCGTTAACCATCTAAAAACTATTCATAGATCAGTAGGCTAACGCAAAGTTTCGATTAGTCATAGTATGTTGAATTTAGGATTTTATAAATTGAAGTATGTGGAGAAGTGAACCTGTGTCCGTTCTCTATATAGATAGCTAGACAGCTATTGTGCGTGGCTGTAGAAGGGCACTTTAATCCAAGAATAGATATAGGACTTGGGGTTAAAACAATACGCTCTAAGTAAGATAAGCAATTTCACTAGTAAGTCCAGAAAGCGCTTTGAAAAATATACTATCAGTAATGCATCTCTAATTGCAATTAACAACGATGAACTTAGCTTAGATTGTTAATCATGGGATGTAGGTTATCAACGAATGTATTAACTAGATCAATGACTACTTAAAAGAATAAAAAACACACAAAGAAAACGAATTAAAAAATTTATATAGATTTATTTGGCAGCTCCGACAGGTTGAAGCAAAAATCATAACTCAGATTGATATGTAAGCAATTACAGACTCACTAACTTCAAACAGAAATTGCTCACTTGATGTACTTCCGCAGTAAGCGCCCCTCTTGCAGTGACTGCTAACAATCCTGGTATTGCGCAGAACACAAAAAGCATAATATAGAAATAAGATCTATTCACTGCTAAGTAAGCCTATCTACAATGGGATGAGATTATCGAAAGATAATAAGAATAATTTAAGAAAATAAGATCAATTTAAACTGCCTATTAACTTAGGTAGTATATTTGCGCCTTGAATTTTAGCAATAAATATCCATCTAACTGTATGTTTTTACATAATAATTTGTAAAAAGTGTTTGTCAAGTGTCCATTCTCTATATATAAGTGCTAACTGCAAAACGAACGAAATCATTTCTTTTAGAAAAAATCCTTGCGGGTTTTTTTTTGTATGATAAAATGCAAAGCATAATAAAATATATATGGCAAAACTACCAAAGCGCTTGACTTCACACTTTAATATTTGCCGTTAA
>CAZEXR010000228.1:0-2526 GCA_964516675.1 uncultured Enterobacterales bacterium | reverse complement strand
CTTACCACTTGGCTATACCCCTACATCAGGTATCAACTGTGTTTGTAATTGACAACGTGGAATATTATAAGTAAATATTTTTTCTTGTCAACAAATTTGAAAAAATTATTTTACTTGTATTCTTTCTTTATTCTTAATAAAACTAGCTAATTGCGATATATAAGCATTTTATTTACTTAAATATCATCTAAAAATTTATTAAAAAAAATTTTGTTTTAATCTAACTTAAACATTGTGTTAGCAATTTTTATTGCACTTTGATTTTTAAAGATTTTACTGATTGCTGTTTTAATACCAGATACAGGTATTTCATCTTCATAGAAATTTACAAGAAAATCAGCTTCAACCAAAATCTGATAATCTATGTTGTCTATTGATGAATACGTATGGTGATGTCCTACAAGAAAACACACTCTATCAATAACCTCTGGTTGAAAGCCTAAGCTCTCTAACATTTGTTTTGCAACTAAAGGACCTTCTTGTTCTTGAAGTTTGCCATTGCTCTTTCCGAACTTTCGTTCACTTACACGAATTCCTATGTCATGAACAAGAGCTGCAACCTCTGTGATAAACGTTGTTTTCTCATCAACATTCTCAAGATTGCAAATTAACTTGGCAAAGGAATGAACTTTTACAAAATGCTGAATTCTCTTAGGATCGCCATCATAGAACTCAATCATTGCCATATAAAGCTTTTGAAGAATTGTAGACATAAATACCTCTTACTTCTTTAATATTTCGTCGTAATAAGCGGTCTCATGACGCTTTAATAATCTCAAAAAACCAAATTCTAAACAATAGATATAAATTAGCAAAATTGAGATATCAATTGTTAAAGCTATTTTAGGATTACCACCTAATGATGCCATTGTAGGAGACAATGCTGCAGCACAAAAAGCTACCATATAAACTAGAAAAATAATCTCAGCAATAAAAACACAGGTATGTAATGTTCTAATTTTTCTAGAAGATCTACCCGCATGAAATCCAGCTAAAACCAATAAGCCTGGGATTGCCCAAATTAGACCTACGGTTGCTGAGTAAAATGAAGGTGCAGTTGCCATTAAAAGAGCAAAAACAAAAGATGAGACCAAAGTTATAAAAACAATTGAAACATTAAATTGTATCTTTTCAGCTTGAGTAAATGGAGCCGCCTTATATGGATCGTAATTATTTGATTCTTGATGTGACATATATATCCTCAGTATTTAATTGCATTGATATTGTAAACTTTTTCTATATTTTCTTTGTATGAACTTGTGTATTTTTTTCCTTTTTAGTCATTTTTGGTAGCATCCATTTACTTATTATTCATAACTTTTAGACAATTGTTAAACTTTTATTTTTTTATTTGGAGTAAAGTAGGAGCAGTTTTTTTTGTTGGGATAAAAAATAATGAAAAAAGAAAATGTATTAGCTATTTGTTACGACTTTGATAGAACATTAAGTCCATATGAAATGCAAGCTCAAGGATACATCCAACAAATCAATGCAAATGTTGAGGAATTTTGGAAAGTAGTAGACAAACTTGCCTTTGAAAATCAAATGGATCCTAATCTTTCCTACATGTACCTAATGCTATATGGAGCAAGAGGCAAATTCCAAGTTAGAAGAGATAAACTTCAAGATTTCGGTTCCCAAGTAAGACTGTATAACGGAGTGGAAGCTTGGTTTGACAGACTAAATCAGTATGGTCTTGAAAAAGGGGTAAAAATTGAGCATTACATCATTTCATCAGGACTAAAAGAAATGATTGAAGGAACTGCAATTGCATCAAAGTTTGAGGCAATATACGCAAATTCTTTTTTATATGATCATAATGGTAATGCTGTTTGGCCTGCTCAAAATATTAACTTCACAAATAAAACTCAATTTCTTTTTAGAATTTCTAAAGGAACATTAGACGTAAACGATAATGACGTAAACCGCTATTTTTCAAAAGAAGAAATTAGAATTCCTTTTGAAAATATGGTTTATATCGGAGACAGTCAAACAGATATTCCATGCATGAAACTTGTTAATTCATTAGGTGGTCATTCTATTGGTGTCTACGATCCAATTAGACAGAATAAAGACAAAGTACATGAGTTGATAAATGACAACCGTATCAAACATTTTGCTCAAGCAGATTATTCACCAAAAGGAGATCTGGATGTGTTAATGCATAATATTATTGACTACACTGCAACGTCATTTGAACTTAAGAAAGATTATTGGAAAAACTTAGCAGAATCTGCAAAATTTTAGAGAATAAAGTTCTATTTTATAGTTTATTTTTCAATATGTTAGAAAATATGCTCATTTAGAACTATATTTAGCTTAATTGTTATGCTTGATTACTCCCAAAATATGAAAAACATTGTCACAAAACAAAGAGAAGATCTAAATGCGTTAAAAGGCATTGCTATTGTCGCCATTGTTGCGTATCACTTCTTTGTCATTTTGAATTCCCTTTATGCAACTAATATTACTTACTCGACTTTCCCACATGGAAAGTTGAATAAAACCTAGATCTACTCATAGGTT
>CAZEXR010000227.1:0-2544 GCA_964516675.1 uncultured Enterobacterales bacterium | reverse complement strand
GCACCGATAGAGAAATCGAATAGGCCCATATCCATAACGAAATAGAAACCAATTGCGCCAACAGTTGCGATTAAACTTGCTTGGAAATATTTAAGCAAGTTATCAGGGGATCCGAAATTATCTGGAGTGAGAACTTTAAAAATTGCCCAGGACAGAAATACCAGTGCGATTAGAACTATATAGCCCTTTGTAGCACCGGATAAATTTTTAATTCCAGTCATGTTATTTTCCTTTATTTCATGTGAGGTTAGGTAACTAAACTACACGTGTTTGTTTGTAATTACAGAGCCTTGAACCCTGCTTTTAAATAAGAACTTAGTGCAAAAACACATAAGTACTACAGATATTTATACTTTAGCGCAAAAAAAATGTAAATTCACGCAAACGGTTACGATAATACATGGAAGCGCACATTTTTTTAGTAATTTTAGGCAAATTTATGATCTGAATCTAAAAAACAATATTTATCGCTATATGTCGTCTAGTCCTTTAAATAAGCCATTTTGTCTTGATGTTAAAAGCTTTAATGAAGCTACTAAACAGAATTTGCGGAAAACTTATGTCTTTTGCAAATACGTTTGCACAAAGTGAACGATAAAAATAAGCAATAAAAAAAAATCTTAAAAAAAATAAGTGAAATATATGTAACTTACTGAAAAATAAAGATAAATGATAAACTACATAAATTTTTTTATAAGTCATTTTTTTAAATTGTGATCGGCGCACACGTTTACGATAAAAAACTCGTTATTATTAAAACATGTGCAAGGGGTTAAATAAGCCATTTGCCTATGGCAGGTAACTGCTAAAAGAAAAAAAATACATAAGGATATTAACTATGAAATTTACCATGAAGAAGATTTCAAAAGCTTTAGCCTGTGCTGCTGTTGCAACTACAGTTGCAGCTTACAGCTCACCATCATATGCAATTGAGAACAGCGACATTAAGATCGGTGTTTCAATTTGGTCATCAACTGACGTTTTAGGTTCATGCTGTAAGCGTGTTCTTGATGCTGCTGCTGATTCACTAGGTGTTAAGGTTCAATACGTTGACCAGGGCCACGTATCAGAGAAAGTTACAGCATCTGTTGAACAGTTAGTTGCTGCTGGCTGTCAGGGTATCATTATCTGTAACTCATCAGATACTGAAATGACATCTGCTATTAAGACTGCAAATGATAACGAAGTTTATCTAACTCAGTTCTTCCGTGTAATTTCTAAAGAAGCAAGTCCTGCTATCTATAAGATGGCTACTAAGTCACCATACTACATCGGTGCTGTTCATGAAGATGAGCCACAGAATGGTGAGAAGCTAGTTAATATTCTAATTGACAAGGGTTGCAGAGACATCGGTCTAATCGGTTGGGAGCAGGGTGATGCTACTTGGTTAGGTCGTTGGACTGGTTACAAAGCTGGTGTAGAGAAGTGGAATGCTTCTCATCCAGATGATCAGGTATCTCTATCAGATCCTCAGTACGCAGGTACTTCATCAGAAGGTGGTTCAAAGGCTGCTGAAGCTTTAATGGCTGCAAATCCTAAACTAGACGCTTTAATTCCAGCTGGTGGTGGTGGTGATCCTTTACAGGGTGCTATTGCTGCTGTTGAGCGTGCTGGTAAAGTTAACTCAATCCACATCGTTTCAACTGACTTCTTACCTGATTTAGGTGCAAGATTAAAGAACGGCTCAATGGCTGGTCAGTCAGGCGGTCACTACTGCGATCCTCTATTTGCATTCATGATGACTTACAATGCAATTAAGGGCAACTATAAGGACTTCGAAGGCAAGTTTGAAGACGTAACCTTCCCTTACTTATATGTTTCATCAGCAGCTGATTACGGTGATTATGAGAAGTATTTCGTTGAAAAACTTCCATATACATCAGAAGAGTTCGTTGCAATGTCAAACTTAGACTTAGAAGGCTTAAAGGCAGCTGCTGCTAAGCTATCTATCGAAGATGCTGCTGCACGTTCAAAATAATTACAAGAAATTGTAGTTAAAATTCAGCAAGGGCCTAGGCGTAAAAACCTAGGCTTTTGTGTTTATAAAGTCTTAACAATTTAATTTCTTCCTTTACACAATCATAACAATCAAACAGTTTTCATTTAACAGAACCTTTGTATCTTTATCTCATCGATTTAAAAACAAAAAAAGAGGATGTAAATGAAAACTTCAATTTTAAAGATGGCTGCCTTAGCTTCATCAGTTATTATCGCTACTCAGGCAAACGCTGCAAATGATATCTATAATCGTTCTGCTGTAGGTGATATAACCGTTAAAGGTGGCGCCTCAAGAATTCATGGCGATATGAACACCATGTATGAATCAGAAATTAAATTAGCAAAAAAAGCTCATGCTAAAAATGTAATTCTTTTAATTGGTGATGGTATGGGCGACAGCGAAATTACCGCCGCTCGTAACTTCGCTCATGGTGCTGGTGGTTCTTTCAAAGGTTTAGATGCTCTTCCATTCTCAGGTCAGTACACACACTCTTCATTAAATAAAGACACTAAAAAACCTGATTATGTAACTGATTCAGCTGCCTC
>CAZEXR010000226.1:0-2575 GCA_964516675.1 uncultured Enterobacterales bacterium | reverse complement strand
GTGCTTTAGATGGTAACGGTATGTCAGTTACATCAAGTCAATACTTGCCTTTCGGCGGATACGATAACAATGGTAATTACCATGATTTAAATAATCAGACTCAAAAACAATTTGTACAATATCAATAGTGAAATCTTTATATTAAAAAAAATAAAAAAATTGCCCTAAAAAATTAGAATATCTCTTTGAATTTAAAAATAAAAAGGGTAATTTTGGTTATGATAACCAAAAAATTAACGTTTCAAAAGAGTGATTTTATGAAAGTAAAAATCTAAAATAATACAAGTATAAAATCATAATTTTAAAGATTTAAAGAAAGTTATATCTTGTAAAAACACAGATATTTGCAATAAAAAAGAGGCAATTTAAAATAATTGCCTCAACCAAACATGGAAAAGTTGATTATGCTATTTGTTTAATTTCTAAAAGAAATTTATTTGTACTTCTCATTTAAAACTTCATCTAATTTTTTATCAATAACTTTTAATAGTTTCTGATATATATCGTTAGCGTGTTTTAGCAAAAAAAATAGCTCTATAAAGTAGAGCTATTGAAACACATAAGGTAAGTGAGAGGGGGTATTTGTTCTTATTCTTGAGCTACTGCCTGATCCTCAGTTTGAGCTTCTGGTTGAGTAGGTGTTTCTGTAACTACTTTATTCTTTTCAACTTCATTGTTATCAGTTGGAGTCTTTTTTTCTTTTTCCAATCGGGCAATTCTGCTAGAAATTTCTTGTCTGAATTTAAAAATACTATTAGCGTACTGTCTAATGTTGTAATTTAATGCACGTGAGTCAGCAATCTTTTGACTTTCATCAAAAAGTCCATTCATACACAGAAACTGTTCCATTGATAAAATAGAATCAATCTTTTCACACAGCTTTAATAATTTAACTGTCTGTGGAGAAGAAATTTTAAAGTTCACAATCGGCGATGGTGTTACTCTTTGAACTGTTTTATCTTGATCTAAAGAGCTCAAAGATATACCAACACTCTTAGAGTATCGGCTTAACTGAACAGAACGGTTTTCAATCGCCTGAGTTAATTCTTTAAATCTTGCTTCAATATATTTGGTAATCTGCTCTGTTATTTCACGATTAGTAATCTTTGATGGAACGGAATAAGCAAAGAATGAATAACATTCATCTAGTCTTCTGAATGTAGTCAAAATTGCATCTAAAATAAAAGGATCATCGATTGTAGCTTGAACGTTATAGTATTTTGTTGCATGACGAATTGCCTTCGGAATTAGGTTAATGTCAGATGCTTCGATTTCTGTTGGGGCTGTTGTGATACGGTCATTAAAAGACTGTTCTCTTTGTTTTGCTCTCTGTCTGCGGTTTTGCATAGACTGATTTCGCCTCTGCTCAGCATCTCTTAAATCGCCAAGTTTCAGATTAAGAATTGATTTATTTAATAAATCTTTTTTATCTTCAGTATAAGGAGTCTTCTGATCCTCTACGTTTGTTTCGTTTGCCATTATAAAGTTTCCTTTATTCAAAAAAAATGGAGATGTTACAACTCTAATTTAATCAAAAAAACGGTATAAAAACGGCTTTTTGCAGGGACGGATAATGCAGTTTACCTCTACCCTGTAAAGATAAACTGCATTGTATAAAGTTAGATTCGCTTAGCAACGTTAGAAATAATTGCCTGAATCATAATTGAAATACAGATAAATGCAATTGAATAAAAGGACGGGGAAATCGCTACTGGCAGAAGTAAAACAAAAGGTAGAACTGTTAAGAATACAGTTAAGATACCTATTGCGTATCTATGCACCGTTGGAGACGCAAAAGCAAAATTTCCCTGCTTGATTTTTCGTATGTATACACCCGTCATCATTGAAGCAAAAAGAATAAAACTCGCTGATGGTGCAAGCATTAAAATCAAATGAAATCTGTGGACCAATAAAAAGAGTAGAATAAATAGCAAATTAACTCTGTCTTGAACCCAAAGTAAAATTCCTTTAGAAATCTTTTCTGAATAACCTAACTTTTGTTCTGTTCTTGTAGGAATAATTAAATGAAATACCGCAGCATAAGCACCGCTCTGGATAAAAGTCTCGTCATAAGTTCTTAGTGAACGGGCATCTACAAGTTTCAGTGTATGTGCACCAAAATTATTTTCAATCTTTACACCTTCTTTCGCCATCACGTTGATAACGTAGTCTGGAGTTGAAAATGATATTGTTAACAGTAGAGCAGTACACACAAAATAAATAGTGTATTTAATTAAATGTGTTTTCTTATCACCAGTCATTTTATTGCATACCTGTTGTCAAAATAATCTGGTTTCTATCAACAGCTTTGTCAACAGTTGACTCTTTCTTACCGTCAGATAAACACAAGTTGTATATAGGTCTAGTCATAACTCTGATAATTAAGAAATCAAAAAGCTCTTTTAATTCAAGCTTAGAAACAGAATGTTCTTTGATTGTGAATTGTGAAGTCATAAATCTTCGATTTTCTAAGTACAGGTCATTGAGTACTGCTTTTTGTGCATTCCACTCGAAATCTTTAAATTTCACACGGATTGTTCCGAAAATCTCAACACTTCTCTTAACAATATTTCTT
>CAZEXR010000225.1:0-2584 GCA_964516675.1 uncultured Enterobacterales bacterium | reverse complement strand
TTTAACCTAAATTCCCTGGGATAATTTGTAACTACATAAACTCTATAGTTCATTATCGGAGGAAGACTTCGGTAGTGAATTATGAGCTTGCAACTTATCCCCCTGCTTATCAAAATAGTTCGGGTACTTAATTTTAAATTTGTCGTATAAGATTGTAGCCGAACTTTGCGCTTCGTTGGTAATTATTCTAGTTGAATACACTGTGCATTTCTGATTTCTTAAACCCAAGTACAATTCAACCGAATTATTGTATGACTGTTCCAAAGTTTTTTGTCCGTACAGGTTAATCGTTGCTGCAATTTGACAGAGCAACAGATGACCCAGCACTCTGTCCTCTGAATGAACTCTGAGCGGAATTAATCTGCTTAATCCTTTTTCGAGATCAAAATATTGCTCCACAATCAGTCTGTTGTAATATACATTCAGAATCCCCTCCCGTTTGAACGGTAAAGAAGAAAGTATGATGAATATTCCCGACGATTCAAAAATTTTATGGAAGTCTGAATGCTTTTCTTTCAATTTTTTCTTAGAAAGTTTTTTGGCATTGGCAATCGTTTTGTAATTTTCATCAGATGCCGCGGCGACATCGTAGCATAGAAAAGCATAGGCTGTATTTTGCTTTGTACCGACCCTGCATTCAACATCCTTCACATAAACAAACCGACCCATAAATTCAATCAGATTGTTCGATGTTTTTAAATCTGAACTTCCTGATTCCACAATAGACTTATGCAGATTTTTTAGCTTTTCCGGCAACCTGGCAACAAAATCAATGTTAGCCTCGTACAGTTCATCGATGTTTTTATCTGAAACATAACCGGCATCCAGAAGTGTAAAATCAGTGTTTACAGAATACTCACCAAGTGTGGTAATTGTTGTTGACAGTGTCGAAACATCATTGATATTACCAGGAATTGCTCTGAAGATTAATGGGTATCCTGAATCCCTCTGAACTGCAGAAACCATTCTAACTTCGTTACTGATTTTGCCATTGTGATTGCTGATATTTGTCAGTTCGATATCTATGTCATTCGGTAATCCGGTACTGTCAATCACTATAGCAGGATCATTACAAATATTTTTTTTGAGCCACTCGATATGAGCTCTGAAAAATTTTTGTCTGACATCCTCTCTGCCTAAAAATTTTAGAAATTCACTAATCCGCTGAGAATGAAGATCTGCATTTGGGTATAGAATTTTTGCAAAATTACCTTCATACCAGGTGTTACAGTGCATGCAGGAGTAGTTTGTCAGAATATAAAACATGATCATCGAATAGATGGTGTCAGAATTTTTATATCCTATAGCTTCGATAACTTCATCGTATTTTATGTTGCGAATTAACTGAGAAAGGAAATATGAATCTCCAAAATCTAAAATGAGAGTTGGTTTCTTTCTCTGGTCGTTTTTCAATTGTCCCGTGTAGTTCTCGGGGGCATCAAGGAATAAATTGTTAACAGGATCGAATTTGAAAACACCTCTATCCTTGCTGAAAAAAATAAAATTTTTCTCATCGATTACACGACCAAGATAAATAGTTCCCTTCTTTCTGATTTTGCCATTTTCCCTGTAAGAGATACCTGGTACCTTAGCGTATTTATAGTTACCTTTGGTTTGAAAAGATAATTTTATACCTGATGAAGTTGTCTCTGTCATAATGTAGTTACCATATATATTAGTATAACTACATTATAACAAAATTCAGGTGTACAATAAAGGGGGGTAATGTTTGTAAAACCAAGGTATAATAAGGAAAAAGGAGTAGCACTGTGCTACTCCTCACGAGTTGTAGTTACCAAAAACTACAGGGAATTTAGGTTTAAGAAGAATTAAGTCATTTTGTCAAAATGTTATTGAATGGACTTATTTTGATGGTAATGACATTAAAGGTGACGATATTTACGCTACCTTTAAAAAGGGAGGAATCTTAAATAAATAAAATCAAATTTAATCTAAACGAATATAGATATGAGGCTCAAATTTTACTTATGAGTATTTTTAAAAAACTAAAAATGTTAAAAGAAGAATGTCTCAATGAAGACACAAAAAACTCAATTGTGTGTTTTTCCGATAATAAAAAAAGTAAGCCACTACTCAACGAGAAATTAAACAGAAAATGCTCGCAATTTAATATTTTTCTAACGAGTAAAGATAATGCTTATAAATCGACAGTGCTTATAGAATAAAGCATTTATTTAATTAAGTAAGAGGCTAGCTTAGTAGCTGCTAAGGCTAAGCTAGCCGATAAAAATGTTCATACCGATAAAATTTTATTAAACGCATTAAGCGATATAATAAGGTGTAATTTAAGAGGAGACACATCATGTCTAAATCAAAAAAAGTAAAACAAAGAAACTTTGTTCAAATGCACGTTATGGAATTTAACACTGCAAAGGTATTTATCGACAGAAAAAAAGAATTTAAAAAAGGCTACAAAAAGCACAAAGCTCAGTATGAGCAGGGAAAGGACTTTCATTATGAAGGTCCTTTTTTATTAGTGGCTTAACCTTATTCATCTCTCAATAAAATTCTCATATACAGGATCATAAGCAGCTAAAAATGACAAAATTTTAGAGCATCAAAG
>CAZEXR010000224.1:0-2586 GCA_964516675.1 uncultured Enterobacterales bacterium | reverse complement strand
TTCCATTCACGCCATTTGCTTCCTGAAATTGAACCTAACTGATATAGTCCACCAGCATCCCAAGGCTCAGCAATTAGTTTTGCTTCAGCTAAATGACAGTTTGCATCAATTGATAATAGCGTTGAATTATCATTCATAGGTGCACCGTGTTTATCACGGGTAAGAATAGATGCTAAATCAAATCTAAATCCGTCAACATGCATTTTTTCATGCCAGAAAGATAAAGAATCAATGATAAGTCGTCTTACGATAGGTTGATTAGCATTTAATGAGTTGCCGCAGCCTGAGAAGTTTTGGTGATATCCATTGTTAATGATGTAATAACCATTCTTATCTAGTCCTTTAAAGCAATAGGTAGGACCATGTTCATCACCTTCTGAGGTATGGTTGTATACCACATCTAAAATAACCTCAATGCCATTACGATGTAGAGCTTTAATCATATCTCTAAATTCGTTTAATGGTCCCATTATCGATTTATCTGATGAGAAGTAATCGTGAGGGGCGAAAAAAGCAATTGGGCTATAGCCCCAATAGTTTTTTAGATTTGGTCTAGCATCATTTTCATCAAATTGATATACAGGCATTAGCTCAACAGTTGTAATACCAAGCTCCACAAGATAAGGGATCTTCTCAATTAAACCTCTGTAAGTGCCTCGAATATCTTCTGCTATTCCTGAGGACGGATCTTTTGTAAATCCCTTTACATGCATTTCATAAATGATGGTATTTTCTAAAGAGGTATGAGGATAAGTATCAATACCCCAATCATAATCATCAATATCAATAACAGCTGACTTTAAAGAAGTTGCAAAGTTTTTCTTCTCGTCTTTGCCTTGAAATCTCTTGTAGTTATCTGGAAAGAGAACTCTTTTTGCATAAGGATCGATTAAAACTTTATTTAGTTCAACGGAATCAGAATTTGCCACTGCTTTTGTAATTCTATAGGCATAAATCTGACCCGCCTTAATACCATGAACAAAAACATGCCAGTAATAAGTAGATTTAAAAACGTTTGAAGATAGATGCACAATATAAGGGCTATCATCATTTACATCATCGAATAATAAAAGATCAACTTCTGCAGCCTTAGGACTCCAGAAAGCGAAATTTACGCCATCTTTTTCGATAGTGGCACCTAGTTGTTGGCAATTTCCTCGGGAAATAATGAATTGATTCTTTGTCACAATAATGTCTCACTTTGGACCTTTAGTGCTCAATTTTGGATCTTAATTGAGCCTACAACGTAAATTTATGTTATGTTTTAACGTATTATTATAGAGGTTATATTTTTATGGCTAATTATACTTATTTTGCCGCTGGACGTCTAAATACAACTCCACTCGATTTTAACGGCAATGCAAAAAAAATTCTTAAACTTAGCGCACAAGCTCACGCAAAAGGTATTAAGATCCTAGCTTTTCCTGAATTATGCTTATCAGGTTATAATTGCGGTGATCTTTTTGAGCACACTGAATTATTAAAAGCATCAATAAGAAGTTTACTTGAAATTAAGTATGCTCTTCCTGAAGATTTAATTGTAGGTGTTGGTCTTCCTTTACTAGGTTCAAACGGTAAAATCTTTGATGCATATGTTTTAATGCAAAAGGGTAGTATCGAAGGTGTTGCAGTAGCTCATTCTTTTTATAATTCAAAAGATAGTCGTGTAAGACACTTTAACACTCCAACTGATGCTGATGTTACCTTCACATTAGGCTCATCAGTATTTACCTCTCAAAATACATTTGAAATTGATGGCAAATTTGTAAGCATTCTATTCAATGAAGGTGACATATCTTTATTAGATAAATCAGATTTAGTAATTTGTCCTGAAGTAAGTCGTTATGAGTTTGATTCAGAAAATACTAAAGAGAAAAAGTTACTAGATATATCAAAGTCTTTAAAATGTTCACTAATCTCAACTAACCTTTTAGGTTGTGAAAGTGGTTCTGATGTATTTGATGGTCTATCAATTGTAGCTGATGATGGTGTTTTAGTTGCTAGAGCTAATACTTTATCATTTAAACGTGAAGATTTGTTTACAAGTGAATCAGGTATTTACAATTACCTTTGTGAGTATGACACAATTGTAAGAGCTGTATCTTTAGGCTTATTTGACTGGATGGTAAAGACTTATGCTCATGGTTTTGCTTTATCTATGTCAGGTGGTGCTGATTCAGGTTTATGTGCAACCTGTGTTTGCTATGGTCAATTAGCTGCATTAGACGAATTAGGCTTTGATGAGTATAAGGCAATTCTTGAAAAACTTAAGTTTGAAGTGCCTTCAATGGATACAGATTTACAAAGCTATGTTAAATCAAAGATTATGCCTCAGGTTTTAACTACTGTTTATCAAGGCTCTGCTGTATCAGGTTCAATTACTAAAACAGCTGCTTCAAAGGTTTCAGAAAACCTAGGAGCAACCCATTTTGAATGGTCAATTGCAAAGCTTGTTGAGGATTATGTTGATCTTATCAATGAAACTACACCTAATAAGCATTTATCATGGGATACTGACGATTTAACTCTTCAAAATATTCAAGCTCGTTGTAGAGCTCCAAGTATTTGGATGATGGCAAACCGTTA
>CAZEXR010000223.1:0-2588 GCA_964516675.1 uncultured Enterobacterales bacterium | reverse complement strand
TCATATAAAAACCCCAGTTACTAATCAAGTGATCAATAACTGGGGTCATACTAAAATTACCTAAGGTAAAATTAAGTAGGCTTATCTTTGCTTATTTATTAGAAAATAAGCGTATGTTTCTCATGCGGATTATTTTTAATAAATTTGGCAAAGCCGATAATGGTATTTGCACAAGGAAGTTGTGACTTCCCGTACTTTCTAAGAACATCATTCCAGTCGATATTTTCAATACCATTAGAAAAAGTGTATTTAGGCAAAACAACAAAACCTGTTTGTCTGCGTCCACTGTTTTGAATAGTACTTATTACCAACTTTCTTGCATTCTTTTCACCGCATTCATTTTTATCTTTATCAGCAAAGACTGCAACAGCGGCAGCGCCTTCAGGCAAAATAAACTTAGATAAGTTATTTGCACAGACACTTGCATAGCATCCAATGCCAGTTGAGAGATAAACGGATAAAGCGGTTTCAATACCCTCGCTTATCGCAATTACTCCACCTGTAACAGCCCCTATTTGAATAAAACGGCTTGTGGATTGTAATCTGCAATCTGCGGTTGTTATCTTTTTAGGACAACTAACAGGTGCTTTTTGACCGTTTAAAAGGTAAGTTCGATGCAAGTTAACAGTTGCATTGTTCTCATCTCTTATTCGGCTTAAAAGGCAGCTGAATCGTCCTTGTTTTTGACTCTTTCCTTCAACAATGTCGAAATATTCCATATCAGAAACATAACGAAGTTGAGACAAGTTCTTTTGTTGTACATTTTCGAGTTCACCCAACCCTCTATTTCTAAAGTATTTCCATACTTCAGAAGCTTGGGGATTAGGTTTTTCATTTAAGAACAACGGAATACTATGTTCCCATAGTTCCTCGTTCTTATCATGATTTTTAGCCCCTTCAATTTTATCTTGCTTTTCTTGCTCGATAGCCTTGAGGGCTAATTCCTTTTGAAGAGCTTTTTCACGCTCTTCAAAGTCTTTTTTTGTCAAATTAGATTTACCTGTATATTCAGGTAAACCTAAAAAACCCCCTACCTGTAAAAAGAACTCTCTTGAGTTTTTTACAGTGCCCTTTCCAATCATAATATCCATGATTGAAAAACAGCATTTTGAGCCACCAAAAGGATCTTGATTCAGAAAAATTTTTCCTGAATCATTAAAATCCTTTGCTAATCTCGCACCGTCTTTCGACGATGCTTGAAAAGGGTTCGGACCGTGTTTGCCCAGATTTTTGAGTAAATGAGCAAACTCAGGAAGAAATTGAGATAAAATCTCAGCATTCCTTCCTTTACAATTGTCAAAAAAGTTTAAACACATAATATCTTCTCCATGTGATTTAAAACCACTAAAAGCAGATACACGTGTCCATTAAAGACAAATATATCTGCCTTTAATGGCTAAAAAAAATAAAATAAAATATGAACTACCAACGGTAAGGTCGGTAGTTCATCATAAAGTTAACAACTAAGCACTAATTCTGATATGTTCCTGTTTCTTTTCTCTCAAGACTTTTACAAGTAAGTCTTTTAAGGCAGGTGCAATATCCGAGCTGTTTTTAGCCGAGAACTTGGCATCAAATTTAGGCATATTATAGCCACCTTCGCAACTGATTAATAAGCCATAACTTTCGATACCGTTTTCCCTTAAGAACTGATACGGTTCACTATGATCAGTGTTGGGAGCACCCCAACAACCATCTGTGACACAGATTAAGATCTTTCGATCTTTCTTCTGTTGGAGCAGATCATTTGATGCTTTGACAATTGCTTTGTAATCAGCATTGTCACAGTAAGCATCAGGGAATGATGCAAGTTTCTTTGTTGTAAGCTTCTCTCCTGCCCTTTTGATCTCTGTTACCCAATCAGAATAAGCATACATTGAAAGTGTTAAATCAGCACTTTCAAATGAACCTATGCTTTGAGCAAGGATACAGAGGGCATGAGATAAAGCCAACATAGGCTTGCCTTCCATACTGCCAGAAACATCAAAAATAATGCTTATAGCAGTGCTCATAGCTTCACTTTGCCCCTTAGAAGCAAATGGTTTCGTTGTATAGACACCTTGTGCAACTTTTGCGACACACGACTTAGCAACTCTTCGACCATGTTTAGCCTTAATGTTGTTTGTCTTTCGTGTAAAAGCCATGAGCTCTTTTTTGATAGCTCCTGATAACCCTTGACTTGAATTTTTTGCATTCTCCATCATGTGTTGCCAGAAGGTCTCATTTCCTAAAGGAGATGTGTTTTTTGCATCTTTAACCCAAACCTTTTCTAAATCATCAAAAGGAAAACTTTTGAAATTGTTCTTTTTAATAACTGATTTCTCTAACATTTTGTATTCGTTAGTTGAAATCAATTCCTTAAGAAGTTTTTCTAGTTTCTCTTTTGTTTCATTGTCAAGACTTTTATCTTCTAAGTCGATTTTAGAAGCATTTTCAATCGATTTAACGACTGAATCGTCTAGTTCTGATAACAAACTATTGATGATTTTTTCGTCTGATTGTTCATTTGAACTTTCGTCTGATTGTTCATTTAAACTTTCGTCTGATTGTTCATTTAAACTTTCGTCTGATTGTTCATTTAAACTTTC
>CAZEXR010000222.1:0-2603 GCA_964516675.1 uncultured Enterobacterales bacterium | reverse complement strand
AAAAAACTAAAATTAGACTTATAATTGAAGATGTAGGGCAGGAGTTTGAAGTGGCGCTTCAAAAACTCCTGCTTCAGTTTTTCGCTAAAAAAACTAGGACTTTATTATGAACCAAAATCTTGAAAAGTTAAAACAAGTAATCACTTCAATTGCTAATTTTGAGAAATTTAACACTAATATTCATCGCTCAATTCTTCCTATTGCAATTTTCTATAAGAGACTATGCGACAGACAGTTAAAGGCTGTACTTGAGTTTGTTGATGCTCCTTTTACCACCATTGATGATGCTTTAAAAACATATAATCAGGCAATGGATTCAGATCCTGACTCAGTTGTTAATTTCATGAATGAGAATTTAGGATACTTTGTACCTGAACCTTATTCTCTATTTGAACAGCAGGCAATTGAAGATAAATTTACCTTAGAAGAATTTCCTGTAATTTTTACAGGAGATGAGAATCTATCAGATCAGTTCCTTGATGTCTTAGGTGAGATTGCTCTTATCAAGAAAGAACGAGGTGAGGATTCACTTTTTGACCTTGATAAATTAGACCCAATTATAAAGTCAAACTTCAATGAGTTTACCGACCGAGAATTAGGTGATTTATTTGAGGAGCTATGTCTTACATATCTTATCCCAAGAAAAATCTCTCCTTCAATGCCAAGCTCTGACACTATCTGTAATCTTATCCCTAGATTAGTAATGACAGAGCTGTCTGACAAGAGTGCTTTTCGTGTGTATGACCCAACTGTAGGCTTAGGTTTTCTTTTATCAAGAACCTCAATGCTTATGACTGAGGCTTTAAAGTCTAATGTTAAGTTTGTAGGTCAGGACATCGATGGAGATAAGACTCTTTTTGCTTACATGAACCTATGCATGCATGGTGTAAAGGCAAAGGACATTAAGCTTCTTATAGGGGATACCTTATCAACAGATTTACTACCCGATGAGAAATTTTATGCTGTGATGGTAGATACACCTTTAGCATTAAGATGGGAACCAAAAGAAGAGTTAGAAGACGATCCTAGATATCAAATTTTAGGAAGAGTTCCTTCTAAGAGATCTGCTGATTTTGCTTTTGTAGCCCACGCTTTCTATCATTTGGATAATGACGGTACCCTTGCTATGGTACTACCTCCAGGTGTGCTTTTTAGAGGCGGCTCTGAAGGTAAAATTAGACAAAGTTTACTAGAGCATGGTGCTATCTATGCTGTAATTGGTCTACCAAGTGCAACCTTATACGATACAAGTATCTCCCCTGTAGTTGTAGTCTTTAAAAAGAACCATAAAAATAAGGATGTTCTGTTCATTGATGCGTCTCATGAATACAAAACCTTTAAGTTTAGAAACATCATTGAAGAGACAACTATAAACAAGATAATGGATGTGTACTCATCTAGAGAATCAATTAAAGGCTATTCAAAATTAGTTTCATTTGATGAGATTAAAAAGAATGACTTTGAGCTCTCTGTATCTGTGTTCTTAAATGACAAGCCTTCTTTTAATAATGAATGTGCTTTAAAAGATATCATTAAAGATATCCACTTAGGTTCTTTATTAACTCCTACAAAGTTAAAAGAGTTATCTTATATCGGTGAGTCTAATATCAGATATCTTGATGCTAGAAATATTCAAAATGGCGATATTAAAGAAGACATGTTAAAGCTAAAAGGTCAAAGCTCTGAGTACACCAAGAGCCTTTCAAAGAAAGGAGATCTAATAATTAGCAGATGCGCCTCACCTATCAAGGTAACAGTTAATAATAGGGATGAAGATATTGTTATAAGTGGCAATATGTATTCAATTACTATTGATACTACAAAGGCAAATCCTTACTACCTAAGTTACTTTTTTAATAGTGAGCTTGGCCGTAACATTTTAAATATGAATGCTACTGGTATTGCAATTAAGCAGCTTAACTTTAGCGCAATTGAAAAGGTAATCATTCCTCTTCCTTCCCTTGAAGAACAAGATAAGCTTGTTTTAAAAGCAGAGAATATAAGATCACAACAAGAAGATTTAAAGGCAAAACTTGAAGAGTTAAATTCTCTTTCTAATAAAGTTTTTGATTCTCTAATTGGTTCTTAAAATTTAATTACCTTCCTCTCCTGCACAGTTCTTTTGTGCAGGATTTCTTAAGTAAGTCAGTTTCGATTAATTTAAATGATAGTGTGGATGCTGCTTTAACGTGCTGTCTATGCGACTTTACCTCTAGATAAACATACAAAACAAATAAAGGATTTAATATGGAAAACGATAATTTTGAAAAATTTAAAGAACAAGTTCTTTTATACGCAAAACATGAAAAGCCTGAACTCTATGTTGATGGCTCTACTTTTTTAATGGCTCTTTTTTATAAAAGATTATGTGACCTTCAGATAAAGACCATTATGGAAAAAGAAGGTAAGTCTTTATTACCAACATTAGACGAGAGTTATCAAGCTTATAGACTAATTATGAAAAAGAAGAAGAAAAAGAAGGTAAGTCTTTATTACCAACATTAGACGAGAGTTATCAAGCTTATAGACTAATTATGAAAAAGAAGAAGAAAAAGAAGGTAAGTCTTTATTACCAACATTAGACGAGAGTTATCAAGCTTATA
>CAZEXR010000221.1:0-2614 GCA_964516675.1 uncultured Enterobacterales bacterium | reverse complement strand
TCAAACACTTAGCCAAGAAAAATCCAAATAAATTTTTAAAAGATCAATGTGTGCTAGTGTTTTTAGTCTGACTTTAACAGATCAATTTCTGGGGTCAGACTACTCTTATGTAACTTACTTTGATATCAATGAAGAGCAGGATAACACTTTTATCTGTTTTGATGGTGTTGATAGTGCATTTGCTTTATGGGTTAACGGTGAATATGTTGGATATTCAGAAGATACCTTCACTCCATCTCACTTTGATTTATCAAAGGTTGTAAAATCTGGTAAAAATCGTCTTTGTGTTCAAGTATTTAAATACTCATCAGGTAGTCATTTAGAAGATCAGGATTACTGGAGATTATCTGGTATTTTCCGTGATGTTTATTTATACACAAAACCAAAGCTACACTTAAAAGATTTCTTTATAAAGACAGACTTAAAAGATAACTATACAAATGCTTTAGTTTCTGTAGCACCTGTATTTGAGAAAAAGCTTGAAGGTAGATTAGACATCTGTGTAAAAGACTCTGTAAATAATACTGTTTTCCATACTCAAAAAGATGTTAATAACAGCACAATTGAATTTGAGCTTGTTGATGCGGCTTTATGGTCAGCTGAAAAGCCTAATCTATAAACCATTGAATTTACTTTATTAGATAACGATACTGTAGTTGAGTACGTTAAAGAAAAGTTTGGTGTACGTGAATTCAAACTAGAAAACAAAACCATGCTAATCAATGGAGAAAGAATCATTTTCAATGGCGTAAATCGTCATGAATTTAGTGCAAAAAATGGTAGAGCAATTACTAAAGATGAGATTTTAGAAGATCTTCTAATCATCAAGAAAAACAACATCAATGCAATTCGTACCTGTCATTATCCAAATAACTCATATTTCTACCGTTTATGCGACGAGTTAGGTTTTTACGTTATCGATGAAACAAACCTAGAAACTCATGGCTATTGGCAAAAATTAGGTGATGAGAGCTATACAAAAAATACTCTTCCTGATAATCACCCACAGTGGCATGACAATGTAATTTCACGAGGTGAAGCTATGCTTTGTCGTGATAAGAACCATGCTTGTGTCATTATTTGGTCTTGTGGTAATGAATCCTTTGGTGGTCAGACTTTATTTGATTTATCTAACTACTTTAGAAATACCGATCCTTCAAGACTTGTTCATTATGAAGGCTTATTCCACGACAGACGTTTTAATGCAACTTCTGACATGGAATCACAAATGTATACTCGTGTATCTGATGTAAGAAAATTCTTAAAAGAGCATGACGATAAGCCAATGATTATGTGTGAGTACACTCACTCAATGGGTAACTCAAATGGTGGTATGAACTTATATACAGATCTTGCTAAAGAAGGTGGCTTATTCCAAGGTGGTTTCATTTGGGATTTTGCAGATCAAGCTTTCTTTGCAAAGACTGAGAATAGTACTGATTATCTTGCTTATGGCGGTGATTTCGGTGATAGACCAACAGATTACAATTTCTCTGGAAATGGTATTGTTTTTGCTGACCGCTCATTAACCCCTAAGATGGCTGCTGTAAAGTATAACTATCAGAGTTTTGAACTTTGTGTAACTAAAGATAGTGTTGAAATTGAAAACTTCAATTTATTTACTAACCTAAATGAATATGAAACAGTACTTACCTTATCAAAAAATGGTGTAGCCATTTATTCAAAGTCATTAGGTAAACTAAATTTAGAGCCAAAGTCAAAAGCAAGCTTTGGTTATACTCTTCCTTCAGTTTATTCAAAAAAAGCAGGTGAATACACAATTGAAATTTCAATAAGACTTCTAACAGACACCGCATACGCAAAAGCAGGTTATGAAATTGCCTTTGAGCAATACGTTTATAAGGTAGATGTAAACGAAGTAACCCCAGCTGTAACTGGTAAGCTTGAGTTATGTGGTGAGCCTGTTAACTATGCAATTGTTGGTGAAAACTTCAGAGCAATCTTCAACAATGAGCGTGGTTCATTAGTAAGCCTTGTAAGTAATGGTAAAGAGTTAATTAAAGCCCCCAACAACTCTAAACTTCTGGAGAGCTCCAATTAATAATGACAATGGCGCTTTCATTCCTAATAAACTAGGTATATGGAAGATAGCAGGTCAATACGCTAAGTTAGTAAAGTTCAATGCTAAAAAAGAAGCAGATTGCGTAAAGGTATTCTATACACATGAGCTTTGCACTGTTCCTGTTGCAACGGTTGATACTGTTTACACTGTAATGGCAAATGGTCAGATTGATGTAAAAATGAGCTATAAGAAGGTTGAAGGTCTTCCTGATATGCCTGATTTTGGTATGTTATTTAAGCTATATAGCTCTGTTAATAAGATTAAGTACTATGGTTTAGGACCTTGTGAGAACTATTGCGATAGAACTCAAGGTGCAAAACTAGGATTATTTGCGTCAACAGTAAAAGAGCAATATGTTCCTTATCTAAAGCCTCAAGAATGCGGTAACCACGGAAAAGTACGCCACTTTGATATTACAAATAACCTAAATCAGGGTGTTTCATTTGTATCAAAGGAAGGAGAACTAAATGTATCTGCCACACATTGATCTTTTAAAAATTTATTTGGATTTTTCTTGGCTAAGTGTTTGAA
>CAZEXR010000220.1:0-2626 GCA_964516675.1 uncultured Enterobacterales bacterium | reverse complement strand
AATTAACAGAAATGGTGGCACCTTATACATCACATTAAGATAAAATTTCTTTTCTCTAAAGGTCAGCTTAGGCTGGCCTTTCTTATATCTACCTTCCAATAAACAAAATATCTGAGTAAAACTTCTCGTTTTACTACAAAAAAATCTCTTTTACTTCATGATTTTGCTAATATTTACTTACTTAACAGTGAGCTTAGATTATGAAATTAAATAAAAAATCTCTTCCATTTATATTCCCTATCGTGGCAGGTCTTGTTGTCGGTGCTGTGGTGTTAGCAATTAACCCTTCTACAGGTAAGAAACTTGGAGATATTATTTACTCCTCTGGTGTTTCAGTTGAAGGTTACTCTTATGCTGTAAACAAAGCAGCTCCTAGCGTTGTAAACATCTACGTAGCAAAACTAAATGAGGATTATACAAAGCCTGATACTAGCTCAATCACTACCTCAGCATCAGGTGTTGTTATCAATAAACATGGTGTTGTCGTAACTAACTATCATGTTGTGCCCTCAGGAAATGAGCCAAACAAAGCTATATGGGTTCAAACTCGTGAAGGAAAACTATTTAAAGCCTTTGTTTTAGGCTGTGACAGAAGAACAGATATTGCTGTATTAAAAATAGAGAACACTAGCCTTCCTCCAATTACAATTGCAAAGCATGATCCTAAGGTTGGAGATATTGTTCTTGCCATTGGTAACCCTAATAACTTAGGTCAAACCGTAACCCACGGTATTATTTCTGCTCTTGCTCGCTCAGGTTCTGGTCTACTTACAAAAGATCAAATGAATATTCGTCAAGGTGTTCAAGAGTTAATCCAAACAGATGCCCCTATTAACCAAGGAAACTCTGGTGGTGCACTAGTTAACACCCAAGGCTCTCTTGTTGGTATCAATACCGCTTCATTTAATTCAGAGAATACCTATGGTATTGGCTTTTCAGTTCCTGTAAAACTTGTGAACTCTGTTGTTGACCAAATTCTACAGCATGGAAAAGTTGAACGAGGCTATTTAGGAATTTCTGATGATGAGACCAATCCTTTTAATTCAGGCGAAGGTGTAACCATTGGATTTATCGATCCTCAAGGTCCTGCTTTTGGTGTATTAAAGGTAGGAGATGTTGTGACAAAAGTTAATGACAATAAAATTAAAGATGTTAGAGAACTTATTGATTTAATCTCACAGTCAAAGCCAGGTCGAATTCTTCGATTGGAAATTGTTAGAAACAATGAAGTTAGAACTGAAAGTATTACTTTAGCTGAAGATAATACATTGGTTGAATAACTTATTTAGACGTTATCTAAAACCTATATTTAGGTTGTTGGTAGATATTTAAAAAAAGTATTATCCTCAGAAAAAGGATAATACTTTGTTTTATAGTTAGAGTGTTCTGTTTGTTAGTCTTTTAACGGATTGATAATAGATAAAACTTTATTATTCTCAATAGCAGCAGAGATGTCATTTGCCACAGTAAGACCTGCAGTAGTTAACATATCACCTGTAATTTCAGCATTGATACCATAGTTATAAAGATCGGTAAAGTATTTCTGAATTAGTAATCTACCACCTGCTAGACGTAGCACAGCCTTTGGAAGAATATGACGGAATACAGCTACAGAACGACGAACTTCATCAGCATCAAGAATTTCTCTATTCTCAAGAGGAGTGCCTGCTATAGGATTTAATACATTGATAGGAGCACTATCAACATTCAAACGCTTAAGTTCTAAAGCAATATCTACTCTATCTTCAATGCTCTCGCCCATACCAATAATGCAACCAGAGCAAATCTCAAGTCCAACCTTTTGAGCAGCCTTAATGGTTTGTTCTTTTTGAGCCATTGTATGAGTTGTACAAATCTCTTTGAAAAAGTTTGGAGATGTTTCAATGTTGCAATGATATCTGCCCATGCCATTGTCTTTTAATAATTGAAAATCTTCTTCTGATAAAAGACCTAATGAAGCACAGCAAGTGATATTAAGTTCAGTTGAAATCTTTTTAAATGCCTTAGCAATAACGTCAATTTCAGCCTTAGACATTCTTACACCAGCAGTCACAATTGAGAAACGGTGAACACCACGATCAGCGTTATACTTAGCCTCTTCAAAGAACTCGTCAACAGTCTTTAAAGGTGTTTCTTCAATTGGAGTTTTGTAGTGTCTACTCTGAGAGCAGAACTTACAATCCTCAGTACATCTTCCGCATTTACCATTTGAAATACAGCAAAGCTCTAAGGTGTTTTGGAAGAAATGATTTGTAATTTTAGAAGCGCTTTGTTTTAGCTCTTCAAGGGGTGCGTTATAAAGTTCAACGGCTTCTTCTCTTGTTATTGAATAGCCATTGATAACTTTATCTGCAAGATCTTTAAGTTGCACTTTTAGTCTCCAGACAATTAAACGTAGCTCTCTGCTACGTTGTTGTAAATGTTTGGCTTTATCTTTTAAAGCCTTGTGCATTATACACTTAAAATTGAAGTTCTTAAGAATTGAGCTTTTTTTGCAATTAGAGCAAAACATTTGCTCAAAATTGCAACTCTGCTAAATTGTCAGAAAAGCTTGTTGAAGATGAACATAAAATCACACATTGATCTTTTAAAAATTTATTTGGATTTTTCTTGGCTAAGTGTTTGA
>CAZEXR010000219.1:0-2631 GCA_964516675.1 uncultured Enterobacterales bacterium | reverse complement strand
GTCTTGCATTTTAAGTAAAAGTTGCTTTGTTAATTCCGTTGCGATTGTTACAGAACCGTCTTTTATAAATTCTTTTAATGCTCCATCACCTCCGCCCTGAGCTTTGCTTTCAGAAGCCAAAACATTAAAATATCTAGAAACCTGTTTAGGCAACTGACTCATAAAGTTCTGTTGTTGATCTGTTAAATTACTTTGAACAGGATTAACAAGTGCTGAAATAATACCGCCCTCGCATTGTTGCATATCAACATCGCTTCCACTACCTCCACAGAACATCTTTCTAACTTTTCTTGTCATGTAACCTTTAGTTAGAACTGAGCTGTCTTTACGAGGAGAACTTATAGAAATATCATCACATTTATCGTCTTTGCAAGTGTAAACTTGCAAAGGCTCACCATCAGAACCTTCACCATCAATAAAATCTTTAAAGTTAATAATTGGAGGAACAAATCTTAAATCTGTTACACCTGAAGTTGCATTTGTGCCTGAGCCACTTGGACTTGGGTCGCCAGTTGGATTTTTCGTCGGATTTGTAATTACAATAGTTCCAAACAATGCCATCATCTCTCCAATCCATTCTTTTTGATCTTTTTGCCCCGAAACACCAGAAGAGTCGTTTGTTAAATCAATAGATAATTGATCTAATACTTGCTTTAACAAATTTCCATACAATGGGTCGTCTGATTTTGCCGACTCATTAACAAGCGGGGAGGAACTACTTTCTTTCCAACCAGCGGCATTTTTTAATCTCGATAAATAAGTACCATCAGTACCATTTTGATAGATTTTTTTAAGGTTTTCGATTGGTGCGGTAATAAAAGATTCACTAGCATCACCTCCTCCTGAGTTATTATTTGCTGAACCTGCTTTACTATTCATATAATCAATAATCGCATTGATACTACCACCACTAACTAGACCTTGTGCCAAACGACAAGAATTACTTGCAAGACCGTTAATCTTTTGCACTAGATCTTGAAACCAACGAATTAAGCTCGAAATTTCAGGCGAAATAACAGCTAAAGCTAACTGAAACAAATAACCTACCGCATTTTGAGCAATAGATCTAAATAACTGAACAATTTGATCTCCATTGATGAAAGAGAATGATCCTCCGAACATATCAATACCGCCACAACCAGCTTCTATGCCAGGGGCAGTTATACTTACAATATCTTTATTAAAGATTTGATTATGTATTGTCATCGAACCTCCAGAATATACATGACGCGAGTTAGACTCATACGCTTTAGGAGATGTCGTATTAGACATTGAGGTAATCTTGTTGTCTAATTTCATACCAACAAAACTTGAGGCATGAGCTTGTGTTAAAGGGAGCATTATCATTGTGCCAATACTGCAAATAAGCAGCGTGTGCTTAACAGCAAGTGCAATGGGAGTTAGATTTAATCTAATCATTTCTTTAATATCCTCTTGGAGAAAATTCTTTAGGTAGAGTTCTATCTTTTTCTTTTTGTATCATTTCAACAATCTTTACAGGGTCAACAAAATTAGTGTCTTTCCCATACGGATCAACACCACCCTGCGCTTCAACCTTTTTCGCAAATTCTGAATTTATATCAAACAAACCAGAAAACGAAGACTCATCTTCAAAGGGTTGAGCATATTTAATGTCGTTAGGTGAAGCCCATTTATATTTTCTAGTCAAATTGATAAGACGTGAAAATAAATCAGACTGAGTTACCATACCTTGCAGCAATGGTTTAATTTCGTCAGTTTCTGAGTTATAAACAAAAGTTGCTGGTAACGCATAGATTTTTAGATGTTTCGCTAAATCAGGATTGATGGTGTAATTAGGATACTCTTGAGCAGATAAATTGCCTTCTGTTGGTTCATCTAACGAAATAGCACGAACTTCTGCATTTAGCAGGCGAGAAGTGTATTTTAAGACTGTTGCTTGTCTGTTACACAGAAAACATTTATCTTTGAAAACATAGATAATTCCAAGTTTAGTAAACATCTTTTTCAAAAAACGCTTCTGTTCTTCGGAGATAAAAGATCGTTTCAAAACGTTCATTGCGCCACCTGTAGGAGAACGAGTAACTGAGTCAAGCAAAGGATCACCTTCAATCGCCATACGTCCTGCAACAGCAAACTGTTCAGCTCTATCTAAAGCTAAACGCTGAATGTATAGATAAGCTTTCACGTTTGCAACAGTCGGTTTATCAATAGCAAGTTTCTTATAACTTTCTAAGTTTTGTTTTATCCACTCAGTCGAGCCTACAACAAGCCCCTTTTCTTTTTGAGGTACTATCTTTTGTTCCTCTTTTGCAGGCGCAACTTGCGTGATTACAGGCTTTTTAACTTTCTTTTTCTTCCGTTTCTCTGGTTCTTTTTGATACCAAAAATAACCTTCAGAAGAACTAGAAAAAAAAGATTTTTTTTGAGGAGGACTTTCTTCATCATATTCATCACTATTTGTTACGTCACTAGCTTGTGCGTATGAAAAACACAAAGATAACGAAATAAAAATAATAGACAGCTTAAACTTTTTCATTTCTTGCCCAAATAAGTTAGAAATATCAATAATGTGATGAATTATGACAAAAGACAAAGATTAAATGTGCTTATAAAGGGGCGGTTTTTAGGGGGGGGTAATTTTTATTAAAA
>CAZEXR010000218.1:0-2669 GCA_964516675.1 uncultured Enterobacterales bacterium | reverse complement strand
AAATCGGGACTTCAATAGCATTTTATATCCCTCTTAATTATTGCTTGATTCAAGCATAGACTTTAACTTATCTAGCTCTGTTCTGTATTGTGCTTCTAATTCAACAAGCTCTTTCATGATTTCTGCTGAAGATGGTAATTCCTCTTGTTCATAAATCACTTCTTTATATTTGTTGATAGAAAGATCATAAGAATTGGCAACAAGCTCGTCTTTTGGAACCAAGAAGCTTTGTTCGGTTCTAGCTCTTTGTTCTTCCTTATCTAAATTTTTAAATCTTTCAATGATATCTGGAAGGTCATTCTCATCAATTTCCTGTCTCTTATCATCTAAGCTGAATCCGTCTGCCTTCATATCGTAGAACCAAACTTTATTAGTTCCACCATGGCCTGTTTTAGTAAACACTAAAATAGCAGTAGATACGCCTGCATATGGTTTGAAGATTCCTGATGGCATTGAAATAACTGCTTGTAGGCAATGTTTTTCAATGATTTCTTTACGAATTGATAAGTGCGCTTTACTACTTCCAAATAAAACGCCATTTGGAACAATAACAGCCGATCTTCCGCCAACCTTTAAAAGCTTTAAGAATTGAGCAAGAAATAATAATTCTGTTTTTGATGTGGCTGTAATTGCCTTTAAATCAGGAGAAATTGTGTCTTTATCTAAACTACCTTTAAAAGGAGGATTTGCAAGAATTACAGAGTATTTATCGTGCTCATCTTCCTGTCCAATTTCCGGTACTGTTAAACCATTTTTATAAGCAATATTTGGATCTTCAATATTGTGTTGCATCATGTTCATTGCTGCAATTTCAAGCATTGTTCTGTCGATATCAAAACCATTGAACATGCTTGTATTGAAGTGAGCCATATTCTCTGGCTTATATAGGTTTGTACCTTCTTTTTGCTTAATGTATTTGCTTGCTTCAATTAAGAAACCTGCAGTACCACAAGCAGGGTCACAGATGGTATCTTTAATACTTGGATCAATAAGTTCTACCATCATAGCAATGACATGACGAGGAGTTCTAAATTGTCCTAAATCACCAGAAACAGCAAGTTTACCTAGCATGTACTCATAAATATCGCCTCGAATATCAAGATCTTTTATATTGGCGATTTCTTGGTCTTCAAGTTTATACAAAGCATCCATTGCTTCCATGACTGAAACAAGCTTTTGCTCTGATTCAATCTTAAAGGTGGCATTCTTCATATAACGAGAGAATGCACTTTTTTTGTCTGAATTTAGGTTTTTGATTAATGGAAATACACCATTTTCTATAGTGTCTTTTAAAACTTTAGGATCTGATATTTGGATAAGTTTTGACCATCTATAATCTTCATGGTCATTAAAAATTGAGGTATAAGGTACTTGTAGCATCATGCTTGATTTAGCTTTTTCTTCATCGAATTTGCCTAAATCATGGATAAACATTAAATAGGTGATTTGCTCAATAACATTTAATGGGTTACTGATACCACCTGAGTAAAAGATATCCCATAGAGCATCAACTTTATTCTTTAAAGCACCTGTAATCATTTTTATTCACCTTCAAAACTTTTATATACATTTATTATACTTATTTTTCTTCGGATGAATAATATTTTTTAAGGTTAACTCTATGAATTCAGCCCTAATTCTCAAAATTCAGCAAGATATGCTTCCATATTTAGACAATAAGCAACTTCAAAGACTAAATTTGGTACTAGAAAAATACCTGCCAAATGAAGAAAAAATTAAAAAAGAGGAATCTTTAAACAAGAACATTACTTCAGACCTTTTGGAAAAATTCGTATCTGCAAAACGTGTTGAAGGCTGCTCTGTAAAAACACTGAAGTTCTACACATCAACTCTAGAGAAAACCTTTAAAAAAATTGATAAGGATGTTCGTGAAATTTCAACAGAAGAACTTCGAACATATCTAGATGACTATGCTCAAAATGGCAAGGTAAGTAAAGTTACTATCGACAATATGAGACGAATTTTATCAAGTTTCTTTAATTGGCTTGAAGAAGAGTCTTATATTATGAAAAGTCCAGTTAAAAGGATTCATAGGGTAAGAACAGGTAAAACTGTAAAGACTACGTTCAGTGATGAAATGCTAGAGCAGATGAGGGATGCTTGTAAAAACAAAAGAGATATAGCAATTATTGATTTACTTGCGTCCTCTGGCATAAGAGTTGGCGAACTAGTCCATCTAAATATAGATGATATCAATTTTGAAAACAGGGAATGTATTGTATTTGGTAAGGGAAGCAAGGAAAGAAGAGCATATTTTGATGCGAGAACCAAATTACATTTAGAAAAGTATCTTGAGGAAAGAACTGATGATAACCCTGCATTATTTATATCTCTTAATAAACCAGAGAAACGTCTTCAGATACCTGGTATTGAAATCATGGTGAGAAAATTAGGAAGATCGTTAAACATAAATAAAGTCCATCCTCATAAGTTCAGACGAACATTAGCCACTATGGCAATTGGCAAAGGAATGCCAATTGAACAAGTTCAACACCTTTTAGGTCACAGAAGTTTAGATACAACAATGCAGTATGCAATGGTAAATGAAGACAATGTTAAAATCTCTCATCAAAAGTATCTTTCTTAAATTCTTATCCCGATTTATCGAGTTGTATGGTGATCCTCGAACCAATTCAAAAAATTTAAAA
>CAZEXR010000217.1:0-2752 GCA_964516675.1 uncultured Enterobacterales bacterium | reverse complement strand
AAAGTGAACTACTCTACGTCTATTTAAGTTAACCTGTTCACCTGTCTTTGGGTTATGAGCAACACGAGGTTCATGAACACGAACTTCAAAACTACCAAAACCACGTATCTCAATGCGATCGCCAACTGCTAAAGTTTCAATCATTATCTCAAAAATTTCTCTAACAGAGTTATCAACATTATTTGGATTCTGATAAGGGAACTTCTTAGCTAGTGCATCAATAAGTTCTGCTCGTGTCATAACTTTATTCTCCTAAACCTTTTGTTTTATTCTTTCTACTCTTAATAATAGCAAGTATTATTTTTTTCTCTATGATTTAAAAGAAAAATTTACAATTTTGATGTTCTTTTTTAATAAAATTATGACACATAGCTAATTTTAAGACCGAAATGCTAATATATTTAACGATTACTATTTGATTTGCAATAAGATCTACTTAACAAATTATGTTTCTTGCATTCTATTTTATAATAGATAAAAATAAACAAATATACTTTCTAAACAATGGATTAACTATGGCTGATGAGATTTTTAATAAGAATTTTGAAAAGTTACAACAATATAATTCAAAATTAACATCAGACCTTTTATCCTATCAAGGTAAAAATAGCTACCAAATAGCTCTAGACCAAGGAAAGAATACCACTTTACTAATTGATGGAAGACAATTAACAACACATCATGGTCGTGAAGAATTTGCAAAAATTCGATGTGGAAAACTTAACTTAAAGTCTTTAATAACAATATATGGATTTGGTTTAGGAGATGAATTACGTTATCTTTTAAAAAGAAATGTTTCAACAAAAATCCAAGTGGTTTTGCTTAACCCTTGTTTGTTTCTTGAACTTCTTGCTATCGATGATGAACTATATACTTTATTTGAAAAAAATGTCGAATTTGTACTTCCAACAGATGATGATTACCCTCTTTTAACTAATAGTATTATTGTTACCTCAGAACTATATATAGATCCTAAGACCTTTAATCATCTAAAGTTCAAGTTAATTAACTCTCTTGATAACGACTTTGCTATCAGAGAATTTAAAAGCAAAGTTAAGCCCCTGATAGATGGAAATTTAAAAGAAAACTATGAACTTTTAAAATCTGAAAATCTTCTTTGCGACAGTGACCTCTCTTTTGAATGCGATAATTGTATTGTTATTGCATCAGGTCCATCTCTTGAAAAAAACATAAATAGATTAAAAGAAAGCATAAACAGTAAAACTATAGTTATTACTGTTGACACTGCTCTTCCTACCTTAGAAAAGTACAATATTATTCCAAATATTATAGTAACAACAGATGCTCGAGTTTATGAAGGACAGAAAAAACTAATTTTTTCTAATTTAAACAGTTATTTGAAAACAATGCTAGTTTTCTCTGCTCATTCACAAAAAGAGCTAATTGAGCTTTTTAAAGGTAAAAGAAGATTTATTTTTAAAGATTCTGACACTGAGATTTTAAATTATCTAGATAAAAGCAAATCTCACTATATCAAGTATTATGGCTCTGTATTAAATGAAAGTGTAGCCATAGCACTAAAGACAAAGGCAAAACTAATCAAACTATTCGGAGCAGATTTTGCCTATGAAGGCGATACAACTCACTCAGGAATTCAATCTGGAATAGCAGTATGCTCTGACGATACAAAGATGCGTATTCTTTGTAATGATGGAAGAATGCAGAAAACCTTACGTAACTTTGTTGTATACAAAGAATATCTTGAAAACGAAATCAAAAACAATAAAACAGTAGTTTTTGAGAATTATTCAAAGACTGGTGCCATCATAAAAGGCGCTGTTTTAAAATAGCTATAAACTAGTACTGAAAAAGAAGTAAACCTAATTGAAGTTTACTAAACACAAATAGACTTTTCTCTTTTGAATTTTGAGATTTATATTTCTAATCAAATTATCATTTTTTACAAATTTCAATTTGTCTACTGAATGAAGACACAGTCAAAAAAGATTTAAAGCCTTTAACTATCTTTTTAGAAAAAGAAAAAGCTCTTCACTTTTTACGGTGAAGAGCTTCGATATAATTTAGTTAAGCTTAACTATTACTGCTTGTTAGCTGCTGCGAAAGCTGCTGCCATAGTAGTAGTTGTAGGCTCTGAAGCCTGCTGGTTAACTGAATCTAAAGCTTCCTTCTCTTCAGCTTCATCCTTAGCACGTACTGATAAGGTGATCTGACGAGTCTTGCGATCAACGTTTACGAACTTAGCTTCGATAACGTCGCCTTCCTTAGCAACAGTTGTAGCATCCTCAACACGATCACGTGATAAGTCGCCAGCCTTGATGTAGCCAGAAATGCCATCAGCTAACTCTAGAGTTACGCCACGAGCGTCAACAGCAGTAACCTTACCTGTTACAACTGAACCCTTACGGTGTGCGCCAACGAAATCAGCAAATGGATCTTCAGAGATCTGCTTTAGACCTAAAGAAATACGCTCACGCTCTGGATCTACCTGTAGAACGATAGCGGTGATATCATCACCCTTCTTGAAGTTGCGAACTGCTTCTTCACCAGACTGCTGCCAAGAGATGTCTGATAAGTGAACTAGACCATCAATACCGCCATCTAAACCGATGAAAATACCGAAATCAGTGATTGACTTGATCTTGCATGAAACCTTCTCGCCATTTGAGTGAGACTGTGCAAACTCTACCCATGGGTTAGCCTTGCACTGCTTTAGACCTAGAGAAATACGACGACGTTCTTCATCTAACTCTAGAACCTTAACCTGAACCTT
>CAZEXR010000216.1:0-2799 GCA_964516675.1 uncultured Enterobacterales bacterium | reverse complement strand
ATGTTTAAAATAGATCCTAACTTAGTAAATGTATTTTTAAATGATCAATGTGTGTAAAATGCCTTTTTAATTCTATTAAGGCAATATCTTTTAAAGTTATTGCCTTAATAAATAGGTAAGGTAAATGATTGATTATCGAAAAAAGGATAATACCGCTTGCCCTTGCTATAGTGGATTTATAACCATAAGGCAAACCACTTTTCTAATTCAACGCCACTAGATGCAAAGGTAGCATTACAACTAACTAATGCAGAGCTGCTGGCTCTATAGACTGATTCGGAGATAGCCTCCCCTATATTCATAATGTCAAAAGATAAAGCTTTTACAATTTATCTATTACATAGGAATTCTTTACTACCACACTTATTTGAATCGATTAAATTAAAAGGTAATTCATTTGTTGATAATTGTTCTATAAGCGTAGCCATATTTACAGTTTTGAAGCTTAAACTAGGATCGTTTGCTAACACTTTAATTTGATCTCTTAAGTTGATAGCAGCTTGCACATCTCTATCAATTTTGTTTTGACATTTTTCACAAATAAACACACGTGTTGACAAAGGTAACTCCTTTTTTACAAAACCACATTTACAACAAGTCTTTGAACTTGGGTAAAATCTATCAACTTGATATATAGTCTTTTGTCTATGTTCAGCCTTATACAAAAGCTTGTACTTGATATCAGAAAAACTAACATCACTTATATATCTTGCTAAGCGACCATTTTTCATCATGCCGTTAACATTCAAACTTTCAATACATAAATTGTCATAGTTATTGGTAAGTACCGTGGTTGCTTTTTGGGTAAAGTCCTTACGTTTGTTTGCTATTTTTGCTTTAAGAATTGCTAACTTTCTTGTAGCTTTTATATAATTTTTTGATTTTTTAGTTTCATCGCCTTTAAAGGTTGGATGCCGTTTTCTCTCCATGTTTCTATAGGTTCTTTTTACCTTAAATAAGTTTTTACCTAATGGCTTTGGAGCGTTAATTGAAATTCCATCAGAGGTCACTAATGTAGAATCAAGGCCTAAATCAATTCCAGATGCGGTATCATGCTGTACCTTTGCTTTACTATGAGTTCTTGTAAATTCCCCATCCGTTATCTCAAGCTCAAAGCTTATAAAGTATCGGTTAGCTTTTTGAGTAATAGTAACGCTATCTATATGACCATTAAATCTCAAATTCTCCTTTAGCTTTACCCAACCAAAATTTGGAATCCATACATAGTCTTTAGCATTTGATGAGTTATTAAAGGTCAAAGAATTCGACTTTCCCTTTGACACCTTTATATGATCTCCTCCTATATAAAATGAACCATGATTAAAGGAGTAAACTCTAGGCTTTGGAAAGCCTACCTTTCTACTTGTCTTTTTAGCTTCTCTTTGTTTTTTATTGTCATAGTATTTTAAAAGAGCCTGTTCTAGCTGTTTAAATGGTCTTTTACCTGCGTATTTTGTTACAGATGTTACTTTAGGATATAAATCTCTTTTAACTGCATTAAATCTTTTTTCTAAATCATAACCTGATGGCAATCTAGACTTTTTAGGAGCTTCAACTAATGAAAGCTTACCTTCCAAATAAGCTTTTCTTTTCTCTTCATATAAAGGCATTTCTTTTTTGTATTCTTCAAGTGATTTTAAAAACTCATTAAGCCCCCAATTCCAAGAAATACGAGCAACTTCAAAAGCCGTTTGGCAGTAAGTTTTAAATTTATTGTTTACGTGTAATTCAATTTTATGACTGATATGGATCATACAAACACCGCTCTGTAAATGTGATGTTTGAATTCTAAAAGATGATTTTTGACGGATTTTTTTATTGTGACAAAAAATGAAAGGATAGATGAATACTTTTAAAGAAAAAAAAGGGTAGCTTACGCTACCCTAACAACTTTCAAACATTGGTTAATTAGATTAACCTAAACTGTTACCACCAAGCTTCAGCCTGTACACCGAAGCAGTAGTCGTTCTGGTATGACTTTAATGGATCGTCATAGCTTGAAACGCCGTGGCCCTTATCGTAATCATGAGCATTTAAGTATGATACGAAGAAACGTAACTCTGGACGTGAGAACATTGATAAATCAGGAGCGATAGCATAAGCTAAAGTGTACTTCTGACCACGTGCAATGTCTTTAGAGCCATTTTCGTAGTGAGTATTGAACATGTAAGTACCTGCTTCAGCATATACACGAGTGTACTCTGATAACTGGTACCATGGACGTACTACAAAGCGGAATAACTGCTCTTTTTCTACGCCTGCTTTAGTCTTCTTAGCCTGACCGTATGATTCAACATGATTAACGTGGAACTTATCAGTAATTGCAAGTTCACCAGTGCTGATTACGTTTCAGCCCTTAGCATCATTACAATCATTCCACTGATCGAACCATGAACCGTCGCCATCAACTGCGTGATGAGCTAAGCCCTTGTTAGCAAACTGAACAACAACCTTGTTGTAGCCAATTGAGAAGTTCTGTGATAACTCAGCTGTTAACATAACGCTGTTATCGATATCGTAAGCCCATTCGCCTTTCTTGATTTCGATTGGCTTGCCGTTGTTATCAGATGTTGATGCACCACGTGGTACAGCATAATCAACACCTACTTCAGCCCAAGCACCATCCCATGGAGCTAAAGCATAGCGAGCATCGAAGAAGTTGATGTTAACACTCTTCTTACCACCATAAATATCTTCATCATAAGCATAACGGTAATCTGGTAATTCTATTATATACGGATCATTTTTCTAGCTAACGTGGATCAATTAAACTCCCAATTTTTACTGTAGAAATCTAAA
>CAZEXR010000215.1:0-2926 GCA_964516675.1 uncultured Enterobacterales bacterium | reverse complement strand
ATGAGTGAATCAAGGTTTTGTTAAATTTCCTATGTGGGAAAGTCGAGTAATTAATTACAAAGTTTTTAGCAATTAGTGCGGTCTTACAATTATACATTCCCCTATCACGAATAATAACTTTATTGTTACTAGAGAATTTTGAAATCATATCAATCAATTTTGATTTTGTGCTTTCTAGTGTTTCATTAGATTGATTAATATTAGCACTTAATGTTACAATTTCTTCCGTCAGTAACTGATTAAATAGATTTACGAATGACCCCATTATTTTCACACCAAATTATCATTTCTTTAACAGCAAAAGCAGATAATGCAAACGCATAACCATACTTTTTAAATAATTTGCGAAAACCATTATTGCTAATGTATTTATATTTTAAAATAAATTTTGCTGGTGTGATTTCTGAATACTTAGTTTCATCAACTAAGTCGTTATATAAGTGCTCATTAGATAATAAAAGTTTAGTGTACTTTTCTTCTAAATTATATTCTTTAAAAAAAATTTCAGCTAATTTGCCAAAATTTCTTAATGTAAGGATTGTACCTTTATCATTTGTAGCTTCAAATTCATCTGTTAAAAAACAAACATTTTGAGTGCAAAATTCTAATTCATTTAATTCTTCATTTGTCATATTACGTTCCTCTTTAAACTCTATATAATAATTCGCTCTGTTGTAGAAAAATGGTTTTCAATGCAAAACCATTTAATTTCTGATTTATAAAAGAACCACGTTACTTGATTTGTTTATAAAGTACACTTCAAAACGTGGTTTATTCATTGTTTGGGAATACAAAGCAGGTTAGCTTTGATTATTTGTTGTAATGATATTTGTATCAATACTCTTTTAACAGAAGTTAGTTTTTGAAGCCTATGTGATGCATTTGTCTTTTGGGGGATAAAGATTTTGCATCTAACTTAGTCAATTTATCATTTTGACTGATTATTCCCCACAAAAAATACTCATAGTTGAATGTAAAATCTGATGGAACAACAACACCTTCAAAACTTACAATTAAAGCTTCATTTTCATCATCGTGAAATTCATAAATATTAGCATCAAGTTCTCTGACGAATCTACCTCTTAACAGTACGTAATCTCCTACTTTCGCTGCACCTTTAACTCCTTTAATTGTATTTGGAGCTTCAGGCTTTAGTATCATTGGTCTTTCGTGAGCAAAACAGTTACTACCAAAAAAGACTGATAAAGTTGCGAAGAATATAATGATGTATTTATTCATTTTGTTAGATTATGCTACCTAAATTACTTCTAGTATATTAAATCAAACTTAGTTTATAGGTAGCAATTATTTTATCAAGTTGCTGATGAATCGTCAGTTGCTTCTTTTTTAGGTGAAGAGTAATCAATAACTTCATTTACAGGCTCAGGCATTCCACAGAAGCAAGTAAACTTATTGAAGATCTTACAGAAAAGTTCACATTCAACTTTTGTGTCGTAGTCTGCTCCATGTGCTTTATCTGTATCAAAGTTAATACCTGCTGCAATACATGCTTTAGCTAATACTGATTGTCCATATACAAGTAAACCTAATGAAGCAGTATCAAATACAGAAAAAGGATGAAATGGAGAACGTTTGTAGTTTAATCTTGCAGTTGCTGCGTTGATAAAACCAAGATCAAAATGTCCGTTATGTCCTACTAAAATTGCTCTTTTACATTTATGCTCTTTTACTTTTTTAGAAATAGCTTTGAACATAGGAATTAAAGCATCGTATTCTGTCAAAAGATTTCTAGATTCATCGAAAGGATCAATTCCTAGGAAATCAATATTAGCTTGTTTTACTAAAGAATTTGGAAATGGTCTGATATTTGCGTGATATTGTTCATCTGGAACTAACTTACCATTTTCATCAATTTTTACAGTCATCATAGACACTTCTAAGATAGCATCTGTTTCAGGCACAAGTCCTGCTGTTTCTACATCAACTACTACAGGGTAAAATTGACGGAAACGATCTTTAAGGGTAAATGAAGAAATTTGATCTGACATAATTATCTATTTTTTGTGAACTTTTGATATTAGGTCACAATTTTAACAGATTTATTGATGAACATAGTCATAATGTATGCTTTTTAATGGATTAATCTCTCAATCTCTATGCTGTTTGATTGCGCATAATTGAAGCTCCATTATACTTTTAAGTATCTTATTGTTTTAAAATATGATTATTTTATTAAATGTACATTATTCTCTGCATGAGAAGGTTTTATTATGAAACATCAGATTTCATTGCTATCAGCACTTGTATTGGCAAGCGTCTCTTTAAATGCCTATGCCGCAACCTCAACTAATGGAACTTCTCTATTACCTTTACGAGTAATTGATGAATCAGAACAAGGTATTGCTACATCCTGTGTTGTTCTAAATGACAGTTTAGAAGGTAGTGTTGATGTTAACTCATTGAAATCATATGTTTCTTTAAGTAAATCATCTGATAAAACTCCAATTGCAGTTGCTCCTTTTTTACAGGATAAGAAACTATGTTTTGGAGGCCTTGAATTTGGCCAAAGCTATCAGTTAGTTTTGAAAAAAGGCTTATCTTCTGTTAATAATAAAAAAATTGATAGTGATATTGTTAAAGAATTTACAACTATAGATTCTCGTCCAACAATCAGTTTTGCAAATGGCCTTGTTCTTGCTAAAAATTCTGAAGTTTTTTCAAATAATGCTGAAGGTAAAATTGCCATTTCATCTGTTAATTTTGACAGCTTTAAACTAAGTATGTTCAGAATTTCTCCTAAAGATATTCCTGCATCAGAGCTTTATTCTAAGTTTGATAATATGGAGCGTTGGCAACTAAGTCAGTTAATTCAAGAGCATGGTACTTTTATACAATCTAAAGTTTATTCAATAAATAAAGACAATAAAAATAAAAAAATAATTACATATGCTGATTTAAAAGATTT
>CAZEXR010000214.1:0-2952 GCA_964516675.1 uncultured Enterobacterales bacterium | reverse complement strand
TAAAGGGTAGGTTTAGAGGCTTCATCTACCCACACATATGCACGAAGCCTCATAATTATTTTAAAATTATTTTTGTCAACACTTTTCTACAACAGAGCGTTTTGAAAATTACTTTGTCCAATCTACAATTTCTAACTCTTTAATATCTTCTGATTTTAATAATACTTCATTAGGATCAACAGCGAATTTGTGCTGACACATATTTATCATTGGTAGATCATTTATAGTATCACCATAAGCATAAGAGTCTTCTAATGATAAGTTATTGTCTTTTAGAAAAGTATTGATTCTAGTTACTTTATCTTGCTGAAATGGGACAATACCACATTGAGCTCCAGATAAAACACCATCAATTTTTTCCATAGGGGCTGCAATATAATCATATATATTTAATTGCTTTGCTACATGTTCAACTAAGTAATCCATTGTTGAAGTAACGATTACAATTCTGTCCCCACGCTTATTATGAAAATCGATTTGGCGTAAAGCACCAGGCTTTACAACAGGAATAATTTTATCTCTAACAGTAGAAGAAAGAATTTCATTTAATTTATCTTTAGGCATTCCAACTAGAGGTTTTACAGCGAATTTAACAAATTCGTTAATGTCTAAAGTTCCCTGAAAGAACATCTGTCCATAGATTTTAAGTGACTTTATAATGCTTTCATCAGCCAATCCCAATTTTACAAAATGGCCAATGCTTAAATCGTTAGTATCTCCACCAACGATTGTTCCATCCATATCAAAAAAAGCAACGCCCATTTATGAATTCTCCTGTGGGTTATTGTTGTCTGGATTATTTATAGTTATCAGAGTTTTAGTTAAGTCATCTATTGATGCATTATTAGTCAAGTATTCAAAAGTTTTCTTCATATCCAAATTTGGAAATTCAAATCTATATCGCCATGTTGTATAAAAATCAGTTTTATTGATATTAACTTTAGCGATAGAAGCGAAACCAAGATGAATTAGAAGAGTTCCTAATTGTTTTCCTATGACAGAAATATCAATGGAGTCTGCAAAAAGAGGATCTTGTCCATCTTTACCATACAACCAATCTAAATCTGCTTGTCTAGAATTAAGTACGTCTTTTAAGAAAACATACCTGCCTGAAGCAGAATAAGGCAGTAGCTGACCATTATTTGTCATGCAATGTGCAATGCAAGCTGGGCATATCATCTTTTCAGGATTTTCATACTTAAGAGGATCGTTTTCTCCAAAAACAAATCCACCATAACAGTCCTCAAGAGCATCAAGATACTGGCTAGGTGTCATATGAAAATTGAAGCTGTATTTATCAATTTCATTATGATAAATATCGGCAACATCATCTCGTGTTAATCCAAAAAGATTAGAAAACAGCGAATGACAGGATAAATCATTTACTAGAGGTAAACCTTCTGATATCTCTGAAGCTAACTTAAATTTAATATGACCAGAAAGTAAACACCATTTAACTGTATGGTTAGAGTACTTAAGTACATTTAGCATATCAAGATAGTCACAAATAGCTTCTTGAGCTTGATCATCGTCAAAATTAGCAGCAGTTAAGAAAGGTACATCGTAATTGTCTATCAGAATAACAATTTGCTTGTTAGAGTACTTTTTAGAAAACTCAGAAATAAGCTTTTTAAAAAATACTTTTGGAGTTTGATATAAATCAACATGACTTTCAATGTGATTTAACCAAAATAATTCTTGAATGATATCAATTAAAGAGTTAGAAAATTCTTTTGCATTTTTTGCATTCAATCTTTTGAAATCTATATTGATAATAGGATGAGCACAGATATTATAAAATGATTTAATAGCTTCAATTTCTTCATTTATAGAAAGGCTTTCAATTTTACTTTTATTAGCCTTTTCTTTGATATTATCTTTAGATACATTAAAGTTATCAAATGCATCTTCAATAGATGGTTCGAAAATGCTTTTTGAAGCGATAGACTCAAGTTTCTCAATAGTTACATTTTTATTTTCATCTTCAAGCAATTCAGATGCTATTTTTTCTGTTGTTTGTTCATGATCTTTATTCAAGAACTTAGATTTACTACCAAGTTTATATAAAACATGGTTAGTAGACTTAATATTGATTGCTGAATTAGATTCAACATTTTCTTTAATAAGATTTGTAATAGCTTGGGTAATTAAAGACAAACCAAAACCACGAGGTCTTGTCATTACAAAAATGCCAGGACTACCAAGAGAATTATAGTCTTCCATAAAAGATATGAATTTGAAAAGCATTTCTGCTTTATCTTTATAGATTTGATCTGAAAGGACTAACTCTGAAAGAGTGGAGTAAACTGGATTACTAGTGTTCATGATAATATCTCTGGTGGGAGTCTCAACCACATCGCGGTACCTTGAATAAAGACCCTGGCTGCTTCCTTCCGAACCTGACCAATTAAACCTTCATCAAGTACGCGAGGACCGAAAACTCCCATAGAACAAAGGTATTTTACGTAAAATTTATAATAAAAGCAAGTAATTAAAGTTCTAATATTTAAAAGTCTAATTTTCTAAACTTATGTTTTTTAATCCACTTATTGAAAATTTCATTTACTTTATCATAGTTAACAGCCCAGTATTCATTATCAACAAAGAATTGATAATTTGAAAAACGAGAAGAAAATCCAATCTTTTCTACCTGAGAAGGGGAAAGCATATCAGGAATAGCTTTGTTTGTAGATCCATATGGGATTTCTCTACAATAGGCTGCCTGAGCTTCCTTAGCAGAAATAAACTTAATAAACTTCATTGCATTTTTTAAATTAGGAGCATCTTTAGGAATAACCCATGCTGCTGTTTTTTTAATAGCTTGATAGAAAGTTATATCAATAGGAGCACCTTTTTCTTTTGCAAGTATAAGTCTTCCAGACCAAGCAATTGCTAATAAAACTCATATACAGGATCATAAGCAGCTAAAAATGACAAAATTTTAGAGCATCA
>CAZEXR010000213.1:0-3021 GCA_964516675.1 uncultured Enterobacterales bacterium | reverse complement strand
TTTTATATTGCTGTTTTTTATATATTACTTAATTTATTTGATTGTGTGCATTATAATTAACCGATTTATTTTGCAAGACAAAATCAATCTAAAGTAATTTTTTAATTTAGGTAAGACTATGACTTCATCATCAAGAGTAGGTTTCTCATCTAAGCTAGGTGGCTTACTTGCTGCAGCTGGTTCTGCTGTAGGTCTAGGTAACATTTGGCGCTTTCCAACACAGTGTGGAGAGAACGGCGGTTCTGCTTTCTTATTAGTGTATTTGGCAATTATTCTAATTTTTGGTATTCCCTTACTAATTGCAGAGTTCACTATTGGTCGTCATGCTCGTGCTAACGTAGGCGACGCTTATAGCGTATTAGCTCCAAAATCAAACTGGAAGCTTGTAGGCATTGGTTCAGTAGTTGTTGCTTTCGTTATTCTTTGCTACTACAACGTTGTTGTAGGTTGGGTTCTTTTCTATGCTTGGGATTCTATCACTGGCGTATTCAATGACTTAGGAACAATGCAAAAAACAGCTGAAGCTGGCACTGACGTTTTCACCACCCATTTCGTAGATTTCATTTCAAATCCATGGAAACCAATTTTAGCTTTAGCAATTGTTCTAGCAATTATTCATGGAGTTATTGTTTCAGGCGTTCAAAAGGGTATCGAAAGATCATCTAAGTTCTTAGTACCAGCATTATTCATCATCATGATTATGTTGGTTATTTTTGCTGCTACTATGCCAGGTGCAGCAGAAGGCTATAAGTTCTTATTCACTCCTGACTTTTCTGCTGTTGCAAACCCTGATGTATGGTTAGCAGCTCTAGGTCAGTGCTTCTACTCATTCTCTTTAGGTATGGGTATCGTAACTTATGCTTCATACTTCCGCTCTGAGGTAAACTTAACTCGCACCGCTTTATCTGTTGCAAGTTTAGATACTTTAGTTGCTGTTTTAGCAGGTCTAATTATTTTCCCTGCAGTGTTCTCTGTAGCAGGCATGGAACCATCAGCTGGCGCTGGTCTAGTGTTTATTTCACTTCCTAACGTTTTCCATTCAGCTCTTCAGACAATGCCTTTCTTTAACTGGTTAATTCCTTCAGCTTTCTACTTCATTTTATTAGTAGCAGCTGTTACTTCATGCATATTCTTACACGAAGTTGCAACAGCTTTCGTAGCTGAAAGATTAAACATGTCAAGACATAAGGCTGCACTAGGCGTAACTTTATCTTGTTTCGTAATTGGCTGTGGCGCATCTTTATCTATGGGACCTTGGTCAGCACCAATCTTCTTTGGAATGAATTTCTTCGATTTCTTAGACTTCTTTACAGCTCAAATCATTTTACCTTTAACAGGTTTAGGTGCAGCTCTATTTGTTGGCTATAGAATGGTAAGATCTCAGCTATTAGAAGAATTAACCTCAAAGGGTATGTTCTCATTCAAGTTATTACAGCCTTTCTTAGTATTGCTTCGTTATGTAATTCCAATGCTTATTGCTGCAATTATGATTACACAGCTATTCGGTATTAAGTTTAGCTAATTCTCATTGAAAGCATTAAAAAAGGGAGCGTGATGCTCCCTTTTGTGTTTTATAAGTTAATTGTCTTTGATAGGACCGTCATCTAAGTTAAATAGAGGCTTCTTAACTAGGAGTTTTTGAGCTTCTTTTGAAAAAAATTGTCTTTCTTTAGGACTCATTCTTTTAGGATCTGAATCTAACAACATATCAAATCGCTTGAGTTCTTCTTCCTTTGTAAGAACATTACTTTTTTTTGACATTAACACCTCTTTTTTATTTTGATGTTAACAAGTATTAGCTGTTCATTGTGTGAGTTAATTTTCGGATCATAAAAAAAAAGTTCCCAATTGCTTGAGAACTTTTCGTGAAAAAAATCTAATTTAAAACTTTTATTACTTTAGTTTTAGCAACTTTGAAATGGTGAAGAAGATATCTGTCTGATCTGTTAAACCCATTACGTTTAATGCACCAAGACCATATGCAGCTACACGTAGCTGAGAACCTGTGTGACCAGCATCATTTACATCCTCTGAGTTACCATATGAGATTGTCATAGGAGCACCATCTGCGGTCATAACTGCTTGAGTATAACCAGGTGCCTTAGCATTAGGATATACAATCTGTGTAGCATGAGCATGATCTGCTGTTACGATAACCAATGTATTACCATCTTTCTTTGCAAAGTCTAATGCAACCTGAACAGCCTCATCTAAATCCATTGTTTCGCCAAACTGACCACAAGGATTATTTTTATGAGCTTGTTTATCAATAGATGCGCCTTCTACTTGTAAGAAGAAACCATTCTTATTGTCTTGTAATAATTCGATAGCCTTCTTTGTCATATCAGCAAGTAAAGGAATATCTTGGGTTCTTTCTTTATTAACTTCACACTGAACAACTGGCTTTTCAAGGTTTCCATGTAATGAAGCCTGAGGTCCTTTAAGACGTACAGGCATATTACCAGGAGCGAATAAACCTAAAACAGGAGTCTTTTGATCTGCCTTTTTTACTTTTTGTAATTCATCAGAATTTGTTACAACAGTAAAGCCCTTTGCTTTTGCCTGTTCTAGTAAGGTCTTATCCTTATAATCACCAAAGGTTGCCTTCTCTTCAAAGGTAGTCATACCACCACCCATGGTAACATCAGCACGTGTTTTAATTAACTGCTCTGAAATTGAACCTAAACCACCGTTTTCAAGAAGGTTTGCAGGACATTTTTCAGCTGTAACCTTAGGACCATAGCACTTACGATGTACAACGTGAGCAATCTGAGCTGCAGGGGTAGCATCTTGAATCTCAGATGTTGTAATATCACCTGTTGCCATGCCATTTTTCTTAGCAAGCTCAATTAAAGTTGTAAATGGCTTACCATTCACATCAACACCAATAGCTCCGTTATAACTCTTAACACCTGTTGACCATGCTGTAGCAGAGGCAGCTGAATCAGTTACATAATCAGGTTTTTTAGGGCTCTTCGTGCATATCTGTGGGTAAAATTTAAAAAGCAGTGCACGATAAAG
>CAZEXR010000212.1:0-3060 GCA_964516675.1 uncultured Enterobacterales bacterium | reverse complement strand
GTCCAAAATAGCTCTTTAATGTAGAAATTGGTGTCTTATTACCAAATACATTAAATGTAGCTTGTGACTCTGCAACATCACCTAAACCAGTACCAGTTCCATGTGCTGAAATGTAACCAATATCTTGCGCCTGTAATTTAGCATCTTTTAATGAGTTCTCAATACACTTTTGAATTGAAACTTGGTTAGGAGAGGTAATATGAGTTGCATCTGAGTTAGTAGCAAAACCAATGATTTCACCGTATATTTTTGCCCCACGTGCTACTGCATGATCCCAGTCTTCAAGTACAACGGTACCAGCTCCTTCGCCGATAACTAGACCATCTCGATTTGCATCAAATGGTGAAGGGGTAAGCTTAGGTGTATCATTTTTTGAAGATGTTGCAAACATGGTATCAAATACGCCGGCATCACAAACTGATAATTCCTCAGCACCACCTGCAACCATTGCGGTCTGATATCCGTTTTTGATTGCTTCATAAGCATAGCCAATAGCCATGGAGCCTGAAGTACAAGCTGTAGATGTTGGAATAATTCTTCCTGTAATACCAAAGAAAATACTAATATTAACAGCTGCAGTTTGAGGCATCATCTTAACGTATGAATTTGCATTGATATCGCCTGTTCTGTTTTCTGTAAGCATTGTTGCAAAGTCTTGAACAGCGTAGGTACTTCCAAAAGAAGAACCATATGCAATACCTACATCCCCAGATTTAATGAAAGGATCATCAATAAGACCTGAATCTGTTAGAGCAAGTTCTGAAGCTCTTGTAGCCATAATTGAAACTCGACTCATAGAGCGGATCTTCTTACGAGTGTAATGCTCTGGTTTTACAAAGTTGTCACAAGGTGCTGCAACCTTAGTAATTAGACCTTCAATGCATTCCCATTCTTCCATATGACGGACTGCATTTTCACATGCTAGAATTTTGGTTTTATTTTCTTCCCAAGTTTCTCCAAAAGCTGTTACAAATCCTTGTCCTACAATAGCAACTCTGTGGTTCATTAAATAATGCCTCCGTTAATGGAAATAACTTGTCTTGTAATATAACTTGCTTTATCAGACATTAAAAATGCCGCTAAATCAGCAACTTCTTGAGCCTGTCCCATTCTCTTTAATGGGATCATTTTTAGAATTTCTTTTTTTACTGTTTCATCAAGCTCAGCCATATTTGTTTCAATTAGGCCTGGAGCAATTGCGTTAACAGTGATGTTTCTTTTTGCAACTTCTAAAGCAAGTGCCTTAACCGCACCGATTAAACCTGCTTTTTAAGCACTGTAGTTCACTTGTCCACGGTTTCCCATTATGCCTGATACAGATGAAATTGCGATAATACGACCGCCCTTATGTGCACCAATCATTGGCATGATACAAGGTTTTACTACATTATAAAAACCATCAAGATTAGTGTGAACTACACCATCCCAATCCTCATCTGTCATCATAGGAAAAGCAGCATCTGATGTAAGACCTGCGTTTGCAATAATGCCGTAGTAAAAGCCGTTATCTTCAATATCTTTTGTTAGTGCTTCTTTGGTTTGTTCTCTATTTGTAATGTCAAACTGAACTAATGTAGCCTTAGAACCACAATCTTCAATTTGCTTTTTAGCATCCATAGCTCCATCAACGCTATTTCTGTGGTGAAGAACAACTTCAAAGCCTTGTTTTCCAAGCTCAATAGCAATAGCCTTTCCAAGGCCAGAACCAGATCCTGTTACTAAAACTCTTTTCATTTTTTTACCTTACAAATAGTTTTTTTAAATCTTCGTTTGTAACTCTAATTACATTAACTCTGCCAGTTGCTAGTACATTATTATCAACAATGATTTTGCCTTCAAATAAAGCTAGTGTTTCATCATCTAAAATCTTTTTAACTTCGATGCTTAGTTCAGAGTTTTTTGAAAAAGTAGTTATGTCACATTTAATATCTCTAGCCCCTAAAATCATACCCATAGGAGGTATGTTTAGATTTTTTTCTCGAGCCCAAAATCCAGACCATACTCCTACAGTTTGAGCAAAAAGCTCAAGTGTATAAAATGTCTCTAAATTGCCGTTTTCATCTAAAAAAGGGGCAAGCACACCAGTGTCTTTTACATAAGAGGCGCAAGCACATTCTTCTTCTATTACTGATTTTACAGTATCGATTAACACCATTGGTGGCTCATGGGGTAGATAGATTTTTGGTTCTAAATATATAGACATTATACTTTTCCAATAATAATAGAAGTATTATTGCCTCCAAAGGCAAATGAATTTGACATCATATATGCTGTTTTGCTTTTTATTGCTTTATCAATAATTCCACATTCTAAAAGCTCTGGATCTTTTGGTGATTTTGAAAAATCCTGAACTGGTAAATCTAGATTATTTTCCAATATATTGCAAAGGAATGTAGCCTCAAGAATACCTGCAGCCCCTAGAGTATGTCCTGTTAAGTGTTTTGTAGAACTACAAGGGGTATTTGTACCAAAGTATTTTGCTACCGCAGTAGATTCCATTGCATCATTTAGTTTTGTAGATGTTCCGTGCATATTGATATAACCAATATCATCGATTTTTAAATTAGCATTTTTAAGAGCCATCTTGATAGCGCTAATTGCTCCTTCTCCTGATGGATCTGGAGATGATACATGGTAAGCATCAGATGATTCTCCAACTCCTAAAAGAGCTAAAGAAGAAGGTTCTTTTGATAGAATCATTAAACCACCACCTTCACCAATGTTTATTCCATGTCTATCTTTGCTAAATGGCATACAGTGTTCATAAGATAGAACACCCATACTATCAAAACCATTAATAGGAACCTGACAAAGGGTATCAGCACCACCTGCAATTACGACATCCACTAAATCACATTCAAGCATTCTTTTAGCACTTACTAAGGCTCTAGAACTTGATGAACAAGCTGTAGAAATAGTGTAGCAAGGTCCTTCAATGTCTAGATATTCAGCCATGAACATTGATGAATCACCAAGTTCGGCGTAGTGGTAGTTAAAGTCTTTATTTAATTTACTCAACTTTTGCATTTGGATTTTATCTCCAAAATGCTTGTAACAACG
>CAZEXR010000211.1:0-3061 GCA_964516675.1 uncultured Enterobacterales bacterium | reverse complement strand
GCGTTTAGACAGATTTACGGCTAAATTCCAAGAAGCTCTTGCCGATGCTCAGTCATTAGCTGTAGGTCATGACAATCAGTTTATCGAACCTGCTCATGTAATGTCTGCTTTACTTGCACAAGAAGATGGTGCAATTAGAACATTAGTTACATTAGCAGGATCCGATCCAACTGCCCTAAAATTGTTAGTAGACAAAGCTGTAGACAAACTTCCTAAGGTATCAGGTGTAGCAGGTGATATGCAATTATCTCCTCTTACTGGCCGTTTGCTTAACATCTGCGATAGATTAGCTCAAAAGGGTGGAGACACTTATATCTCCTCAGAGCTTTTTGTATTAGCAGCAATTGAAGGCGATAGCGAATTAAAGGAGATCTTCTCTCGTTGTAATTTAAATACAGAAAAGCTTAACGCTGCTCTAAAAGAGATTAGAGGCGGTAAGAATGTAAATGATGAGAATGCAGAGAACACTCGTGGTGCTTTAAAGAGGTACTGTATTGATTTAACTGAGCGCGCTGAAAAGGGCAAGCTTGATCCTGTTATCGGTCGTGACGATGAGATTCGTCGCACCATGCAGGTTTTACAAAGAAGAACTAAGAATAATCCTGTACTAATTGGTGAACCTGGTGTGGGTAAAACTGCAATTGTAGAAGGCTTAGCTCAGAGAATTGTAAAAGGAGAGGTTCCTGAGGGCTTACGTAATAAGCGAGTTTTATCTCTTGATTTGGGGGCCTTAATTGCAGGTGCTAAATACAGAGGTGAATTTGAGGAAAGACTTAAGGCTGTATTAAATGATTTAGCTAAAGAAGAGGGCAAAATCATTTTATTCATCGATGAGTTACATACCATGGTAGGCGCTGGTAAATCAGAGGGCTCTATGGATGCTGGTAATATGTTAAAGCCAGCTTTAGCTCGAGGTGATTTACATTGTATGGGTGCAACTACTCTTGATGAGTACAGACAGTATATTGAAAAGGATGCTGCACTAGAGCGTCGTTTCCAAAAGGTTTTTGTTGGAGAACCTTCTGTTGAGAATACCATTGCAATTTTACGTGGTCTAAAAGAGCGTTATGAGATTCATCATCATGTTCAGATTACAGATCCAGCTATTGTAGCTGCTGCTACTTTATCAAACCGTTATATCTCTGATAGACAGTTACCTGATAAAGCAATTGATTTAATCGATGAGGCAGCTGCTAGCATTCGTCTTCAGATTGACTCAAAGCCTGAACCTTTAGATAAGTTAGACCGTCGTTTAATTCAGTTAAAGATGGAAAGACAGACTGTAGCTAAAGAATCAGATGATGCAAGTAAGAAGAGACTTGCAGCCATTGATGAGGAGATTTCTGACAAAGAGAAGGAATATGCTCGCTTAAATGAAGTTTGGAAACATGACAAGCTGATTTTAGAAGGCACTCAGAAATTAAAAGTTAAGTTAGACAATGCTCGTCATGAATTTGATGTTGCAAAGCGTAATTCTGACTTGAATCGTATGAGTGAATTACAGTATGGCATTATCCCAACTTTAGAAAAGCAGATTTCACAGATAAATCAGGCTCAAGGTAATAACGCTGATACACAGTTAATTAGAAATAAAGTAACTGATACAGAGATTGCTGAGGTTGTATCAAAGGCAACTGGTATTCCTATTACAAAGATGCTTGAAGGTGAAAGAGCAAAGCTTTTACGTATGGAAGAGTCCCTACATAAAAGAGTTATTGGTCAAGGCGAAGCTGTTGAGGCGATTGCTAACGCAATTCGTCGTAGCAGAGCTGGTCTATCCGATCCAAATCGTCCAATAGGCTCATTTATGTTCTTAGGTCCTACAGGTGTAGGTAAGACTGAGTTATGTAAAGCATTAGCTGAGTTCTTATTTGATACTGATAAAGCCATGGTGCGTATTGATATGTCTGAGTTTATGGAAAAGCATACTGTCTCAAGACTAGTTGGTGCGCCTCCAGGATATGTAGGTTATGAACAGGGCGGTTATTTAACCGAGGCAGTACGTCGTCGTCCTTATTCAGTTATTCTTTTAGATGAAATTGAAAAGGCACATCCTGATGTATTTAATATCCTACTGCAGGTATTAGATGACGGACGTTTAACTGATGGTCAGGGCAGAACAGTAGACTTTAAGAATACCGTAATTATTATGACCTCAAATCTTGGTTCATCAATGATTCAAGAAGAGAGTGGTAAGAGTGATTACGATACTGTTAAGACCAAGCTTTTAGGTATTCTAGAGCAGAACTTTAAACCTGAATTCTTAAATCGTGTTGATGAGACAGTGGTATTCCATCCTCTAACACGTGATGACATTAAGTCAATTGCTAAGATTCAGTTAGAGACCTTGTCTAAGAGACTAAAGAGCAATGGTTATGAGTTGACCTTAGGTGAGAGCATTTACGATAGAGTAGCTACAGTAGGCTTTGATCCTGTATTTGGAGCAAGACCTTTACGTAGAGCTATCCAAAATGAGATTGCCGATCCTCTATCAAAGGTATTGTTGTCAGGTAAAATTCCTGTTAATAAGCCTTTAATTTTTGAGATTGACTCTGAAGGTAAGTTAAGCTGTAAAGCAAAGCCTAACTAATAGATAAAATAAATTTTTGTCCCAAAGTATAAATGGAGAGCCTTAAAAACTCTCCATTTTTTGTAATTTAGATTTGTTCTTTTTTAGGAGGCCAAAAGCATAAAGCAATAACTAAGATTAGATTTACTAAAGGCACAATTAAAAGAAAAGCTAAGTATCCACTTTTACCAATATCAAGAAGTCTTTTTACCACCAATAAAACCTCAACCACTAGTAAAAATAAACATAGAGCAAGGGATACTAAAAAGATTACTGTATACACTGAATCTATCTGGCCATAGCTTGAGTATATTTCAAGTTGGCCAGACACTATGTTCAAGAAAAAAGAAAAAATCAGACAAGGAATTATGTATAAAGCATAAACTCCACGAGTAATTCTTTTGGCGGTGAAAACATTCATATAAATTTCCTTAATCTAGGAGGCTTCGTGCATATGTGTGGGTAGATGAAGCCTCTAAACCTACCCTTTAG
>CAZEXR010000210.1:0-3149 GCA_964516675.1 uncultured Enterobacterales bacterium | reverse complement strand
TTAACGGCAAATATTAAAGTGTGAAGTCAAGCGCTTTGGTAGTTTTGCCATAAAAAAAAGCTTAAATTAGCGAAAAATAAAACATTTTGCTAAAAAAAGAGTAAACTATACACGTATGTTGTGCAATGAGTATTATAAAAATATTCAATTTTGTAAGCTTTGTCATAAAATTTACGAAATGAATTATTTAATCTAAACATATAGTTAGATATAAATAAACAATAACGATACGACATAAGAAAATCTCAAATTTAAATAAAGTACGATTTCGTATATTTAAAATTACAAGAGATTATATAATTAAAAAAAATAATTAAACCTTTGTGAGTAAGAAAGAAGAGCTGTGAAGAAACTCGTTTTCCTATTGTTGCTATGTGTTTCAACAATATTCAACCCAGTATTTGCAAAAATCAACCAATCCATCTGTTTTTATTACAATGAAGCTGATGCTGTTCGTGAGCTAATTAACTATCAAAGAGTAGTTTTAGATCCAAACCAAGTTACAAATAAGCAAATTGCTCAATTACACTCTGCTGGTGTAAAAGTTTATTCATACATATCTGTAGGTGAATTTGATGGAGATCTTCCTGATCTTCTAAAGCCTATTAAGAAATCAGATAATGATGAATGGGAAAGCAATATCATGGATATTGCATCTCCTATTTGGCATGGTTATTTATTAGATACCGCTAAAGATTTAAAAAAACGTGGTTTTGATGGTCTTTTCCTAGACACCTTAGATAGTTTCAATGACTATGCCTCTCCTGATGACAACAAAGCCGAATTTACAAAGGCTGTAAACGGTGAAACAGCACTAGTAGAAGCACTACATACCGTTTTTAAAGACTTAATTTTCAACCGTGGTTTTGAAATTTATGACAGTTTGTCTTTTAAGCCAACAGCAGTAGCAGCCGAATCTGTATTTAAGTCATACAATGCTTCAGATGAATCTTATGGTGACGTATCTAAAGATGATAGACAGTGGCTTTGTAGCAAACTTGATGCAATTAAAGATAGTGGTGTAGAAGCTATCGCAATTGATTACCTTCCTGACTCTTCATTACAGGCTAGAATAGATTTAGCAAAGAACATCGCTTCTTTAGGTTACACTCCATATGTCTCAGATGGTATGTTGTATGGTTTTGGTGTAAGTTTTGTTTATTCAGTACCTAAAAGAGTTTTAGGTTTATACGATGGTCGTTATGCAAACCAACCAACTTCAGCTTTTCATAATCGTCTAACTACTCCAATTGAGTATTTAGGTTATGCTGTTGATACAGTTGATATCAATAAGATAAATTTAAACCTTTTAGATAAAACTAGATACGCAGCTATTATTTGTTATCCTGAAAGTGCTGGAGCATATGCTGCTAATCCTGAGTTTGAAAATTGGCTAGTTGAGCATGTAGGTTATATTAAGACTCTTTTTCTAACCTCACTTCCAAGTACTCAAGAGTTCTTAGATGCTTATGGCATTAAAGGTAATGATTTTTTAACACCTCCTTTAAAACTAACTAAAAGGCCAGAATCTGCTAAAGGTTTACTAACACCTATGTTTTCTAACAGAGAGCAATATACTGCTTTTCATGTAGATGAGAATAAAGGTTTTAGTGTATACGCAAGACTTGAAGATAGCTTTAAAAAGACCTCTGATTTTATGTTCTCTGGTTCATGGGGTGGCGCAGCTTTAGATCCATATCCTGTGGATACTTTAAATAATAATTCTGATGTATGGCTAGTCGATCCTTTTTCTCTTATAGAAAAAACATTATCTTTACCTCAAATTCCAGCAGCTGATGTAACCACAGAATCTGGTAACAGAATTTTAACCTCTCACGTTGATGGCGATGGTTTCCCATCAAAGTCATGGTTTAAGGGCACTCCTTTAGTAAGTGAAGTTCTATATGATGAGGTATTCTCAAAAATTGAGGTTCCTCATACTTTATCTGTTATTGAAGGTGAGGTAGCACCTGATGGTATGTATCCAAAGGATGCGCCAATGCTTGAAGAGCTAGCTCGCAAGATTTTCGCTTTAGAAAATGTAGAGGTAGCATCTCATACTTATTCTCATCCATTTGATTGGGATTTACCTCCAAATCATACCAAGCTTTTATATGGTGAACATCTTCCAATCCCTGGTTATAAAGCAATAGATTATGATAAGGAAATGGAAGGCTCAATAAACTATATCAATCAAAAGCTTTGCCCAAAGGGAAAGAAAGTTAAGGTGTTCTTATGGTCTGGTAATGCAAATCCAACTGTAGAACAAATCGAAAAGATTGATAACTTTGGAATTCTTAATGTAAATGGTGGCAATACTAATATTGTAAAAGGTAGAGAGTCTCTTACTAACGTATCTCCAACTGTTTGTTCTTACAAAAATGGAGTTCAAGTATATGCTCCAAATCTTAACGAGAATGTATACACCAATGAGTGGACAGAACATTTTGACGGTTTTTCTCGTGCTAAAGAGTCTTTTGAAATCACGGGTTCACCTCGCAGATTAAAGAGTATCGGCATTTATTACCATATGTACTCTGGTACCTACAAGGCAAGTTTGGATGCTTTAAAATCTTTATATAGTTATGCTTTATCTCAAGAGATTACACCTCTTTATTTATCAGATTATGCAACTAGAGCTAGAACCTTATATGAAACAGGTTTAGCAAAAGACTTAAATGGTCAGTGGCAAATAACTTCAACAGGTATTCGTTCCATAAGAGTTCCAAAAAGTTTTGGCTATCCAAGTTCTGCATCTATCGTAGGCTTTAATGACTGCGAAGATGGAAATTACTTAATCCTAAATAAGAATAGAAACCAAGTAAGTTTCGTATCAAAAATGCCAAATCGCATCATGTTAAAGAGTGCAAATGGCATTGTTGAAAAATGGGATGAACATGGTAATAGAGTAGATTTTCAGATCAAATCATATGTGCCTTTAAAATTTAAAGTATGGGCGCAAAATCAGTGTCAGCTTGTGTCAAGTGAAGAGTTTAAACATGGCAATGTAGGCCAAGTTCACTCTTATGAAACTGATAAAAAAGGTGTTTTTACAGGAACACTTATCTGTAACAAATAAGAAAATATACAGAATTTTTTAGTTCTTCATAAATTTATGTTGAAAACCTCTAGGATCAATTTGTTAACTT
>CAZEXR010000209.1:0-3207 GCA_964516675.1 uncultured Enterobacterales bacterium | reverse complement strand
ATATGAGTCATCATCACGAATCGCACCTGCAGCGCCGCCTTCAGCAGCAACAGTGTGTGAACGCATTGGGTAAACTTTGGAAATGAGTGCAATTTTTAGTTTTGGATCTCTTTGAGCAACAGCAATAGCTGCACGAAGACCAGTACCACCAGCACCCACGATCGCAACATCAGCTTGATATTTTTCCACGTGAATCTCCTAATTACCTATAAAAATTTGGTCATTTTGACAAAAATATAGGTTAGCAAGCAAAAAAAACAGCATTATTATATCTATAGATTGAATATTTTTCTTAATTTAAAATGTCTGTTTTTGTTAACATATTGATTTTAAATATAAAAAATAATCTAGAATTCTAGACAAGTGTCTAAAATACTTGTTTTGTCACACAAAGTGACATTCTAGAGCTTTATTCAACTAAAGAACGGCCCATCTTCACAGGTAAACCTGCTTGGATATCTTTTGGTAGTTCGCCGTTACCGTCACCCCATAGGCAAATAACAGTGCTACCATATTTGAAGTAACCAATCTCGTCACCTTTTTTGTAACGGATGTTTTTATCTTCAAAATTCTGAATATCAAGTCCAACTCTTCGATTTACTGTGCCTCCCCATGTTGTATGAATTGAACCTACTAATGCAGCTCCAACCATAACAACGCAAAGAGGGCCAATAGGTGTTTCAAAGAAGCATACCATTCTTTCGTTGACAGTATATAAGTTAGGCATTGATGAAATGTTTCTTGAGCCAACAGGAAAGAGCTTTCCTGGTACATGGATTGCCTTTTTTAATGTACCGTCAATTGGCATATGAATTCTGTGATAGTTAGATGGTGATAGATAAATGCAAGCGTATCTTCCGTTTTCGAATTTTGAAGAATCCTCGTCATTGCCGCCAACAAGTTCTTTTAATGAATAATCAAGTCCTTTTGCCTGAATTAGGCGACCAGCACTGATAGTACCAGCTTGACCAATTGTTCCATCAACAGGTGAAACTGCTTGGCAATTTGTTGCAAGAGGACGTGCGCCTTCTTTTAATTGACGGATGAAGAAGTCATTAAATGTTTTATAAGTGCTAATTTCATTATTAGCAATTTCATCCATATTGATATTGAATGACTTAATGAAATTTTTAATTAAAAATTGAGTAAATTTACCCATTGGAACATCAGTTAACTTTGCTGATAGTGATGACAGGGTAGTAAATGGAGTAAGTGTTTCAACTGTTTTTAATAAAAAAGTTGTAAAAGACATGCTAACCTCTGATTAAGGAATTACTACAAATTATTTAGAATAAAATATATTTTATATGATTTGCTTTGTAGATTATAGTTGATGTTTTATGTAATTGCATAAAATGAAAAGACCAAAGCCTTTGAGCTTTGGTCTTTAGAAGATAAATTGTATTGCTTATTTAATTTCAAACTGGTCAATAATATTGATAAGCTCTTCGATTTCTCCGTGAGTTTTATCAATATTGGTCTGAACCATATCAATTTGATCTGATAGTTGGTGAGAGCTATCTGTAATGCCTTTCATATTTGAAGAAATTTCAGATGTTGCAGTGGTTTGTTGTTCGGCAGCTGTTGCAATCTGAGTAATTTGGGCATTAACTTCAGAAACCTTTTCAGTTACATCACCTAAAATATCATTTAGTTTACCTGTACCTGCAGAAATGTCATCAAGAACTTGAACAGACTCTTGCATTGCATCGTTTGCAGCTTTTGAATCGCTCTGCACTTGACTTACCATCTTGGTAATTTCCTGAGTTGACTTTGATGTTCTAGATGCTAGAGCACGAACTTCATCTGCAACAACCGCAAATCCTTTACCTGCTTCGCCTGCTCGAGCAGCCTCAATAGCTGCATTTAGCGCTAATAGGTTTGTCTGTGAAGCAATATCATCAATGGTATTAACAATGGCGCCAATCTTTTGTGCTGTTTCTGCTAGAGCTTGGACTAACACAGCGTCTTGCTTAGATCTATCAACCTGTCTATTTAACATATCAATAGTTTCTTGGACACGATTGATACCAATAGTTGTACTTTGAGAAGAGCTTTCAGATGTTAATGATGCATTTTCACAATTCTTAGCAATATCACCTGTAGTTGAAACCATCTCGTCAGATGCTGCTGCAACGGTAAGAGCATGATTCTGATTTTCATGAGCTGTATTTGTCATCACAGTTGTTGATTCTGTAATATCAGCCATGTTGGATCTAACATTAGAGCTTACATTTACAATTCTTGAAATACTATCTACCCAAGATAAACGCATTTTTTCTAAAGATTCTAGAAGTGGTCTGAATTCATCTTTTCTTGAAACTTTAATCTCTCTGTTCAATTTACCCTCTGCAAGGGTATTTGAAATAGTAATGATCTTAGAAATGCTGTTAATAATTACCTTAGGCATTGAAAGAACAATAAATAGAGCAACTAAGAATTCAACAGCTGTAACAATTGATACTGTGATAATTGCAGAGTTATCGTTAATTGAAGATACACTTTCATTTGCAGCTTTAATTTGATAACCATTAACCTTAACTATATTATTTTGAATAGTTACATAGGATTTGATCATTTCAACATCGTGAGTGCTCATAGCCTGAGATTCATCTAAAGCTTCACATGATGGAATGAATTTTTTATTTAATGAAGTTAGATACATTGCTGTTGCTTGTTTAACTTCACCAATTTCTTTTGGATAGCGAGCTGTCTGTAGCGCGTCTGCAGCCTTTTGCATATCAACAGCAAGATTCTTTAGAATAGGAACAATTTTTTGAGAGTCATTTCCTAAACTAATTTTATCTACTTCAGCTTCGATTGCTGAGGCAACATCAGCTACGCGTCTTGTTCTGCTATATCGTTCATTTAAAGTTGTATGAACGAAAGACGCAACTTCGTGGCTCTTATTCATGCTTGCTAAAGCGGACCATGATAGGATCATAGATACGCCAACCATGATTACATAACTAATAATTAGCTTACTTTTTATAGAAAAATTCTCAAAAAATTTCATAAATAGCCTTCAAGAAAAAAAATGTGATTTTGATTGTGTTTTTTTATCAATAAAAAACAATATACTTTTAGTATCGGAAAAAATGAATAAATCTCTTGTAAATAGTATTTTTTTTCAGTTACAGCTCACATATTTTACAGGGCGTACGCATGAATTTAATAAATAGTGTGTAAACAAGGACGAGGGAACAT
>CAZEXR010000208.1:0-3211 GCA_964516675.1 uncultured Enterobacterales bacterium | reverse complement strand
TATCTGGAAACTTGGTAATACCAAGTTTCAAGTCCCTTAGCTCTGGCATTTTCACAATACCAGACCAGAGGTGAGCCACCTCTGTTCCAGTAATGTGTTTGCTTCGAACGGCAAGCCATTCGTCTGACCCTTGCTCTAAAAGCAATTCCTTTGTTCTCATAGCTACCCCTTTACCACATTTAGTGTGATATGGGTGTTAGCTTCATTGGAAGATACTTTTAGTGAAGCTCCTGTATGAGAAATAAATGCCTTTTGAGCATTTAGAGCATTTAGCTCTTTTAGATCCTTAACTTTACAGTTAAGGACAATCTCTAAAGAGCCTGCGATCTTTGAGTTGTTTAGAACTCTAAGAACACTGTCTAGATATAGAGATCTTAGTTTTTCTTGTGTATGTAACATAAGATGTCCTTAAATAAATGCGGACAGACTTATGTCGCCACGAAGGACAAACATTAAAAGTCTGCCCTTTGGCAAAAATAAAAAAACAACTGGCGAAGATTGACTCTTCGCCAAGTTTTTGGATTAGGCTAAATCGTAGCGAACTTCCCATTTGGCGACAAGGTCGTCAGTAGGAATAACTTCCTTGAAGCATATACTTGCCTGAGCAAGTATGCTGTTTTTTAAAGTCTCATCTTCATTGCTCATTGGCAATGACGACGATATCGCATACAACAGAGGTTCTATTACAACCCCTGTATTTGATATATAAGCCTCAACAAAGCCCAAAATGTTTCTTGGTGATACAACACCAGTAATATTCTCAGCTATGTATGTTTTTGATACTGCTTCAAAGAAATTTGAGGTAGCAGCAGCAAATTCTTCTGAAACTTCAGAAAAGTTTTTTAATACCATGTTTTTAATCATGGTATTGGTTAAGTTGTCGTATTTGTCGACAACAAATCTACTCAAGGTAGATTCATCAATGACATTTCTGCCATTGTAGACACCCTGTTCATTGCAAGCTATACCTGTGTTTCCACAGGCAATCAGCCTAAAGTTATCGTTTGCACGAATACTGGTTTTGAGACCAGAAACTGCAAACGAATGACCTTCTATCAGGTCATTGAGCGACGGTGGCAGGCTCGCTGGAGCTAAGTCCAACTCGTCTATTAAACACCAATACCCACAGCGAACAGCTGTGAGCAATGCGCCTTCACACGTTGTCCACTTGCCTTCATACGCCATTTGGCGTAAAAAAAGGTCATCGACTTCCATTGACTCAGTGCAGTTGCACTGAGTCAAAGCCTGACCGACAAGTGCGCAAAAAAACAAGCATAAGCTTGTCTTTCCGCACCCTGCTTCGCCATAGCCATAATAGCCACGACCATTACCCTTGCCGTTTACACGATTTGCAAGGTCCACCATCTTATTCAGATGTTGAATTGCAGGTGTGTAATTTGGGTCCAATTTTGGAATATGCTTTGCATATTCCGAATTGGCTTTTATGGTTACCCATACTTTCTTTTTAAGAAGTATGGGGGCTACACCCTTAATTGCAGCAACTAGAGCTAGGTCTAGTAACTGCTTGATTGCGATAGTATTTCCATCGCAATCAATCATAATCCAAATGTCAAATTCGACAGCCTTTTCAGGCTTCTCGACTGACTTATGAATGATGGGGGTAACCTTGCAATTCTTACTGAGTACCTGAGCATAAGTCTCAGGTACAGTAGTGATTAGTTGTGTTGTCATAATGTTTCCTTTGCAACATGGAAGTTGCAGTAAAAAAAATCACTATGACACTGCCCCTAGACAAGATCATAGTGATCTCGTCCTTAGGACGAAATTAAAAATAACTAATTTCTAATGAAATTAGTGTTTAGCTCTTTTTTAGAACTAGAAATATAGTCATTTTCAGACTCGTCATCTAATTCTGATAGAACATTAACTCCGTCAGAGTCTTTTACAAGTCTGAATTTCACTTCAGCCTCGATTAAGTCTCTGACGTAATCAGTCAAATGGGCTTTCGTCCATTTACCTTTTTGAAAATACATAATGTATCTCCTCGCCAATCGAAGTTGGCATACGGACAAACACTATGCGCCACGAAGGACAAAATAATGTTTGTCCTTTGTGACAAAAGATATAGCAAAAAATTCGAGATCTTTTGCGTCTATCGGCTGCCCCACATTGCAATGCAAGGGGGGTAAATAAATCCAGAGTTAATTTATGTTAGCTGGTACTAACATTTCTTATTAAGAAATAAGAAACTTTTTAACAATAAGTTAATGACTATGTTTTTATAAAAAGCATACTGATTAAATCACTGAAATATATGTCAGGGGAATCTATTAAGGAAGATGCGAAAAACCAAAATCCGCAAGATAAATCTTGGAACTTTGGTTTTATCTATTTTTATTTAAGTCTTGGAATAATTTCAAGACTTTGTTGCTCTATTTTTTGATTTTGAATAGCTAGTGCTTTTAGCACAAACTCTCTTTCTTTTAAAAGAACTTCTCTTTCCCTTAAAGAAAGAGTTTTTTTAGCGATGTTTGTTTCCGCTAAAAACTTTACAGTTCTTGCAAAAAAGATAATAAAAAATAAAGTAAGAATGATAAAGATCATGGTATTACTTCCAAAAAAAATAGAGCAAATCCATGTCGCCTAGGGCTAAAAGAAATGCCCTAGAGGGAAGAGAACATTGTTTTAAATAAACAAGTCTCGGTTTAAAAACTACAGCTTATACAAGCTGATTACACAAGATTAGATAATTCTAATTTGTGTTGTCATAGATAAAAAGAATTATCTATGAATAAGATAAGTTTAACGGAAACTATAAACGACTAAACATTAAAAAAAAGAAAATGAAAGTGTTTATATTTTATTACAGAAATATAAGATAAGTCTATATGAAATAGAAATAATTGTGAGAAAGGACTATTTATTTTAAGGCTAGTTTGTTTTATTAAGAAAGGCTACAAATAATATCTGTCAGTATACGGTGTAGCCTTTGTATTCCTTAAAAATGACGACAGCCCAAATACTAATTTCTGAGGTATGATGAAAGTAATATCTGAGCTGTCATATCTCTTATTTCGGATACTTTAGAAAAATGAGATAAAAATATTATATCAAATCTATTTGCCAAATAAATAGTAAATATTTATAAAAGTATTATAAGAAAGCTTTAAAGTCATGTTTGTGTCGGTATTATTTATAATATTTTTTTAAGAAAAATGATTGTAAAATATCACTATTATTTTTATTAAAA
>CAZEXR010000207.1:0-3257 GCA_964516675.1 uncultured Enterobacterales bacterium | reverse complement strand
AGATTATTAAAAATGAGCATAATTATTTATAAATAGTTATGCTCATATTTATTTACTTATTCAATATCAAACTCTAATTGAGAACGCATTTTTTTTACATTTTCGACAGCTTCATCAACTGTGAAACCACGTGATAGGCAAACACCCATTCTGCGTTCGCATTCAACACCAGGCTTACCAAAAATTCTTAGCTGGCTAATAGGAGCTGCTGCAAGAGCATTTGATAGATTCTTATAAGTGATCTTATTACCTTCACCCTTTACAAGAACAGCTGCTGAAGCAGATGGTCCAAAGAATGAAATTTTGCCAATTGGTAAACCTAGAAGAGCTCTAACATGAAGAGCAAACTCAGATAAATCCTGAGAAATCATAGTAACCATACCTGTGTCATGAGGTCTTGGTGATAATTCTGAGAAGATAACTTTATTTCCACAAATGAATAGTTCAACACCAAAAATACCGTAACCACCAAGTGCAGTTACAACTGAAGATGCAATTCGCTTTGATTCAAGTAATACTTCTTCAGATAGGTATTCTGGCTGCCATGACTCATGGTAGTCACCATTTACTTGATGATGACCTACAGCTTCGCAAAAATGAATACCATCAACAGCGTTAACAGTTAATAGAGTAATTTCTTTATCAAACTTTACAAAACCTTCAACAATAACGCGAGCAATACCGCCACGTCCATGTTCACAAGCTTCTGCAAATGCTTTTTCAATATCAGCATCAGACTTTAGTACACTTTGTCCTTTTCCTGAAGAACTCATAATTGGCTTCATAATACAAGGGTAACCAATTCTGCTGATTTGAGATTTAATTTCTTCGACTGTTGATGCAAAGAAGTAAGGAGAGGTTGGAAGAGATAATTCTTCAGCAGCTAATGTTCTAATTGCTTCACGATTCATTGTGATATTAGCAGCATGTGCAGAAGGAACAACGTTATAACCTTTTTCTTCTAGTTCAACTAGAGTTTCAGTTGAAATTGCTTCGATTTCTGGAATGATATAATCAGGCTTTAAAGTAGTAATAAGATCTTCTAATTCCTTAGCATCTCTCATATTAATGGTTGCTTTGTGTTGTGCTACTTGCATTGCAGGTGCGTTATCGTATCTGTCGCATGCTGTTACGTCAATACCGTAACGCATTAACTCAATAGCAACTTCTTTTCCAAGTTCGCCTGAGCCTAATAATAAAGCTTTTGTTGATTGTGTTTGATAATCAATTGTAATTGCAGTAGACATACTTTTCTCCATAAATACGTTACGGCTTATTATATCGTATAATGGAGATAATTATTTTAAAATCTAGATAACTTATATAAATCAAAGGCTTTTTATGAAGATTCTATGCGATATTGCTCTTCCAAACAGTGAAGAAATTTTTACTCAATATGGACAAGTTGTTTTAAAAAAGGGAAGAGAAATCAATTCTGATGATTTGGTTGATGTCGATGTTTTAATAATCCGTTCAATTACTAAGGTAAATGAAGAGCTTTTATCAAAAGCTAATAAGTTAAAATTTGTTGGAACTGCAACAGCTGGAATGGACCATATGGATACAGCATTGCTAGATAAACTAGGAATTAAATATTCAAATGCTGAAGGTTCAAATTGTGAAAGCGTAGGTGATTATATTCTTTCTGTTCTATTAGTATTAGCTCAAAAGTATGATTTTTCTTTTGAAGGTAGAACAATCGGCATTATAGGTTGTGGTCATGTTGGAACCCAAGTTGAGAATAAAGCTAAAGCCTTAAACCTTTCTATAAAAAAATGCGACCCTCCTAAATTTGATAATGAGGATTTAAGTTGTAATTCAACTTTAGAAGAAGCATTAGCCTGTGACATTGTTACATTGCATGTTCCAATGAATAAAGATGGTAAATACAAGACTAAATACATGGTGTCCTTAGAACAGTTACAAAAATTAAAAACAAATTGTGTATTTATTAACGCTTCAAGAGGTGGTGTTGTTAATAATAATGATTTAGCTGAAGTTTTAAAAATTCGCAAGGACTTAAAAGTATGGCTAGATGTTTTTGAAGGTGAGCCTTCAATTGATAATCATGAACTATTATCTCTAGTAGATGGTGCAACGGCACACATTGCAGGGTATTCATATGAATCCAAAAGAAGAGCAAATGTAATGCTTGCTGATACTATGTCTAAGCTATTAAATCTAAAAGAACCTGCAGTTTATACTATGCCGGTACCTGAAGTTGTATCCATGGAAATAGGTGAAATTGAGAATTTAGATTTAGATTTAATCTCAAGACTTGTATTTTCTGTTTATGATGTACGTAGAGATAGTAATAAATTTAAAGCAAACTTCACAGATGGGAAGAGTTTTGATGCAATGCGTCAGTCTTATCGTGAAAGACGTGAATTATCTTCTTTGTCTCTTTTAAATGTGCCTCAACAATTTAAAGAAACATTGTCATTATTAGGTTTTAGAGTTAAGTAGATTTTTTAAAGGTGCTTTTATAGCACCTTTAATTATAAGAAGACTTTAAAATAAAGGTTCATTTAACAGTGTTAAACTTTTATCAGATAAAGTGATAAGAGAATCATTATGAAGACTTAATAATAAGCCTCTGCATCCATCAACTATTTGATTAAATGCTTTATCAAAATCTCTTGTATACCAAGGATCATCAATATCACCTGGTGTTTCTGTAAAATCTAAAAGAAGATAGACCTTGCTCTTATCTGTTTTAGGAAAAAGATTATATAAATTCTGTAAATTGTATTCTTCCATTGCAATTATGTAATCATAATTTTTAATGTCTTCTAAAGATACTCTACGAGCTCTTTTAGCTGAGCAATCAATACCTTTGCTTTCAAGTAATTTTTTTACAGGTGGATAAACACTGTTTCCTATCTCTTCTTGAGATGTAGCAGCAGAACAGATTTCAAAATTATCAACAATACCTAGCTTTTTGGTAAAAGCTTTTAGAATGTATTCTGCCAAAGGAGAACGGCAGATATTGCCGTGACAGATAAATTCTATTTTTATCATTTTTGACCTCGAATTTTCGAGAAACTGTTGTTATAAATATTTTAGGTTTTCTAAGCACTTAGTTGCTTAGCTAATTTTGTATAACTTTATCACAATATTTTACAGTACATAATGATTTATAGTGATTTTTTTGATTTTTGCTTAATTAAATATTCTAGGTGTAAATCCAAAACCTTGTAGTAAAAAAATAACATGAGCGCATTAACATTCGCTGCGGCTGATGAAAGCAGGATCTA
>CAZEXR010000206.1:0-3275 GCA_964516675.1 uncultured Enterobacterales bacterium | reverse complement strand
ACACCTCAATATCTAGAGAACTTAACTGACCCGATTGCTCAAAAATCGGTGCACCTAATTTCCACTGATAGTAAAATCCATCCACCCCTCAATCCAAACGTTCGTTATTTGTTAGTTCACCCCAAGCGAGAAAGCATCATTAATTATTCGTTTGATCAGGGTCACTCTCCAGAATTACCAGAGTGCTTCAAACAAGCTGGATTTTATCACCTTTAATCAAAGTGTCTTGGATAACTTTAATTGTTGCTTCTAATGCACTCTTTGCATTTGCATTGGTTAGTCCTGACTCAACTGATATTGCTGATAATAGTTCAGATTTATTCATAGAAAACTCCTTGAATGAATAGATTTTATAATATAAATTATAACACTTTTGATGTAAATGAATACGAAAATACATTAAAAAATCTAAAATAAATAATAAAAAGATATAAAAATAGACTATTTAGGTATTTTAGGTAATATATTATTTTCTAAATCATCTTTCTTGAAAAAGGATACAATAATATTTCCTTTTTGTTTCCACACATAAGGTGGGTTTGATTGATTGCTAAGATTGAGCAAGTGATAACGCTGACTCTCATATCCTTGCGCTTTTAACTGCATAGAACATTCCTTTAAAGCATTGTACTTAATTCTCAAGCCTTTTATTGGGTTGCCATAAACGTTTTCTCCGAAGACTTTTTGTCCTTCTTGACACTGAATAACTAAATGGGCGAAATAACGTAGCATTTGTTTTGCCGTTGTAGCTTTCTTTTCCAAATCATGCCAGTCTTTAATAATTACTCTAAATCCTTTAGTTAAGCCTGATAAGATTAAATACTCTGTAATTTGAGGTGACAACATTACACACGAGAAGAAGTCTAGTTCATCTTTGATTTCGTCTCTTTCTCCGTTTTGCGAAAGAGCAATTAAATCACTCACTAATAGATTATTAAGAAAGCTAACACCTTCTCCGCCACTTTTCTTTTGATTGGTAATAGACCAAACAAAACTTGCATAATAATTACCTTTTCCAATTTCTTTTAAGTCGATGTAATTACTTTCAATTCTTATTGCTTTTGCAATCTGCCCCCAAAAATCTTTTTTAAAAGAAGTAGTTTTGATTTTTGCGTTAATTTCTGTCGTTAATTCTTGTAATCTTTTATCTTTTTCTTCATCTGAAAGCTCTTGAAGTTTTAATAACTCTTCATCTGTAAAATAAAAGAAATGCTGTTTCAGTTTTAAATTCTCAATCTTAATTTCATCTGCTTCATCATCAGCGAAAACGTTAATAGAAGTCACTCTGCGCTTAATTTCATCTCTCTCAGGATCATCTGTGAACGAGCGACCCCTCGCTAAATTCTTAACATCATTCTTAATTGCGCTTCTTTTACCGTCTTTAAAAACACTTCCGATTAGTGCAAAATCTACATCTTCCATTTCCTGTTCAATTTTATTTGTATCATTCCTTGAATCAAGAAAAACTGAAGATATAACTTCCTTATTATCTTTATTATCATCAATAGCTTGTGCTGGGATACTGTCACCTTCTTTAATTATTGTTTTTCCTGATAGACTGCCTGAGATTGCGTGTTCACGACTAATGTGCTGTTTTGAAATGCGTGTTTGAGCTAGTCTATCTAAGCTTTCAAAAAATGGAAGAGCATTAACATCTTCAAATAAAATATTATGAAAACCAAATTCTTTAACAGTTTCAAGATTAAATAGCGAAGATTTATCTGAAATAATAAGCTCTGGCGATGAAATTAAAACCGCATCGAGATAATGTAATATAGAGTGTTTTTCCATATCTTGAAGATTGGACTTTTTATATTCACGATAATATCGTAAGCGCATAGAACATGAATAGCTTTTGTCAGGAAATCACCTTCACACTGAACTTTATATGTAATGTCTTCCTCTACTTTTTCTGAAACTTTATCAAAAAGATGCTTAAAAAAGCTTAATGAAGAAGAGTCAACCCTTAAAAATATTTTTAGACCGTTACGGATCTTAAACATATCATCGCCCAACACTGTTCCTTGCGAAAACAACAATCCTTTTTGTGAGTCAGCATTTATTAGAATAGGGAGATTTACTATATCCTGAAGCATCTCATTTAAAATCGCACCAAATGCTTTTTTTACATTATCTTTAAATGCTTCAGGAATATTTGCATTAGATGATGATTTGTATATTTGAGCTGGAGTTATCTCAAGTTTTGCTGAAGGTTCTTTTTTCTTTTTATCTTCTTGATTAAATGTAAATCCTGAAGATACCTCTGACATAGGGTCAGTAGTATTATCAATAACAGGAATTTCCGTTTCTTTTTCTACCAATTCATTTTCATTTTGATTATCTTTAGCCTCAAAAACAGGTTCGTCAGAAAAAACATCTTCAAAATTATTCTCTAAATCTCCGTTCTCAGACTGCTGAGTTTCTTCTTTAATCTCTTCTTGCTGCTTAACTTTTTCTTTATATGGTTTTCTTACGTTAATCTCTACTTCTGGCGATTCAATCTCTGCTGTGAAACGACTTGAGCTACTTTGTTTTAAGCCCAAATCATCTTTATGTGTTTCTGTCCAGAACTTTGCTGATTCAGCATCTGCAATTTGTACAACTTTTCCAATCAAGCTAGACACAGATAGAAGTTCTTGATCGATAAGCTTTTCATACATGAAAAAATGCAAATCTTCGTAAAGTTGATAACTGGCATTAGCGATAAGCTCTTCAGTTGCAGGAGATATAAATAACCCTTTCTTTTCGTTACCTAAAATCTCATGTTTTTTACTTCTACCTTTACGAGCACCAACAATTTGATATTTTGGCAAATATAAGCTCTTACTATCGTTATTTACGTCTCCATAAACTTCGTCAAGCTTAACATTATGTGCTTTTGCTATAAACTCAGGAATTGAACGAATAAAACTATATCTATGCTCTACAGTAAAATCAAAGCTAGACTTCTTGACTTGTGTTGTTATTACCCAGTCATTGATTTTGCCAACATCATGCAACAGGGCTGCTAGAGTACACGCTAATTTATAAGCTAAAGTGTGCTCATTTCGTTTGTCTGGATCTACACCGAAATTGACATTGCAGTTGCGAAGATAATTCATTGCAACAATAGCTGATTGAAGAGAATGAATAATCAATCCTAAGTATTCACTATGATGCTTATCTTCAGAGGCTGGAAGATACTGACAATACGCTGCTAGCACTCTAACTGACGGATATATATGTTTCGCAAAAGTTGCGTCATCACCACCGAAAGCTTCCCTAAGCTGTATTAC
>CAZEXR010000205.1:0-3316 GCA_964516675.1 uncultured Enterobacterales bacterium | reverse complement strand
TTTATCGTGCTCTACTTTTAATTATTTACCCATAGTTATGCACGAAGAGCCATTTGTTTTCATATAATAATATTTTAAATTATGGCTAAATATATAAACTTTATAAAGAATTTTTCTCTTTCATTTTTTGCAAAGCTTAGAAATGATGGAATTTCATGGTATGTTATTTTTTATTTAACAGTTCTGTACTACTCAACTTTTTTAAATGCTCAAATTTTAAGTCATTTTTATAGAATTCTTGATGATTCTAATGAAGATTCTATTATCTTTAAGTGCACGCCTCCGTTAGTTTTATTTTCTGCATTATCAATTGTTTTTTTAGTCTTTAGTTTTAGATATGTTTTTAAAACAGTTCTGCCAATTCTTATTATCATTGGTTCTATAACAGGTCATTTTTCATATAATTATGGAATAATTTTTGACTATGACATGATGATAAATCTTCTATCAACAAATGTTGGAGAAGCTAAATCATATATCTCATTTGATTCAATCTATAACTCTATTGTTTATGGCTTTATTCCTGCTTCATTTATCATTTTGGTAAAGATTAAATGGCCAAAAACTATTATTAGAGGTCTATTTGGCAGATTAGCTATTTTTATAATTGCAGTTGCTACCTTTATTGCTATTGCCGTTCCTTATTATCAAAATTATGCTTCTATTGGTAGAAATAACAACATTCTTCGTAAGGAAATATCTCCTTATAACTTTGTTTGGTTTGGATATAAAGCTATTTATAACACTTACTTTGCAACTCCAATGAAGTTTGATGCATTTGCTAAAGATTCAATTATTGATAACCCAGAAGAGCGTCCTGAGTTATTTGTTGTAGTTTTAGGAGAAACAGCTAGAGCTCAAAATTATCCTCAAAATGGCTACGACAGAAATACAACTATCTATACACAAGACTTAGAAAACTTAACTACTTATAAACCAGTAACAACCTGCGGTACAGCAACTGCTGTATCAGTACCTTGTATGTTTTCAATCATGAATAGATCAAATTACGATGAAAAGAAGGCTTATCACAGTTCTTCTTTAGTTGATATTTTAAAGTATGCTGGCTATAAAACCATGTGGTACGACAATGACGGTGGATGCAAAGGTGTTTGTGATAGAACTGAGAATGAAGCAATTGCTCCTTTTCTAGATGAGAACAAACAATTCTGTGATGGCGAAACTTGTTATGATGAGATCTTAGTAAAGAAATTACAAAAGAGATTAAAAACCGCTGTTGCAAAAAAACAAAGTACTGTTGTTTTTTTACACTTAATTGGTAGTCATGGTCCGACTTATTATAAAAGAGTTCCTGATGACAAAAAGCTTTTTAAGCCAAGCTGTGAAAGAGGAGACATTGAAAACTGTTCTGTTGAAGAAATTAGAAATTCATATGATAACACGATCTCTTATACCGACTTTGTTTTAAAACAAGTAGTTGAATCACTAAAACCATACGAAAAGGATTTTGGTACAGCAATGGTATATATGTCAGACCACGGTGAATCTCTTGGTGAAGGTGGATTATTCCTACATAGTACACCGTATGCTTTAGCTCCAGAGTATCAGACTAGGGTTCCTTTTATTACATGGTTTTCAAACTCTTTTATTGAAGATCATAAAATGAACATGAAGTGTCAAAACGAAAAGGCTAAAACTCAGTCATTCTCCCAAGATAATTTTTATCACAGCTTACTAGGTATTCTTGATGTAAATACATCTTTTTATAATAAAAATTTGGATTTATTCAATTCTTGCAGAGTATGGAATAAATCAAAGAGATAATTTTATATAGACATATAATTGAAAAAAATAATTAGTTATAGCTAATTATTGTTGCAATATGCTATCTAAATCAATACAATGAAGTAGTGTTCAATAATATTGATTTAGTTAGAGGATTATATGTCTAAAATTGTAAAGGTTCTTGGTCGTGAAATTATCGATTCTCGTGGCAATCCTACAGTTGAAGCTGAGGTTTATCTTGAGGATGGTTCATTTGGTCGTGCTGCAGCTCCATCAGGTGCTTCAACAGGTTCACGTGAAGCTCTAGAACTTCGTGATGGTGATAAGGCACGTTTTGGTGGTAAAGGTGTTTTAAAGGCTGTTGAAAATGTAAATGGACCTATTGCAAAAGCAGTTGTTGGTCTATGCTCATGCGATCAGGCAAAAGTAGATGCTACTATGATTGACCTTGATGGCACTGAGAATAAAGATAAGCTTGGTGCAAATGCAATTTTAGCTGTATCCTTAGCTGTTGCAAAAGCAGAAGCTGCTTCAAAGAAAATCCCTTTATACCAGTATATCGGCCAGTTATTTGGTCATACAGGTAAATATGTAATGCCACTTCCTATGATGAATATTCTAAACGGAGGTGAGCATGCAGATAACAATGTAGATATTCAAGAATTCATGATTCAGCCTGTAGGTGGTAAGAACTTACGTGATGCATTAAGAATCGGTTCAGAAGTATTCCATAGCTTAGCTAAAGTTCTTAAGTCAAAAGGCTTAAATACAGCTGTAGGTGATGAAGGTGGTTTCGCTCCTAATTTATCATCAAATGCAGAGGCTTTTGCTTGTATTAAAGAAGCTGTAGAGAAATCTGGTTACGAGTTTGGTAAAGATATTACCCTTGCAATGGATTGCGCATCTTCAGAATTCTTTAATGATAAGACTGGCAATTATGAATTAAAAGGAGAAGGCAAGACCTTCTCATCTCATGAGTTCACTGATTATCTAGCTGATCTTGTTGCTCAGTATCCAATCGTATCAATCGAAGATGGTCAGAATGAATCAGATTGGGATGGCTTTAAATATCAGACTGAGAAGTTAGGTGGTCATGTTCAATTAGTTGGTGATGATTTATTCGTAACTAATACTAAGATCCTATCAGAAGGTATTTCAAAGGGTATTGCCAACTCAATTCTAATCAAGTTTAATCAGATTGGTTCATTAACAGAAACTCTTAATTCAATTAAGATGGCACAAGATGCCGGTTATACTGCTGTTGTTTCTCACCGTTCTGGCGAAACTGAAGATACCACAATTGCAGATCTTGCAGTTGGTACATCATGCGGTCAGATTAAGACTGGCTCTATGAGCCGTTCAGATCGTATTGCAAAATACAATCAGCTAATCAGAATCGAAGAAGAATTAGGCGATAATGCAGTATTTTTAGGTCGTAAGGCTATTAAAGGTCAGTAGTAAGTCAATTCATTCGGCTTTCCAATAGAAATTTGCCAGAATTTAATTATTCTGGCTTTTTTTTATAAGTAAACATCATAAAAGTAAGCAACTATTAAAAATTTTTTTTAAA
>CAZEXR010000204.1:0-3318 GCA_964516675.1 uncultured Enterobacterales bacterium | reverse complement strand
CCTATGAGTGAATCTAGGTTCGTGTTAAATTTCCATCTGGGAAACTAGAGTTAATTACTAATTAAACAATGCTATTTCTTTTCCTTTTATACCTTCGCATAATTTATATTATGTTAAATTATTAGAGCAATGCTGTCTATTGATGGGATGTATATCCCATTTACTGATAACACACCATTAGTGATATAATTCACACACTTTTAATTACTACTAACTATTTATAAAACACATGGCTAAATTATTAAGACACGATATTGATGGATTAAAGGCAATCGCAATTATTGCTGTTGTTTTTTATCATTTATTTGATTTGTTAAATTCTGACCATATAACAAATGTTCAACTATTTAACGGTGGATTTTTAGGCGTTGATATTTTCTTTGTAATATCAAGCTTTTTAATCACTTCAGGTATTGTTTATAAGCTTCAAACTAATGATTTTAGTTTAGTATCTTTTTATAAGCGAAGATTTTTTAGAATCATTCCCCCATTACTTTTCTTGTGTCTTTTCTGCTTAGCTATTGGCTATTTCCTATTATTTCCAAACTTGTATAAGGAATTAGCACAAGAAATCATAAATGCTTTAGATTTTATGGGCAATTATCGTTTTGCTAAATCTGGCGGTTATTTTGCACTTAATTCTGCCGATAAAGTACTTCTTCATACTTGGTACTTATGCATAACTATTCAGTTTTACATTATTTACCCTCTAATTTTATTAGCTTTTAATAAGATATTTGGTTTTAATAAGTTAAAAATTGCTGTTTTAGGACTTTTTTTAACTTTTTTTATAACATCTATAATAGTAAGTAAGGATGGTGAAGGTTATCTATTAACAGAGGCTCGTGTTTGGGAGTTATTTTTTGGTAGTACAGTATTCTTCTATAAAGAACAGTTGCACAACTTCACTTTAAGGTTGTTTAAAAAAGAATATGTAAGTGAACTTATTGGAATTATTCTTATTGTTGGTTCTATCTTTACAATTGAGCTTACAAATGGAGCTTGGTATACACATACATCATTGCTAACTGTAGTGTGCACTGCACTTGTTATTGTTACAAATAACACAAACTCATTATTTACCAATAAGTTTGTGTTATTCCTAGGACAATCCTCTTATTCTCTATATTTATGGCACTGGCCTGTTTTCATCTTCGTTTTACTATGTGGTTTTGAGCTATCATTTGAAGGAATTGCTCTTCTAGCTGTAATCTGTTTATGTGTCACTTATGTTTCTTATCTTCTACTTGAAAAGAAAGTGGTGCCTATCTATGTTTCAATTGTTTTATATGTATTAACAATAGTTGCTGCTGTATACATCAATAAAATCGATGGCAATAACTACCTAACTCAATTCATGAATAATGAAATCAAAATTATGGTTAACGACGATGTAAAATTACCCAAAGAATACAAGCCAACAACCATAATGACAATTGATGGTCATGATATTGAACATATAGGCAATCAAAATGAAAAACCGCATATGATGATCATCGGTGATTCTAATGCTGAACATTATTTGTATTACCTAAAAAATATTTCAAAGACACCAATGTATTCTGCTTTTATCAGAGCAACAATTGGTTATGGTTCTTATTTTTCAAATATGAAAATAGCTTTTGTCTCAACAATTAAAGAAAGACAAGCTATGCATAAAATCTATACCACCATGTTATCAAAGCTTGAGAACGGAGATAAAGTAATCTTATCATCACGTTGGGATGCTTATTATTCATTCTATTTAATGGAAGAACACTTAAGAACAAATGACAAAACATATTCTGATTATGTAAATCTAATTGTTTCTGATTTAAATGAGGAAATTTCAAAATATCCAAATCTAAAGTTTTATATTGTAAATAATGGAATTTCAACATCACATTCAATTATTAATTGCTTAAAAGTAGATTTAAAGAATTCGTTTTTATCAAAAATTTTAAATACAGATAAATGTAAAGTGACAAAAGACTTTTCTGAAGGACACATGAATAAGATGAATGCTGCTTTGCAGAAATTTGCTGATTCTCATGACAATGTGGTTCTAATTGATAGAAATATACCAATCTCAATAGGAGATGGTTTTTACAAGACATATTCAGATAAAGGCGTACCTTTATTCTTTGATGAAGGACATTTCTCTTCAGAAGGAGGAATTATCGTAGGTAAGTACATCATGGATGAAGTAAATAAGCGATAGATTTAAAAAAGCCTGACTCCTATTGAATATAGAAATCAAGCCTTGGAATGTTTAGAATTTAGTCTGACTTTGACAGAGCTTTTTCTGGGGTCAGACTATCCTTTGCTTTTAAGGGCTTTTGTATATTTTCTAATACCACAACACATTTTGATTACTCAAACTTTTCAGCTATTTCTTCAAAGTTAATATGGTATTTATCATACGACTTGGGAAGACGCGGAATTGAAGCGTTAATTTCTAATACCATCTTAGGCAAGAAAGCTCTAGCTCCAGTTGTTGGATTATACATATCAAGAATTTTAGCAACCTCAGGATATAACAAAGGTTCACCATCAATAAGAACATCTTCAGGCTTGTCTAATGTTTCTACGTAATTTTTACCTAAATCAGCAATAAATTCGTCTGTATAGCGATTCCTATCATCCTTTTGGGTAACATAGTAATTTAAGCTATTCTCTTTATCTACAATGTTATGATACATATATGCCTCAGGAGCACCTTCAGCAAACACATAATCTCCCATATACTGAGCATTGCAAAGCTTAATAGCTTGAATTAAAAGCTCACGACTATTTGAATTATTGTTGTAGGTAAAATATTTAAGCATAGCCTTTACAGACTCAACACCACGGGTTTTTAAGTCATATAGTATTGAAAAAGCATCTGTCTTATTCTCTGCTACGCCTATTCCATTCATTAACATTAAAGAATACAGAATACCGCCAGTCGAATCTCCACAATCATAAGCTTGCTTAAATATATCAGCTGCAGCAGATGAAATCTTATTTGGATCATCTGAGTGGCAAATTGCAGTTACACCTACAGCAGTTAAAGCTGGACCATAGTTCATCTTAGCTGCATTTTTCATATAACGCATACCTTCTGCGTATGAACTTGATTTTCCCTGACGTAATCTGATTAAACCTAATGAGTAATTTGCAATTGGTTCATGTTTCTTAGCTGCATCTTCAAATAGACGCATTGCACTCTTAAAATCACGACGTTTGCCATATCCATGCCACATTAAAGCAGCCAATCTACTTTGAGCAGCCAAAATACCATTATTTTTCGCATCTTCCCATGACTTTGCAGCACTATTAGGTGAAATATCGTTTTCT
>CAZEXR010000203.1:0-3381 GCA_964516675.1 uncultured Enterobacterales bacterium | reverse complement strand
ATGAGTGAATCAAGGTTTTGTTAAATTTCCTATGTGGGAAAGTCGAGTAATTAATAAATGATACAAATGTAATATCCCTTAGTATTTTGCTATCCCCTAAAAATAAGTTTCAAATTAGTTGAAACTTTGCTCTTAATTGAATGTATTTTTGAAAATATAAAATCTAATTTGATACAAATTCATAAAAAATATCTCAAATGTATAAGCATATTTTATATATTTAATATGATCAGAAAAAAAGTTAATAACCAAAAAAGGTTGATTAAATGTACAGTTTATCTTCTTTGATTAGAAAATTATATTATGTTTTTCAATAGATTGGCTTATATAAGCCTATATATTTAATTGAATATTAAATCTAATAAATCAATTTAAAAATACTAAAAATGTCTTATGGCGCATATTGAACTATTTAAATCTAAATACTTGAAACATAATTAGAAAATCATAATTGTTTTTGTTAAAAGTATTTGTTACTATTTACATACGGTAAGCAATTACCACATAGTTAACCCTGGGGTGAGATCGAGTTATTTCCACCCTGAGCCGATATCTATAGACATTGGTGTCTACCTACTTGCAGTGTGCAGGCCCGGATTGCCCGCGGAAGCCTAAGCATTTATCTGATGCCAAACTTGAACACAATGGTTCAAGGAGTCATGAATGACGGATTCACTTCCGGGGCTTTAACTTCTTATTTATCCCCTTCTTTATTTGTTTTTCTTAATTTTTTTTTAGTTCTTTCTATTTTTTGTCTCACTTTTTTGTATATTTAAAATTTTTTCATTTTTTTTATTGCCTTTTATTGCCTAATATATGTTTTAATTTCGTGAATTAAATCACTTAAATTACAAATAATTGTCATGATTATGTTATACATTTAGCAAAAAACTATTTTCGTATGTATAATGCTTCGAGGTCATAAATGACCTTTTTTAGATCGTTTTCAAAATTGTTAAACAATCGAATAAGAATTCGCTATTATGGAAGAAGTTCACAATATTAGTTTATTTGAACATTTTCTGTAATTGATAACTATATTTAGAGTTAAGAAAAGATGTCTCCTATTATTAAACCTCAAACTGATACCACAATTAGTTGGTTCTTAAGCCAGTGCCACATTCACAAATATACTGCTAAAAGCACTATTATTCATGCTGGTGAAAAAGCTGAGACCTTATACTATATTTCAAAAGGCTCAGTTGCTGTTTTAATTAAAGATTCTGATGGTCATGAAATGATCCTAAGCTATCTAAACCAAGGTGATTTTATTGGTGAAGTTGGTTTATTTGATGAGTCTGAAAATCCTAAGCGTACAGCTTGGGTAAAAGCAAAAACATCTTGCGAAATTGCTGAAATTTCTTACAGCAAGTTTAAGCAGCTTGTTCAGGTTAACCCTGAAATTCTAATGAGATTAACAGCTCAGATTTCTCGTAGATTATCAGCTACATCAGCTAAAGTTGGTAATTTAGCATTCTTAGACGTTACTGGTCGTATTGCTAAAACACTTGTTAACTTAGCTCATCAGCCTGAAGCTATGACTCACCCTGATGGAATGCAGATTAAGATTACTCGTCAGGAAATTGGTCAAATCGTAGGTTGCTCTCGTGAAACTGTTGGTCGTATTCTAAAGATGATGGAAGAAGATCATTTAATTACAGCTCATGGCAAGACTATTGTAGTTTTCGGTACTAGATAGTTTAATTTTATATAAAAGGTCTTTCTTAAACGGAAGACTTTTTTGTTTTTATAAAACAATTTTTTACTTGATTAAGCATTTGTATAATGCCAAAATAGTTAACGATTTTTTTAACACAGTAGGAGCATACAATGGCTTCATTATTAGAGCGTAAAATACACTCTTTTGATAAAAATGATCTTTTAGCTTGTAGTCGCGGTGAATTATTTGGTCCTGGTAACAGCCAACTCCCTGCACCTAACATGTTAATGTTTGACAGAATCACAGACATTCAGAACGAAGGTGGTGATTTTGGTTTGGGCTACGTTAAGGCTGAATTAGATATTAACAAAGATTTATGGTTCTTTGGTTGTCACTTCCCTGGTGATCCTGTTATGCCTGGTTGCTTAGGTTTAGATGCAATGTGGCAGCTAGTTGGTTTCTTCCTAGGTTGGAGAGGCGGTCCTGGTAAAGGTCGTGCTCTTGGCGTTGGTAAAGTTAAGTTTAAGGGTGAAGTTTTAGACAATGCTAAGCTTGTAACTTACGAAATTAACTTTAAGAAAGTTATCGAACGTGGTCAGTTAATCATGGGCGTTGCAGACGGTAAAGTTTTCGTTGATGGCGAACATATTTACACTGCTGAAGATTTACAGGTTGGTTTAATTCCACCTAAGAAAGATTAGTTTATTCTCTTTCTTAAAATTCTAAGACCCAGCTTATGCTGGGTTTTTACTTTTACGAATACAATAATCTTTTGTATTCTGAATCATCTGCACCATTTTAATATCATCAGTTGCTATAAGTTTTGTTTGCTGTTTAAATAAAACTAATTTGATCACAAATAACTGTTTTATAGTTATTTTTGTTAATCATATGCGCTTTTGCATTCTATAATAATTATATAAATAGAAATTAATATAAAATTATTGGCTAATTTTTAAGCATGGAATTGAGCTTATGATAAAAACCTATACAAAAGGTGTTGGCCTTATTTTTGTTATTGTGTTGTTTTTAGCATATTTTATGCTAGGTCAAGATAATCCTGTTAAAAATACACAGATAAATAAAGTAGGCGATGAATTAGTTATTGTTGATTCTGGTGGTGATAACACTAAAGCAAGAATTAAGGCAAATATCATTCCTTTTGAAAAGCTAAGTGGTATTAAAGTTACTATTGTAAACTCTACTGATTATCAACTTATCACCGATGCTGTCGAAAAGAATGAGAATATCTTTGATGTTGTTAATGTAGATTCTTTTTTTGGAACTAATATTGGCAATAAAGGATATCTTGAATCAATTGACTACAACGTTGTTTCTAAAGACGATCTTCGTATCTGTGAGCAATATGTTGTCGGTGCTGAAGTATATGCAAATGTAATTGCGTACAATACAAATTTCTTTAATGAAAGTACTAGACCGAAGGACTATAAAGATTTCTTTGATAACAATAAGATTTTTGGTGCTAGAGCTATTCCCCGTGATCCTGTGGGGCTTTTAGAAGCAGCTTTACTTGCCGATGGTGTATCTTACGAAAGTCTATATCCTCTTGATGTAAAAAGAGCATTAAATAAACTTGAAACCATAAAAGATGACATTGTTTGGTGGAAAGATGGTGATGAACCAATAAAGTTGTTAAATCAAAATAAAGTTTTATTCATATACAGGACCTTAAGCTCTAAAAAAATCTAGCTGCAAGCCTT
>CAZEXR010000202.1:0-3396 GCA_964516675.1 uncultured Enterobacterales bacterium | reverse complement strand
GGCTTTATCGTGCACTGCTTTTTAAATTTTACCCACAGATATGCACGAAGAGCCGCAAAATATCAATATAAGTTTTTAAAGAGCTTCAACCTATGAGTAGATCTAGGTTTTATTCAACTTTCCATGTGGGAAAGTCGAGTTATTAACTTTAAAGTTATTACCTCAGGTGCTGGACGTATCGCTGAAGTTTCTGCTCGTTTTACCTTAGATGCGATGCCTGGTAAACAGATGTCAATTGATGCTGACTTAAATGCTGGTGTTATTGATCAGGACACAGCAAGACAAAGACGTATTGATGTTACTCGTGAGGCTGATTTCTACGGTTCCATGGATGGTGCCTCGAAGTTCGTTAAAGGCGATGCCGTAGCAGGCCTTCTTATCATGGTGATTAACCTTGTAGGTGGCATCATTATTGGTACATTCAATTTTGGTTTATCCGTTGCTGAATCTGCTTCAATTTTTACAATTCTTACAATTGGTGACGGTCTAGTAGCCCAGATCCCTTCTTTATTACTATCAGTTGCTTCTGCAATTATTGTTACCCGTCAAAGTAGTTCAAAAGCTGAAATGGGACAGCAGGTTATTGGTGATTTATTCTCAAAACCTAAAACCATGTTTATTGTAGCCGGTGTGCTATTTACCATGGGTATTGTTCCTGGTATGCCTCATGTTGCATTTATTTTGTTAGCTGCTGCTTGTGGTGGAATAGGCTATGCAATTAAGGTTCATGCTGAAAACGAAGAAGCTAAGAAAAAGACTGAGCTTTTACAAGCATCTTCAGGTAAAAATGGAAAACCTATGCCAGACCAAAAAGAATTATCATGGGACGATGTGTCTGAAGTTGATGTAATTGGTCTTGAGGTTGGTTACAGACTTATTCCTATGGTTGATAAAAACCAAAGTGGTGAATTATTAAATCGTGTAAAAGGTGTACGTAAAAAGTTATCTCAGGATTTAGGCTTTTTAATCCCACCTGTTCACATTAGAGATAACCTTGACTTAGGTCCTAATTTTTACAGAATAACCTTAATGGGCGTAACCTTTGGTGAAGCTGAAATTCAACCTGAGCGCGATATGGCCATAAATCCAGGTCAAGTGTTTGGTGAAATTCCTGGTCTTAAAGCAAAAGATCCTGCCTTTGGCTTAGAGGCTGTTTGGATTAGCAAACATGAAAATGATAAAGCTTTAGGTTTAGGTTATACCGTGGTTGACTGTTCAACGGTTATTGCCACTCATTTATCTCAGATTTTAGTAAATAACTGTGCTTCACTAATTGGACAGGAAGAAGTTCAGAATATTTTGGATATTGTTTCAAAGACTCAGCCTAAACTTGTAAATGGTTTAGTCCCTTCTGTTATTAATTTAGGTTTATTAACTCATATTTTACAAAACCTTTTAAACGAAGGTGTTCCTATTAGAGATATGAGAACAATTCTTGAAACTCTAGTAGAGTATGGTCCTAAGAGTCAAGATCCTGAAGTACTTACAGCTGCATGTAGAATTGGTCTACGCCGTCTAATTATTCAAGATATTGTAGGTTCTGAAAACACCATTCCTGTAATCACTTTAGCTCCTGATTTAGAGAAGGTATTACATAAGTCTTTAGAAACAGGTGGTTCTGAAGGGATTGGTATTGAACCTGGAATGGCTGATAGAATTCAACGTTCATTGATGGAGGCTACCTCTAATCAGGAAATGGAAGGTGAACCTGCCATTTTATTGACATCAGGAATTCTAAGATCAACCCTTTCAAGATTTGTTAAGAATACTATCCCAGGCCTTAGAGTTCTAAGCTATCAGGAGGTTCCTGATGATAAACAAATTAAGATTGTTTCTGTAGTAGGAAACCAAAATAATCAAAATATTGGCGCTCGATAATTTAAGTTAAAAATTTGACACATTATTCTTAAAAATGAAAAAGATAAGATTTTAAGGTAAATTTTGATAATAAAATGTGCTAAATGCTTAATCCACTTAACATTATTTAGCTTTAGTTTTTCGAATTTGTTGACAGATAAAGACTTTTTATCGAAAATCTATGATTGAAATAAAAATAAAAGCTGTTACTAGCTATATATAAAAACAATTTAAAGTAACAAGATTAAGAGACCGAAATGAAATTAAAACGCTTTGTTGCCGCTGATATGCGCACAGCCTTGGCTAAGATTAAAGAAGAGCTAGGTGCTGAGGCTGTTATTATGTCCAACAAGCGCATTGAAAATGGCGTCGAAATCATTGCAGGAGTTGAAACTCCTGTAGCTACATCATCTTCAGATATTGGTTCTATAACTTCTAATCTAAAAGAACAGTCACCTCTATCAAGAATCATTGCAGATGATGAGGTAACAATTGGTAAGTCAAATACTAAAGCTCCTGCTCAGAAAACTGTAGGTGGCGCTAAAGCTGAAGGTTTTGCAAAGAGCTTACTAGAAATCTTAGAAAGACAGCAACAAGTTCAAGCAAAACAAAATTCTCAAGCATCAGGTCTTTCAACCACCGCTGCGGTAAAAAAGACAGTACCTCCTAAAGTTAAAGCAAAAGCTCCTGCTCCTTTATTTGAACAGTCAGGCTTAAAAGATTTATTTGTAAAAGAAGAAGAGAAGACTAAGAAAAAGAAAGTTGAAGATACTCATGGTATTTCTTCATACATTTCTGATGAAGCTGATCCTGAACAGAATGAATTATCAAAAATGCGTCAGGAGGTGGATTCAATACGACGTCTTTTACAGTTTGAACTAGCAGGCTTAATGGCTGATTCTAAGAAAAGAGAAGAGCCTGTTAGAGCTATGGTCTATGAACTTTTAATTAGCTCTGGTTTTGAGAAGAATATTGCATTAGACCTTTCAAATTCAATTGATGCAGATGCTTCATTTAATTTTGCTTGGCGTCAATTAGCTAAATTAGTTGAGCAAAAGATTAAAACCGGTAACGATGAAATTGTAACTGAGGGCGGTATTGTTACGCTAATAGGACCAGCAGGCGTTGGTAAAACTACAACTTTAGCTAAATTAGCTGCTAGATTTGTAATGAAATATGGTCCTGATAGAGTAGCTTTAATTACAGCAGATCATTATAGAATCGGTGCCGTAGAACAGGTTAAGACATATGGCCGAATTATGGGATGTTCAACATTTGCTATTAAGACATTAGATGAACTACCAGAAATGTTATATACACTTCGTGACAAATCCCTAGTACTCGTTGATACTGTTGGTGTTGGTTTGCATGATGAAAGATTTGGCACACAACTTGCACAACTAAAGCAACAGTCAAAACTTAAGCTAAAGCATTATTTAGTTTTGCCTGCTACTGCTCAGCGCAAGGTATTAGAACAAGCTTATAAACTCAACTTTTGCATTTGGATTTTATCTCCAAAATGCTTGTAACAACGCGGTT
>CAZEXR010000201.1:0-3412 GCA_964516675.1 uncultured Enterobacterales bacterium | reverse complement strand
TAAAAAATTCTAACTAATTGAATAAGTTGATTTTTTTACATTAAAGTTTTACTGCAAAAAAACCGATATCCTATGTAAGGCGTTAATTTAATCTTTATTGGGCACCTCGATGGATATTGCAACAAGTGTTATCTCAAACATGGCAGTAGCGAGCTTTCCGCATGCAGCGGCTGAAGCCCGCAGAGATACTCTTGCCCGCGAAACCATTCCTCAAATTAACCAAACTGCTCAATCCTTAAATGGTCAAGCTACATCCCAAGGCAGTGTGCAAACCGCACCAGCAAATGCAAACCTTTATGCTCAAGCAGATGCTCTGATAAAAGTAGGGCAAGAAAAGCATAATCAAGGTAAAAAAGAAGGGAAGGTCTCTAAAAAAGAAGAAGAAAGTTCTGACACTAAGGGACTAAAAGGAAAAAGTGCCTCTTCTACTAGCTCAACTTCAACAGGTGCATCATTAGATCAGAATGTAACAGCCGCAGGAGCTACTAATGCTGCTTTAGGAGGAGCCTTTGGTTCTAATAGTAACCAGAATCAAGGTGGAGCTACATACTCAGAAGATCTAGATAAACGTCATCAAAAAGGCGAAGGATTCTCTTCAAAGGCTATCGCTAAGGCTTATAACAGAGTAATTCCTCATCAAAATTTAGGACTCAGTTTAGACGTCCAAGGTTAATACACTTTAACTTTTATAAAATTCTAATCTATTGTTTTTATTAAAGTTATTTCAAATTTACAGTATTAATCTTCAAGTTTTCTTTATCGTTTCGATTCTCAAACTTCATAGTACAGCAACGTATTTATTAATTCTTTATAAAAAAATAAAAAGGTTTTCGGACTTTGGTCGTTAACCTATTTGCAACGGGATGAACCTTTAATAAAAAGAAATATCAAGGTGTTGGCTATGAAACTATCTATGACTGCTAAAAAATATCTAAAACTTACTACTAAGTGTGTAGCTGTTTATTTTGTTGCCAATACTCTTAACACTTATATCTTTAACAATGATGTAAATGTTGTTACAACCATTTCTAATGCAGTTGAAGCTCAAGTTCAAAGAAAACTACTTTTATCAGAACCAACAGGTACTACAACTGTTGTTACAGCTTCTACAAAACAGATTCAATTCTAAAAAAGACTTCTCTCTCAAAAGGCGAGCTAAATTAAAATTAGACTCGCTTTTTCTTTTTTTGCTGTAGTAAATACTGTCTCTTATATCAGATCTATGTGGTTATTTGATTATTGAAGAACATAGACTTACTAGCTAGTAAGAGTAAAGACTCCTAGTGCACAAGAGTCTTTAAGTACTCTTGTTCTATCTTCTTTTGCTCTTCTTCTGACATTTCTTCAACAACCACTTCCTCATCTTCATCAGATGCTAATGAATTCTCGATTATCGGCATTTCTTCGAACCATTGAGGTTTTGCGTAAGAAATTTTATTAACAATCCAGGTTCTTTTACCTAGTGGTGTTACAACATCAGCATCATCATCCATGGCTTTGCCCAAAAGAGCTCTTGCCATTGGTGCATCTACAGAGATGCAATTAGGGCGACCAAATATTTCATCATGGCCTACGATGTGGATTTGCATTAAAGTACCATCATCTTCAGCTTCAATTTCTACATAAGCACCAAAGAATACTTTTCCTTCCTGCTGCTTATTAAATTCGATCACTTGTAAATCATTTAGGCAGTGGCGTAAATATCTAATACGTCTATCAATCTGCCCTAAAAGTCTTTTATTGTAGTGATAATCAGCGTTTTCTGATCTATCACCTAGGCTTGCAGCCCAACTTACTTTTTGTGTAATTTCAGGACGCTTTACTTCCCAAAGGAAATCAAGCTCTTTGTGTAATTGTTCAAAACCTCCACGTGTAATAAAAGGCTTAGCCATATTTACTTACCTCGTAATTTTTTCTGCAATACCATTAAAAAACCCGGTGACACGCACCGGGTTTTTATCTAATTTAAATTTTTAATTTAAATTATAACTGAGGACCAGCCTTAACTAGTTCTGGGTTTAGCTTAGCAAACTTAGCAAAGTTCTTAGTGAAGCGCTCTGCTAGATCCTTAGCCTTAACATCCCAATCTGCCTTGTTAGCATATGTATCACGTGGATCTAAGATGCCAGTGTCAACGCCAGGTAGAGCTGTTGGAACCTTGAATGAGAACATAGGGATAGTCTTTGTATCAGCCTTATCAATATCACCACCAAGGATTGCATCGATAATACCACGAGTATCCTTAATAGAAATACGCTTGCCTGTACCATTCCAGCCAGTGTTTACTAAGTAAGCCTTAGCGCCTGACTTCTTCATACGCTCAACTAGTACTTCTGCGTACTTGGTTGGAGGTAATGATAAGAATGCAGCACCGAAGCATGATGAGAAGGTTGGAGTAGGCTCTGTAATACCACGCTCTGTACCAGCTAACTTAGCTGTGAAACCTGATAAGAAGTAGTACTGAGTCTGCTGGTCATCAAGAATTGATACTGGAGGTAAAACACCGAATGCATCAGCTGATAAGAAGATTACGCGCTTAGCAGCAGGGCCCTTTGAAATTGGCTTAACGATGTTTGTGATGTGGTTGATTGGGTATGAAACACGAGTATTCTCGGTTACAGACTTATCATCGAAATCAATCTTACCATCAGCAGCAACAGTTACGTTCTCTAATAGAGCGTTACGCTTGATAGCTGCCCAAATATCTGGCTCATTTTCCTTTGATAGGTTGATAACCTTAGCGTAGCAACCGCCTTCAAAGTTAAATACACCGTTGTCATCCCAACCGTGCTCATCGTCACCGATAAGTAGACGCTTAGGATCTGTTGATAGAGTGGTCTTACCAGTACCTGATAAACCGAAGAAAATAGCTGTATTTTCGTGGTTCATGTCAGTGTTTGCAGAGCAGTGCATTGCAGCGATGCCCTTTAGAGGTAAGTAGTAGTTCATCATTGAGAACATACCCTTCTTCATCTCACCACCGTACCATGTATTTAAGATTAACTGCATACGCTCTGTTAAGTTAAATACAACTGCGGTCTCTGAATTTAGGCCTAGTTCCTTGAAGTTTTCTACCTTAGCCTTAGATGCGTTTAGAACAACGAAATCTGGCTTGAAGTTCTTTAGTTCTTCTGCTGAAGGACGGATGAACATGTTAGTTACGAAGTGAGCCTGCCATGCAACCTCTACAACGAAACGGATTGACATACGAGTAGCTTCGTTAGCACCGCAGAAACCGTCAACTACGAACAGACGCTTGTTAGACAGCTCCTTCTTGGCAAGTGCGTTGACAACAGCCCATGCCTCCTTAGAAGCCTTCTTGTTGTCGTTCTTGAACTCGTCTGAAGTCCACCATACAGTATCATGAGAGTTCTCATCGTCAACGATGAACTTATCCTTAGGAGAGCGGCCG
>CAZEXR010000200.1:0-3432 GCA_964516675.1 uncultured Enterobacterales bacterium | reverse complement strand
GAAATTATAGCTATTTCACAAAGTTATAAATTTAGAAAAACAAAATCTTAAAAAATAAGGTTAATAATATGAGCTTTCATTAAAATTGCTTTTTTAATAAACACATAGAATATTGTTAAATTGAACAACTAATAACAGTGGTAATAATCCATTTTTTATAATTGATATCCTATATTTAATAAATTCTATTTGTACAACTTCAATAAATGGCTAAAATAAGTCTTGAGGTGATGGTTATGGGTAAAATAGTTGCGATATGCAATCCTAAGGGTGGAACTGCAAAAACATCTACAGCAGTTAATCTAGCATGTGCATTAAAAACAGTTAACAAAAAAGTCTTGCTAGTCGATTTTGATCCACAAAGATCAGCATCCGTTGCACTTGGATATGAATACACTGATATAGAACATAATATTGGAACTGTGGTACTTGATAACGTTGATATAGAACAATGTATCACCCCATACCTTAAAGGCGGTTTTGATGTAATTTTATCAAGTGACGATCTTGTTGCTTTGCCATCAGCACTTCAAGGTAAATTAAACAGCTACAATGCGCTAGAAAAAGCATTAGATAAAGTTAAAAACAAATACGACTACATTATTATAGATACGCCAGCATCACTTAATATGCTATTAGTATGTGCAATTTGTGCTGCAGATTATATGATTGTCCCTGTATGTTGTGATCTTTTTGCATTAGATTCAATGAAAATGCTTATAGATAAATATAAAGACCTTAAGGAAAAAGGTTTAACGAATACAATTTTACTAGGCATTATTAGAACTATGTACGATAAGCTACAGCCATTGGCTAAAACTATATCTGATGAACTAGAAAATTCCTTTGACGAGCTTTTATTTAAAAGTTCTATAACCTACAATCCAAAAATATCTGAATCATCATCTGCAGCACTGCCTGTTCTTTTATATGACAGAACATCTTTAGGAGCACAAGAGTATTTAAGTTTTGCAGGCGAGTTTCTAAAAAAACTTAGATAGGCAAAAATTTGCCATTTACAACAGTAAGTTAGCTGAAAATATAAATCAAACAAGTTATAGGTTCTTTATTTAAGCCAATTACAGTTCATTGGCACATCTATTGCATAGTATTTCTCATACTAATAATTATGAGAGAAATACTATGGCACTTAATGTTCAAACAAATATTACTTCGCTCACTGCTCAACGCGATTTACGCTTGACACGAAATAAAAATGAAGAAGCTATCAATAACTTATCCTCTGGAAAAAGGGTCAATACAGCAAAAGATGATCCTTGTAATCTTGAAATAAGTCATAAATTTACTTCCCAGATTAATTGTCTACAAAGAGGTAATAGAAATGCCTCCGAAGGTCAAGCAGTTGCTGATGAAGCAGAAAGTTCTTTAGCAGAAGATTTCACTATCTTACAAAGAATCAGACAATTAGCTATTCAAAGTGCCAACGGTACTAATACCTCAGAAGATAGACTAACTATGCAATGTGAAGTAAGCAAGCTATGTTCAGAGATTACAAGAATTGCATGTAAAACTACCTATGGTGGCTCTCAACTTTTAAATGGTAAATCAAATGGCATTATTGATGACGCCGGTAAATTGACACTACAAGTAGGAGCAAACGCTAATACAACCCTTGAAGTTAATTTAGATGTTTCTTTTACAATGTCATCCTTGCAAAATCACTTAGGTGGTGTATCTGATGGACAAGGATATAATGCAACTGATAAAGCATTTGATATCTCAACCCAGTCAAGTGCCCAAATGGTCTTAGAATCAATTGATTCATATATAGAGTATGTTGATTCAAAAAAATCAGAACTAGGTGCTGTAAGCAATAGAATTGACTCTTCAATTAGAAATCAACAACAAATGCACGAAGATGAAAGCTCATCCCGTTCTCAAATGGTTGATGCTGATTATGCAACTGAATCATCAAAAATGATTGAAAGCGATATTATGACTAATGCTACTTCACAAATGTTAATGCAAGCAAATGCAAGACCAGGTCTTGTAGCATCACTTCTATCTTAATTTCATCTCATAAAAATAGAGGATAAAGTTCTAATTTATCCTCTATATTCTTTACAGTTTTAAAAATCATTTAAAGAAAACTCAACTGTTCTGTTACAGATTGGACAAGGTATAGTTTGAGGCACAAAATTGTCTTTTTTCGTTGGCTTTTGTTTTAAATCAAGATATGGGGTATAACAATGAGTGCACGCTACAGCCTCTGCATCGCGATTAACAAAGCCTTTTAAAACTTCATGAAAATCATCAAATATAGGCATATAACTAGCAATCTTTGGTAAATTAAATTTCTTTAAATTAAATAAAGAACTTAAATTTCTACAAACCTGATATACACCAATGGCAATTGGATAAGATATTCTAGTTGGGATATCTTCTTGGTCTAGATGATTTGCACTAGGAAGTTTATTTGTTAACACTCTGCAACAAATAGTATATAAAGAAAGCATTAACATAATATAATTAGCTTTTTCCTTTGATTGCATAATTGCAGCAGCAGAGAGTTGTTTTCGTTTATTAAAAGGAATGTAGTAATCATCAGTTGAATTACAATAAATATCACTGATGGTTTTATGGTGTAATCCACAAATAGAAGCTGTTAAAGAACGAGAAGAACCGACGTTAGCTAACATACAACAAAGAAATCTTGAACGATATTTTTCTTCTTTGGTAAAAATAATAGAAGGATAATGGTTTACTTGAAAAACATTTTCGAGTGCATTTAAAAGATCAGGTGTTCTAAGATTTATTAGATAATTAACAAAACTAGATTCAGACCTAGACACTCTATCTAAATTAGAAACTAAATCATCTATAGGAAGAGAAGATAGTCTTGAAATAGATGACATATGAGATTCGCCAATTCTAGAAAACTCAAACCTAGAAAGTAGTTGTAAAGTGTCCTGTAACGGATCTCTTTCAAAAATATCAGAATCATATGAAACGGCAATTTGCATAAAATGAGTTAGATAGTTAGGTAAATGGCTAAATAACAAGTTGAAAACAGGAGTGATCCTAGACTCTACATCAGGTGCAATCTGAATTAAATCAGATTTATAATTAACATTGCTCTTAAAAATTGAGCTTTTATCGTCACATACTTTCTTGAAATGGTCATAGTAAGACCAAGCCGTTTTTGTGTTTTGTATCATATTAAAATTATTAAATTTACTATAAATGAATTTTTTGTATAGCCATCAAAGCATAATTTTATTATAGAGTTATTTAATATTTTACAAATGCCAATTACTTTCATTTAATTGCATAAAAATAATTATTCTTAGTTTAATATATTGTTTTATAAAGTATTTATTTACTATTTGATATTTTTATAATATAAATAACACAAAATTAAACATAAAATTACTCAAAATTAAACAATATATTTTAGTAAAATATCACTAG
>CAZEXR010000199.1:0-3432 GCA_964516675.1 uncultured Enterobacterales bacterium | reverse complement strand
AGAGAAGAACAAAAATGGAAAGGTGTTAAGGATTTATCTTTGAATGTGTCTAATTGGTTGATTGATGAGATTAAGCACTTACAGACAACACCAACTACCAAGAAAGGTGATTTTTTTGGGAATTTAAACAAACTAGTTCAGATGAATTCCCCTGAAACATTGGAAGTGTCTCAAGGGGAAAAGATTATTGATGTAGACGCATCAATTGTCACAGATTAAGTCAAGGAGATGATTTAATGCAACAGTCAGATTATAACGCATTTAGTGAACTTTGGACAACCTATAGGGCTCTGTCCAATGCAACAGCTCAACAGCCAGAGATTGATTTTCTTTTTGGCCTTTTAGGTAAATACACTTTTGAAGCCGTAAAGGTTGGTGTTTATGCACTTGCCACTAAGTTTAAATATCAAGCTATGCCAGCTGATTTATTAGAGTTTATTAACCGTGAAGGCATGACCAAAGAAGAGTTTGAAACCAAAGCATTGTTAGCTTACAGAGATATTACTAATCACTATGATTATTCTTGTGATATGTGTTTTTCTGATAAGCGCACTGCTTTAGCTTTTCATGCTGTTTTAGGTTCTATTGAGAGTTATGGTAAAACAGCCAATGAGGATGATGAAAAACTAGCTAACAAGTTTGTTAAGTTCTATTGCAACTGTGATGTGGTTTCTTATGATTATTTATACAAACAAGTAAGAGTTAAATTTTCTCCGAAGAGTTATAACCATAGACGTGTTGTATTTATTGGTGATAGAGATATTTGTACTTGTATCTGTAACGCTGTTTATGGACTAAATAATTATCTTGAAATGATACCTCAAAAGGCTATTGAACAGCAGATTGAATTAAAGAAACAACAACTAACTCCAGAAGAGTATAAACAAGCTTTTGATGAAGCTTTGGCTGTGTTAGGAGAAACAAATAATGGAGTTATTTAATCTTGTAGTTGAGCGCGAAGTAATTGCTCAATTAGTTAACTTTAAGACAGAAGCTCTGACACAATGTATCAATGAGATTGATGTTAATGATTTTTATTCTGTAGATTTTCAGCTCTTATTTTTAAGTTCAGTAAAACTTCTTTCAGAAAATAAAACTCTTGATGTTGTTACCTTGTGGAATGAAGTTAACGGTAAAGTTAATCTTGAGCTTGGACAGCTTGCAGGTATTGTTAACGAGTCAATCAATCGCAGTCATTGCCACATTGATGAATATGCAAAGATTATTCATGAACTGGCTGATAAGAGACGACTTCACCAAAGCATTGAGAATATATCAGAGTTTTTTAATAGTGATGTAGATAGCTTATCTGCTGTAGAGTTGAAACTAAAAATAGAAAATATAATCTCAGATACTAACTCAACAGAGAATATCCTCAATGTGTCTGATGGTTTTGAAGTAGCTCTTGATTATCTAAAGAAGCTAAAAGCGAACAAAATCGCTAAACGTGTGTCTACAGGGATAACCAAGCTTGATGATCTTTTAGATGGAGGTTTAAACGCTGGTACTGTTAACATTATCGGTGCAAGACCGGGCGTAGGTAAGTCAGCTTTTGCTAGTAACATTCTTTGCAATATGCTAAAAAAATACACCGATAGCAAACCAGCATTGATATTCTCTCTTGAGATGAACAATGAACAAGTTATAAGCAGAATACTTGCAGGCTTCTCAAAAAGCGATTCTAAAGGTTTATTAAAAGCTCAATTAGATGCAGCTGCATGGCATAACATCATCAACGATACTAATTTAGTTCTAGCACATAAAGACAAAGCACCACGTCTGCTGATGTGTGATAAATCAAACCTTACCATTAACGAGTTAAAAAACATCGTAAAAATGACAGCACAACGTTACGGTGGCATATTTTCTATTGTGCTTGATTATGTTCAGCTAATGCCAATTGATACACGCAATAATACTAGGGCATCAGCCATTGGTGATATTACTCGAAATCTAAAAGAAATAGCTAGAACTTACAACATACCTGTATTAGCACTAGCACAGCTTAACCGTGAAATTGAACAGCGAAAGAATGCTGAACCTATGGCAAGCGACATCAAAGACAGTGGCAGTATTGAGCAAGACGCTGATTTAATAATGCTATTAACTCGTAAAGATACAAACGCAACAATTCACGTTGTTAAGAACAGAAACGGTGCAAGTGGAGATATCTACTGCAAGTTTAAGCCTGAGTGTTGTCTATTTACAGAAGGAGCATATTAACGAATGATTACTATAAAAATGCCTGTGCCAATTTCAGCAAATCAACGACTAATTAGAACTAGAGGACGACAGCTAACCAATTCAAAAGTTTATCGTGAATGGTTTAATAAGGCTTATTGGCAAATTAAGACACAAACTCATGATTTTGAGACTATTGAGGGGCGTGTAGGTGTTTCTATTACAGTTCATTTTAAAGACCACCGTCGCCGTGATTTAGACAATATCTTAAAAGGCTTCCAAGATGTATGCACTAAAGCACAGCTTTGGGATGATGATTGTCAGATTGATAATCTTCATGTCGTTAGAGGTGAGGTAATAAAGGGCGGGTATTTAGAAGCTCGTATTTGGGAAATTAAGTGAGGTAAAGATGAAACGTGATTGGAATTTGCTAAGAGAATTATTAGAGCAAGTTGAAGCTGATACTCTATCAGACTTTATTAAGACCAATGGTTGTGATGTATCTGAGGAGCTTACACCAATGCAGAAAGCAAAGTTGAATGAGGATAATGCTAGTAAGTATCGCACTATTATCCTCGGTCATGTTGAATTACTCATTGATGCAGGACTTCTTAAGACAGAGGGCTTAGAACATTACACTGATTCAAGTCCTGCTTATTACTTACCTGTAAATCCACGTCTAACCATGGCTGGATATGACTTACTAGAGAATATGAGAAATAAAGATTTATGGCCACAGATTAAAAATAAAATTCTTAATGCAGGACAAGTTCTGACAATGGACACAATCTCTATTAGCGCAGAATTGATTGCCAAAGCAATGATTCACTAAGACTAAGGACTGATGATGTTAACTAGATTGATTCAAGAGTCTATTGAAGACGGATATTCAGAAAAATATATAAGCTTGCTTACCAATTATGGCTTATGGGCTAGATATTTTGGTGCAGTAGGTTATCTTCATCCTGGACTATCTTCAGAGCCTTATATCATTGATGATGATAGTGCCTTGATTGTTGATAGAGCTATGCAGAAACTTAAAGATAGTAGACCTACCGTTTATAACATGATGTCAATGTACTATGTAAGAGGGTTAGATGAATACGACATCTTAAGTATCTTAAAAGAAAAGCCTTACAAGCTAAAGAAAACACGTACAGAGGGAGTTTATATAGCTTGCCCTTATGATAGTGCCATTAGATACCTAACGGGGCGTGCTGTGAGGGAATTGATAGTGTTAGGCGAAAGATT
>CAZEXR010000198.1:0-3437 GCA_964516675.1 uncultured Enterobacterales bacterium | reverse complement strand
AACAATCTTTGAAGGGTGAATGTTCTTGTTTGTCCAATCCATCTCTGAAACGTGAACTAAACCTTCAACGCCATCAGCGATTTCAACAAAGCAACCGTAATCAGTTAGGTTAGTTACCTTACCTTCGATTACTGAGCTTACAGGGAAACGAGCTGCAATGTTTGCCCATGGATCTTCACCAAGCTGCTTTAAGCCTAGAGATACACGTGAACGCTCACGGTCGAACTTAAGAACTTTAACAGAAACTTCATCACCAACGTTAACGATCTCTGAAGGGTGCTTAACACGCTTCCAAGCCATGTCTGTGATGTGTAGTAAGCCATCAACGCCACCAAGATCAACGAAAGCACCGTAATCTGTAAGATTCTTAACGGTACCAACAACTGTCTGACCTTCTGCTAGGTTTGCAAGAACGCTTTCACGATCTGCTGAGCTTTCAGTTTCGATAACAGCACGACGTGAAACAACAACGTTGTTACGCTTCTGGTCTAACTTGATTACCTTGAACTGCTGCTCTTTACCTTCTAGGTGAGTAGTGTCGCGAACTGGACGTACATCAACTAATGAACCAGGTAAGAAAGCACGAATGCCGCCTAACTGTACAGTGAAGCCACCCTTTACTTTGCCGTCGATTACGCCAACAACAGTTTCGCTCTTATTAAATGCGTCTTCAAGCTTGATCCAAGCTTCGTTACGCTTTGCCTTTTCGCGAGATACTTGAGTCTCACCGTCGCCTGACTCAACAGACTCTAAAGCTACGTCAACAACATCACCAACGTTAACCTCTACTTCGCCCTGAGCGTTGTAGAACTGCTCTTCAGGAATTGAAGACTCTGACTTTAAGCCAGCGTCAACAATAACGAAGCCGTTGTTGATTGCTACTACAGTAGCTTTGATCATTGAACCTGGACGGGTTTCAACGTTATTTAAAGACTCTTCGAAAAGTTGTGCAAATGATTCCATTAAGGTTTCCCAATTAAGCCCCTAAGTATCCTACTTTGAGGGAGTTATAAAAAATGAGTGCTATCATCCATGACTGCACTTTAAAAATAGGTTATTAGCCTAAAAATCTATTTTAAGAGAGTTGTCTTTGATTTAATGTAATCAACAGCTGTCTTAACTACTGTTTCAATATCCATATCTGATGAATCGATAATGAATGCATCTTCAGCAGGTTTTAAAGGAGCAACAGGACGATTACAATCACGATCATCACGTTCCTGAATTTCCTTAAGAATTGTTTCATAGTCAGCAGGCTTGTTTTTAGCTTCTAACTGTAAACAACGACGCTTTGCTCTTACTTCAGAGCTTGCATCTAAAAATATTTTAACTTGAGCCTTTGGAAAAACAACAGTGCCCATATCACGGCCATCAGCTACTAAGCCTGGCTCACGTAAGAACTCTCGTTGTCTCTCTAACAAAGCTAAACGTACTGATGGATAAGCTGCAACTTTACTTGCATTATTACCAGCTTCTTCTGTTCTAATAGCAGATGAAACATCTTCACCACCTAATAAAACATGTACGCCATCATCCAAACACTCAAAAGAAAGATTAAGTAGCTTTGCTTCTTGTACAACAGAATCTTCATCAAACAATGCAAGACCGGCTTTTCTAACAGCATAGCCTAAGACTCTATAAATAGCACCAGAATCAAGCAAATCAAAATCAAGCATTCCTGCTAAACGACGAGTAAGCTCGCCTTTACCAGCACCGCCTGGACCATCAACTGCAATTACAATAGCATCTGACATTTAAACTTCCTTTTTCTATAAGCTCGATATTATACAATAATCTATTTTATAAAATCTATCAAAAATAGCGTATTTATCCGCTTTTTGAGCAATATTTTTAATTATATAAAACACCGATATTGATGAATTTTATAATCTATCATTAAAATGCTTTTTTTCAAGATTAAAAAACTAATTTTACTGTTTAATTTACAAGGATTTTTATTCTTATACATCTTTTTTACTATATAGCAAATATGCAAATATGCTAAAATACGCAGATACTTTTACAGATTCACTTTATTACTATGGAATTTGAAATTGACTACTAAATTAATTCAAGGTCCTGTAGGAAAACTTCCTACAAAATTCGGTCAATTTAACATTGTTGTTTTCAAAGAGAACGATCTTCTAGATCACGCAGTTATTTTTAAAGGTGACTTAGCTGATGGCAGACCTGTTCTTTGTCGTATTCACTCAGAATGCTTAACTGGAGATGTATTTGGATCTCTTCGTTGCGATTGCGGATTTCAGTTAGAAGCTGCACTTAAAGCTATTGAAAGTGAAGGTCGTGGTGCTCTTCTTTATATGAGACAAGAAGGCAGAGGCATTGGCCTATACAACAAAATTAGAGCTTATCAACTTCAAGATAATGGCGTTGATACCGTAGACGCAAATGTTCAATTAGGATTTCCTCCTGATGCTCGTGAATATGAGGCATGTTCTCAGATCATGAAGAATCTTGGATTTACTGAGGTTATCTTAATGACTAACAATCCTGCAAAAATTGCAGATATTGAAAAACACGGAATTAAAGTTGTAGATAGAAAACCAATTGAGTTTGGTAGAAACAAATTTAATGAAGGTTATTTAGATACAAAAGAACTGCGCATGGGGCATCTACTTCATCATCAAGATTAACATCGCAAAAAAAGGGAAAATTAAAATTAATTTTCCCTTTTTTTATGTTGAAGTAAAATTGCTAATTTGACAATGATAGAGATTCTTTATTCGAATTAGTTAATTCTAATAAACGATTGCATGCTTCATAAGCATTATCTGATACTGATTCACAAACCTTTTTATAGTACTTTTTAGCTTCTTGAGCATCATATGCAATATTGTAACCATATAAAGCCTGAGAAGTACCTGGTTTAACGCCATACTCATAAATTCGAGCAGCTCTCATACAAGAGTCATAATTGTTAAGCTTACATCCTAAATCAAGAAAATATAGAACTTCGTATAGAGTTACTCTCATCTCTGATTGACTTTTCTCGTTATTACTCTGCATTGCATAGTAAGTAGAATAAGTCATATAGCATGACTCAGAATCATCATATCGTTCACATAAAGTTCTCATCATTGAAAAAGCTTTTTCATAATTTTCTGCAGCAAGGCTTGTATCTCTTGCAATGCGACATTTTGTTATATCGCCACTTTCACAAGCATTTCCTGTTGTATCTTGAATATGTGATGGAAGAACAGCTTGTAAGCTTTCTTCACCATTGCATATTACGATAACTAAAGGTAAACACAACACTGTAGAACAAAGAAGATATAAAAAAGGCTTAATCAGAGTCATAAACATCTCATCAAAAAACAATAAGTGATCTTAATCACAACTTTTGAAGACATTATATATAAATAATTATGCTTGTAAATTACTTTTAAACGTTGATTAGAGCTATATTTATTTGGATT
>CAZEXR010000197.1:0-3479 GCA_964516675.1 uncultured Enterobacterales bacterium | reverse complement strand
TACGTCATCATTAGGAATTTGAGCTGTAGCTACCTTATCACTTTTTAGCTGTTCATCTCCATATGCTTTAATAAGCTTAGCTTGCTCGTCATCAAGTATCTGACCATAGTCATTTAAACTTTGGGTTAAGTCTACATTGCTCTTACGAGAATTCTTTTCACTATCTTTGTGTGTAATGATTTGCTCAATGTACTGACGTTTATAATTAAAAGCACTATTAAGGTTCATTACCATGTCTTTTACAAACTGAATTTGTTGTGTAAAGTTTAATGAATCTGCATATGGAATATCATTACAAATGCTTTCATTTGCAAACTGCAATAATCTTAAGCTCTCATATAGTTCTGCTAATACGGCCTTGCGATTTTCGCTTAGCAGTTCAAGCAATGTCATCTGCTTTTCAAGCTTCTGATTTTGGGTTGTTAATTGAGAAATTTCCTTGCGTTGGTTCTTAATGATTTTTAAGGGAGATTTAGATTCCTCAGCTCTTTCTTGATATAGACGTTTAACTTGAGCTTTTAGCTTATCATTTTCAATTTGCAAAGACTTTTGAAGCAACATCTGGTCGCTGCTTAAAGATGCAGTATTTGTAGCATTAGCTCCTAATGCTGCAAGTCGAGCTTTATCTTTTCTTGAAAGCTTTGCCATGATGTATTCTCTTAGAAAGTCAGTTAAATTTATTAAGTGTAAAGGATTTTACTTGATATCTTTAGCAATTAATAGAGGTATAAAGCAAAAAGTTTTAGGTATTTTTGCTTCTTACAAAAAATCTTTCAATCCGTATTAGATGCCACTTGTTGTGCCATAAAGCATAAGGTTCTCTAGGATATCTTTATTAATCCTCTCAGGTAAAATTTCATTATCTAATATAACTTTAAAGGTTCCCTCATTTAAAATGCGAACTGAATAGGTTATACCATATGAATCTACAGAAAAGATTTTCATACGGGTACGATTTTTGTTGAAGGTCACTAAGGTAATAGACTCAGAGCCATCCCAATTGGTCTTATAGGTATTCATTGTTAAATGAGCTAATAGTTTATGAATACCAAAGCGTCCTGAGACAGGCTCTTTAACCATGATGATGCGACCATCATTTGGCAATATACTCATCTAAAACAGCCTCCTTGAACCTTTTTGCATCAGCTCAAGTACTACATCCTCAGGATTTTTATCTCCGCAATTAAATGTAAATTCCATCCCTTGAAAACGCATACGAACCACATTTGCATTTGGAATAGTTTGTCGAATATAGCTTTTGTCGTTATAAGCTCTTGGTCTGTAAGTTTGACCTTCTGTTGAATCTCTATGCTCTTGATACGGTCTTCGATAGTTATTGTTTCTTCTATAATCTTGATAATAAGGACGATAGCCCTGATGGTATGGTGATGATATTGCTGGTTCTTGGTTTGATGACTTAGTGGATGGATAAGTGGAATTTACAGATCTTTCTTTGACTGCATAGTTATCAGATGAATCCATAGGAGAATGAACATCATTTGATGTCTGCTCATCGTTTTGAGCTTCATTTGTGATTTCTATAAAAGTGTATTCTTGAGATTGCTGCGCTCCTTGGGTAGCAGGCTCAATCTTTGCTTGCTCTTTTAGCTCATTAACATCAATACCAAATTGGTTATTTATACGCCACATTGTAGCTGAGGTGATCTTTAGTTGTTCAGCAACGGCACAAGCGGTAACTCCTTTAAGCAAAAGCTCTTGAATTTTTGTTGCAAGTACTTTGCGAGCTTGATCTTCTCGTGCATAAAACATGTCTTTGCCAAGACAATTCATGCCAATAGCTTTGGCAGTTTTTGAATTTACACAATGATTATAGGCAATAACCAAGTAAGAGTCTTGGGTCTTAATAAAGTCATTTATGATCTTATTTGCTTGATCATCTGGTATTGAAAAGGTACCCATTTATTGAATTTCTCCATCAAATTAACGATGGTGAAATTCTAATATTTTTCAGATGGTTACTAAGGGTGGTAATGGTGTCCAGTTACCTGCAATTGCACTTGCTAAAAGTGGAAAAAACCTATTTCTCACAGGTGGTGCTGGTGTAGGAAAAAGCTTTACATTAAAAGAAATAATCAAATGTACTCCAGGAGCATTGATTTGTGCTCCGACAGGGGTTGCAGCGCAGAACATTGGAGGAGCAACACTTCATTCAACATTCAGAATACCTGTTCCGTTAGATACAAAAAAACTAAAAATAGAATACGTCAGTAATGTGCTAAAAAAGAATGAGAAAACAAAAAAAGTATTATTGGGAGCTCACACACTTGTAATTGATGAAATCTCAATGTGTAGAAGTGATGTTTTTGACTACGTATGTAACACACTTTCAGTTTTAAGGGATGAGTATAACCATGAATACCAAGTTATTCTATGTGGTGATTTCTGTCAGCTTCCTCCTGTTGTAACAGATAAAGATGAAAAGTATATGGAATTTCACTATCCAAATAATACAGAAGGATTTGCTTTTAAAACAGAGAATTGGAATAAATTGAATCTTAGTACAATTGTGTTACAAAAAGTATTCAGGCAAGATAATTCTGCGTTTTCTGAAGCTCTGAACAAAATTAGATTTGGAGATACAGATGGCCTTGACTATGTAATAAATAACTCTAGTAAAAAAGAAGAATTAACAGCTATTAACATCTGCACAAAAAACAAAGTGGCAGATAACATCAACAATTCTGAAGTAAATAAGCTTCCAGGTAACTGTACGATCTTCAATGTAGAAAAAACAGGTAAGGTCGAATCTAAAGATTTAAGGTGCCTAGAAATATTGAAACTCAAAGAAGGTGCCCGTGTTATTTTTATCGCAAATATTAACGAAGAAGGGTGTAGCGCATATAACGGAGAGATTGGAACTGTTAAGAAATTAGATATTAATTCTGTTATTGTAGAAACGGACAATGGATTACAACAAGTTTCTCGTTTTGAGTGGCAGATCCAAGAATACGTTTTTAATGAAAAAGAAAAACAAGTTGAGCTTCATGAGGTTGGCAGTTACTCACAGATACCTCTTAAACCAGCTTATGCTATCACAGTTCATAAATCACAGGGCATGACATATGAAAGTGGAAATATAAGAGCAGGAATAGATGATTTTTTTACTACAGGTCAACTATATGTTGCATTATCAAGAGTAAAAAGCATTGATAAGCTTTTTGTCAATTTAGAATTAACTCCAGACAATCTTCAAAAGCTGTGTCTAAATCATCCTGATGTTGTCGATTTTTATAAGAATATAAACATAAAAAAACGTAACACAGTTATTCAGTCAGAAAAAAACATCAGGAAGAATAAAGAGCCTCCAATATATAAAACTAAACGTGATTCCAAAAATAACTTTGTGAGCTTTAGGCTCAATGATGATGATTTTAATTTTTTAGAAGGACTGTGCTGCAAGTTATCGGTATCTGTCAATATACTTCAAAATTTTTTTAGTGGATGAGCAAATAAGCTCC
>CAZEXR010000196.1:0-3501 GCA_964516675.1 uncultured Enterobacterales bacterium | reverse complement strand
TTTTTATATGTAAACAAGGACGATGTAAAGCCCCCTTTTTGAATATTTATAAAATATTTTTAACACGGAATTCTTCTTTGAATTTTACGATAAAACAGAGAGTTATCATTTGTGATAGTGCTTTGGTGTGGGCGTAAAAAATTAGTCAGTCACTAAAGCTGCTTATGATGGGCGGGGTCTTAATTCCTTTCTTCTTTTAGAACTTATCCCTGAATATTCAATCTTAAACTTTGCTCTTTAGGGCATGCTATGCTGCCATATTTAGGTACTGAGCCACCTTGCGGTGCGATGTTTATCAATAAACTCTAATTTTTGCTTCTTTGCAAACTACTATGCCAAGTTACAGTTAGGAGCTCAAAGCTTCATTCGTTTTGCGGCTTTTTAGTAGTAGAGCCTAGTTTTAGATCTTTCTTCTTTGTTCGTTGTCTTGTGATTTTTGTGTATTATTAAGCTGCAAGTCTAGCTAATGTATTCTTATGGACATTTGTCATTCTCTTTTTCGTAAGATTGTCATCAAATGTCTTGCAATCTCTTATAAGAGCAAATGCAATTCTTACTATTCTATTGGCATAAGAGGCCGCCATCTTGCGTTGTTCAAGTCCTCTCAAACCTTTACCTCTTGTAAAGCACATACCTGATTGGTACAAGACTCTCTTAACTTTAGAGTCTCCTTTACGTCTAGTATTTAATACTTTGAATTTACCGCCAGTGCCTTCACCTTTAGGTGCAGTACCCATACACGATGCAGCATGTCTGCAATCTTCAAATCGAGAAATATCACCAAAAGAATTTACAAGAGTATAAGCAGCAATTGCTCCTACTCCTGGTATAGTCATTACACGTTGCATGACCTCGTCTTCTTTGACGGTATCTATAATCCTTTGTTCAAGTGTACATAGCCCTTCTTCAAGGCCTTTAAGCACAGAAGTTGCAACAGCTATAATTGTTTCATTATCCTTAGCATCACACTCATTGTCCTCAGACAATAATGTATTTTTAAGATCTTTTAAGACAGTGTCACTTTTCTTCTCACTATGTGCATTGCCTGTAACATCACGCATAAAGCCATTGAGGTGGCGTTTTAAATGGTCAATATCTCCTATCAATAATTCTCTAAAAGAGCTTAACTCCTGTCGGCCTACATTCTGCTTAGTTCTAGCATGGGCTATAGGGTATTCACGACGTCCTTCAAGGTAATTAGATAAGGCACAGAAAATATTAAGAGCATCTCTTGAATCACTCTTATTAGCGTTTTTATTTCTGTCACCTCTTATTGACTCAGCGCTAATAATATAAGCCTCATGTCCGAGTTTTTTACAAACATGAGCCCAATGATTAGAACTACCACAAGCTTCCATTCCTACATAGAGGTTGTAGCCTTGATCTTTTTTATCTTTTAAAAACTCCTCAAATTCCTTAGGTTTAAGCTGCACATTGTAGACTGTATCATTTACTTTAAAGCATACCTGCTCAACCTTTGAGGAAAGATCTACACCAACAAGTAAGCTGTTCTCTTTAAGCTTAGTTGCAGAAAAATAGTGAGTTCTAACCTTATTTTTAGAAAAATCAATTGCAAGTAGATCTGTTGATGTCATAATATCTGCCATGGCGATGCTCCTTATGTTGATAGATTTGACCATTGTTAGTATAAGCGTGCATCGCCTTTTTTTTCGTGATCTATCCTTGCAAAATATTTTATAAGCCAACTAACAGTTAACAGTTTTATATGCGGTATTAGTACATCACGTACTTACCAAAATAGAGTTGTCAGTTTTCTCTGTTAGTCTGCATTAGGGGGCTACGGGGGATAATTTAAATGCAGAACTCATTGGTTCAAAAAAGCCCCTATCCTCACCGCAGCAATTCTTTTACGAGTTATTAAACTCTGAAATCTTTGTGTTCATTTTTACTTGCTCAAAATCATAATTAGGTGCCACGGTGGGATAATTTAATATCAGAGCTCATTGGTTCATAAAGCTATCAATCCTCACCACAGCAATTCTTTTACGAGTTTTTAAACTCTGAAATCTTTGTGTTCATTTTTACTTGCTCAAAATCATAATTAGGTGCCACGGTGAGATAATTTAAGTGCAGAACTCATGGGTTCAAAAATATTACAATCCTTACCGAGGCAATTCTTTTACGAGTTTTTAAACTCTGAAATCTTTGTGTTCATTTGTATTTACTTAAAATCATAATTGGGTGCTACGGTGGGGTAATTTATTACCAGAACTCTTTGGTTCATAAAATCTTCAATCCTCACCGCAACAATTCTTTAAGAAGCTTTTTGCTTTGAAACTTCTAGGTATTTTCCTTTAAAGCGCTCCATATCAAATGGAGTCTTATTCTTTAGCATGCTGTAAGCTGTGCATGCTAGTCTATTGGCAATAGCACAGATGGCGGTTTTTCCACCTTTCTCTTTTACAATGCGGTGAAGCCAGCAGTTTTCTTGTTCTTCGATATTCTTTACTTGTCGGTAGATAGCCATTGCAGCAAAAAAGTAGCACTTCTTGATGGACTTATGACCTGTAGGTCCTGCACTGATGTTGTAGTTACTACCTCCTGTTCCTCTATGACGAGGTGCGAATCCAATCAAAGATGCGTAATGAGGTCCATCAGGGAAATTTCCTATGTTAGATAATGAAGTCATAATTACAGTTGCTGATATCTCACTGACACCATGTATGGTCATCAGTAACGCGCAGTCAGCATCTGTTCTTGCAACACCTTTTAGATAATCATCAATCTCTTTTACTTTTAAATTAAGCTCATCAATTTGTGATGAACATAATCCATTGATTTTAGCTATTAAATCTTTGGTGTCTGTTCTAACATTGTCAGAATCTATAGCAAGGTTTTCTGTATGTTGCTTTAAAGATATTAAGTTTCCTTTAATTGGCTCACCCATTTCATAGATAGTAGCTCGCCAAAAGTTAGTGAGTTTAACTCTATCTTTTAGAAGTTGATCTCTAAGCTTTAAGATGGTGTAGAGCATTTGCTCTTTTTCAGACTTAACACCTGTAGTTCGACAACCTAAAGTTAATGCTGCTAGATAGATAAGCTTTGCATCATGTTTGTCATCTTTATTCTTATCTCGTACAGATGATACAAAGCGTGTAGTGATTAACCTGACTTTATGACCACAGCTAATGCAATAGCGAGCCCAGTAGTGACTTGAACCACCTGCTTCAAAAGAAACAAGCAGTTTATGTTCAGATTCATTTAGGAAAGACTTGAACTGCTCTCTACTAAGAGTACGAGATTTAAATTTATTGGACTTGAAGTTATAGCAATAAACTTCAATGTTGTACTTTGCTAAATCGACTCCAATTGGCAAATATCCCTTTACAAAAGTAACCTCATCATCAGTTTCTAAATCAAAAAGTTCTCTTGAAATTGTATTGAATTGCATAGTGTGTACTCCTAGTTGGATGGAGGATTTTTTTAATGTTCCCTCGTCCTTGTTTACACACTATTTATTAAATTCATGCGTACGCCCTG
>CAZEXR010000195.1:0-3506 GCA_964516675.1 uncultured Enterobacterales bacterium | reverse complement strand
CATCAACCTATGAGTGAATCTAGGTTCGTGTTAAATTTCCATCTGGGAAACTAGATTTTGTAAGATAAATCATTTTATATTTTCTGTTTTCGTTCTATATTTTTAATAGTTTCTTAATTTTATGGTAGATACTTTTATGCTTTTTACGAAAACAAAACTTACCTTTAGTCTTGCCTTATTTCTCGGCATTTCAACTTTTGCAACCTCTGCATTTTCTTTTGAAGATACAAAATCTTATCCAGTACCTGTTACTGTAAGTAATGAGATTGCACCTTTAGTTGCAACTCATGACATTAAATTGTGGCAACAAACTCCAAAGACAAAAGAGGAGCTACAAAAGCTATGTGATGATTACCATGCAACAGATGGAAAAGAAGCTCTAGCTTTTCTTGAAAAACATAACGTAACCATGCATGAAGACTTTGTAGATGGAGTTAGAACCTATACTCTTACACCAAAGGATGAAAACTATGATAAAGATTTAGTATTGCTGTATCTTCATGGTGGCGGATATATTTTAGGCGGTGGTTTAACCGGTCTTAATGAGCCTGGTCTTATGGCTTCGCTTGGAAAATTAAAAGTAGTATGTGTTGATTATAGAATGGCTCCAAAGTACCCATATCCTGCTGCTATGGATGATGCTATGACTGTATATAAACATTTACTAAAAAAATATAAAGCATCTCAAATTGGCGTATTTGGAACCTCTACAGGCGGTGGTATGACACTAGTAGTAGGACTAAGAGCAAAACAAGATAATCTTCCAATGCCTGGTGCCTTTGGTGCAGGAACTCCTTGGTCTGATATGACAAAAACAGGTGATTCTTATTACACAAATGAAGGTGTGGATAATGTCTTGTGGACCTATGATGGATTGCTAGAAATTGCTGCTAAATCCTATGCTGGTAATAAACCATTAAATGATCCAATGCTATCTCCTGTTTATGGTGATGTAGCTAATTTCCCTCCAACCTTCTTAATTACAGGAACAAGAGATTTGTTCTTATCAAATACTATTAGAATGGATCAGAGATTAAGAGAGGTTGGTGTTGAAACCAAACTTGTAGTTTTAGAAGGTTTATCACATGCTTCTTACTATTTTGTAGATAATGCTCCTGAGACTAAGACCTATTACAAAGAATTATCTTCATTCTTTAAAAAGCATTTACATAAGTAAAAATGCTTTAAAAATAGTGTGAACTATCAATAAGCTTTAAAGGTAGTTTTCCTATAAGTAAACAAAAGGCTGCATGTATTGTGCAGCCTTGTCTTATCTAGTTAGTGTTCTCTTTGATTATCTATCAAACTCTAGAGCACAAGCTGGAGTTTCATCAACTAAAACTCCATTTTCAACTACTAAATTACCATTAACGATAGTATGTTCTACAGAACAGTTAAAGTCATAATTCTCAAATGGAGACCACTTGCAAGAAGAAGCAATTGAGTCTTTTGTAACTTTATGACGAACTGATGGATTTACAATAGCAAGATCTGCAAAATTACCTTCTGCAATAAAGCCTCTATCCTTAATACGATAGCGTGATGCGACGTTTTGAGCACTAACTTTTGCAATCGTCTCTAAGGTAATTTCGCCTCGTTTCCATAAATCTAACAAAGCTAGTAAAGAGAACTGTACTGATGGAAGACCTGAGGCACATTTAAAGTATGTACCTTGTTTTGCGGCTATTTCATGAGGCGCATGATCAGTACCTACAGTGGTTAAAATACCACTTTCAAGAGCTTGAACAATAGCAAGTCTATCCATTTCTGTTTTTACAGCTGGATTACACTTTAAAAAAGCCTGTTTGCTTTCATAATCACATTCTGAGAAGAATAGGTGAGGAATACAAGCTTCACCAGAAATCTGACGAGTCTTAACATTGCCAAACATTAAGTCTTTTAGCATCATAACTTCTTCTTTTGTAGAGATGTGCATGATGTGAATACGTGCACCTGTATGCTTTGCAATCTCAATTGCAAGCTTACTAGACTCAATACAGCAATCACGATTTCTGATAATCGGATGCATTGAGAAAGGAACCTCATCACCATAGGTAGCTTTGGCTATTTTTTCATTCTTTAAGATAGTTGCTGTATTTTCACAGTGTAGAGAAATGATGGTTTTTGCGCTTTCAAAAATATTAACTAATTTTTGAGTATCTTCTACAAGAAGATTTCCTGTAGATGAGCCCATAAAGACTTTAATACCAGCAATTTCTTTTACTGGTGCATTTTTAATTTCTTCTAAATTATCATCAGTTGCACCAAGGTAAAAACCAAAGTTTGCAACACTATCTTTTGATGCAATTGCTTTTTTCTTATTAAGCAAATCCATGGTTGTTGTAGATGGATTGTTATTAGGCATGTCAAGATAAGAGGTAACACCGCCAAGTACTGCTGCACGAGATTCAGATTTGATAGTAGCCTTTTGGGTCATACCAGGCTCTCTAAAGTGAACATGGTCATCAATTAGACCTGGCATAACGATATTCTCGTGGCAATCGATTACTTTTGCCTGACTATCAGTGATATCCCTATCGATTTTAGAAATTTTTTGATCTTCAATTAGTAGATCGTTGCGTATAATACGTTCTGGGGTAACGAGTACTGCATTTTTTAAAAGAAGCTTTGACATTTATTTGCTCCGAAAGTAAAACTAACAATATTGTACATGAATAAGAGGCTCTGACACATGAGCGAAAATGAGAATTTGTTTGCACCTAGATTTAATATCAAGGATGTAAAAATTCATAATCAACAACGTCTATTTAAAAGCTACTTTGCAATCGATAGATACGATGTTTCTTACAAACAGTTTAATGGTGGAGAATCAAAGGTTTTAGTAAGAGAAATCTTTGAGCGCGATGCTGAGGCTGTTGCAATTCTAGCTTGGGATCAAAAAACAGATGAAATTGCTTTAATTGAGCAATTTAGACCAGGTGCCTTAAAAGATGAGCAAAGTCCTTGGCTAATTGAAATAGTAGCAGGCATGATTAATAAGGGCGAGAGTAGAGAAGAGGCTGCAATTAGAGAAGTAAAAGAAGAGATTGGTCTTGAGATTTCTCCTAATGACTTGTACTTTGTATCATCTCAATATCCATCTCCAGGTGGTATTTCTGAGCGCGTAACTTTGTATATTGCAAACACTGATTTATCACATTTAGGAAAGCACGGTGGACTTGCCTGTGAGAATGAAGATATTCGTGTTTTTAAGGCTCCTTTAGATGAGGCTTATGCCCAGGTTAAGAATGGCAGAATTCATAATTCTGTAGCCATGATTGGTATTTTCACTTTAGTGTTAGAAAAATGTTCTATTTCTCAAACGTTTGCGAAAAATTGAGGGTAGGTTCACAATTCTAAATAAATTATTCGATAAATAAGCCCTTTCTGTATAAAATTGCCTAACTTTTTTTAGTAAATTCAAATAAAAAGTTAGGTTTTATCTTTAAAAAAAAGAGGCTTCGTGCATATCTGTGGGTAGATGAAGCCTCTAAACCTACCCTTTA
>CAZEXR010000194.1:0-3552 GCA_964516675.1 uncultured Enterobacterales bacterium | reverse complement strand
AATTTAGTTTAGGTGGGGAGTAGTATTAATTAGATGCAAGTGTAAAACTTCCGAGCTGGCGATTTACAGAGCGGTGTTTTAAACATCGGTCAGGTTGCATCAATTTTCTCAAATTGGTTCCTAAGCTTATGCGTATTCGGCGTTGTATTCCTACTAAGCTTCTATGCTTTACACAGAATGCATCACTCAAGCCATGACTTTGGTATTCACTCAAAGTTAACTTGGTACATCGCTTACGGCTCAGCAGCTGCTATTTCATTCATGTCATTAGGCTTCCAGCTTTTAATGTATGTTAAGTTCTTTTAATTAGAATTTAAGCGAAATAAATAAGACCGGACTTTTTGTCCGGTTTTTTTTGTGCAAAATGCACTAAAAAATACGTAGTAACTGAAACTAACATGATACTTTGCAACATAATTGAACCTATCTATTTATTAAACTAGCTTTAATTAGTGATTTAAAAAAGCATATCTATCTGATTTTTCGACATTATCTATTTAAATAGAAAGATTAAAAAACTCAAATTTCTATAATAAAAAAAATTTGATCTCTAACTCATTTTTTTTGCTTTTTTTAATTTTTAATTCTGTTATAATTCACGTGAATTTTTAACTACTATCCTTCAATCTTACAACTCCGCTTGGAGAGCCAAAATATGAAAAAAACTAAAATGGTATGCACTATCGGTCCTAAATCCGAGAAGCGCGAAATTATGGAAACCCTACTTTCATCTGGCATGAACGTAATGCGTCTAAACTTCTCTCATGGTGATTTCGAAGAGCACGGTGGCCGTATTACTAGCATCAACGCTATCATGGAAGAAACTGGTAAAATTTTTGCAGTTCTTTTAGATACTAAGGGTCCTGAAATCAGAACATGCGATTTAGAGAATGGCGAAGACGTTGAGTTAGTAACTGGTGAGAAGTTAGTTTTATGTGCTGACGCATCATTCGTAGGTAACAAGTCAAAAGTTGGCGTTACTTACCCAGATCTATCAAAGGATTTAAAGGTTGGTTCAACTGTACTTTTAGACGATGGTCTAATTGGCTTAGTTGTAACAGCTATCAATGGTACTGATGTTGAATGTGAAGTTCAAAATAACGGTATGTTAGGCGAGCACAAGGGCGTAAACCTACCTTGCACTCACATTTCAATGCCTTTCTTATCAGATAAGGATAAGGGCGACCTATTATTCGGTATCAAGCGTGACGTTGACTTCATTGCAGCATCATTCACTCGTTCAAAGGATGACGTTTTAGATATCCGTAATTTCTTAGACGCTAACGGCGGTAACGAGATCAAGATCATTTGTAAGATCGAAAACCAGGAAGGTTTAGACAACTTCGAAGAGATCTTAGAGACTTGCGACGGTATCATGGTTGCTCGTGGTGATATGGGTGTTGAAATTCCTGCTCAGGAAGTTATCTTCGCTCAGAAACACATCATCAAGCGTTGTAACGAAGTTGGTAAGCCAGTTATCACTGCAACTCAGATGTTAGATTCTATGATTAAGAATCCACGTCCTACACGTGCTGAAGCTGGTGACGTTACCAATGCTATTTTAGATGGTACTGATGCTGTTATGTTATCAGGTGAGTCAGCTAAGGGTAAGTACCCACGTGAAGCTGTTAACACCATGAAGACAATCTGTGAACGTACTGATTCATACTGCGAAGAAAACGCTGATGAAGTTTACCGTTACGTTGAAGCAGCTTCAACTGTTACTGATTCAGCTTGCTTAGCAGCTGTTGAGGCTTCAGAAAGCTTAGGTGCTCCAGTTATCGTTGTAGCTACAGAGCACGGCAATTCAGCTCGCGCTATCCGTAAGTTCAACCCTAACGCAATTATCTTAGCTTTAACACCTAACTACAAGGCAGCACGTCAGTTATGCTTAACTCGTGGTGTTCAGCCTCAGATCGTTGAGCGTCTAAAGTCAACAGACGAGTTCTTCATGCTAGGTAAGAAGTTAGCTTTAGACCTTGGTCTAGCTATGGCTGGCGATAAGATCGTTATGGTTAACGGTGCTTTAGTACCATCAGGTATCACAAACACAATGTCAGTTCAGACAATCTAATAGATTAGTTTAAATTGATGAGAAAAAGGAAGCTTCGGCTTCCTTTTTTTGTTTATAGACATCTTTAACAAAAGAACTGTTGAATTCAGGACAAAAAAAATCCTAGCCAAGGAGAGAGAGAGTTATGGCTAGGATTATAGTCTTCCGACTATATTACTTATTATAGTCCGGAGCACTAGTAATTTGAAGATTTACTTTTTCTTTTACATCCTTAGGTATTGAATCCCAAGCTTTTTTTATAGGAAGAATAAGTTCAATACATTCATCAATTGGTTGCATCTCAAGAGATGTTGAAGCTTTTCCAAGTAATTCTTTCATATAGTTGTATAAAGCAAACATTCTCTCGCCTAGCTCTGGATTAGATGTTCTATCTAGAGATGACTGAAGACCATTTATAATGCCTACAGCCTTTGAAATTCTATTAGCCTTATACTCATAGTCATGACGCAAAATAGCACCCTTTGCCTGTGATAATCTCTCAATCAAGCCTTCAAACATCATTTGAATGACTCTATGAGGATCTGCAACAGAAAGTTCTGCTTCTAGATTAGTGCGCTTGTATGCTTTTAAGTTTCGTCCGTACATTTGATCTCCTGCAATCAAAAATACTAATGTATTCTTATAGTAATTTATATAACGACAGATCTTAATATATTTTTAGCAGTAAATGTTATTTCTAACGCATGTTTTGACATAGTAAACTAAAAAAGCGGACCTATAAAAGTATCCGCTTTTTCTAAAATTATGAAAGATAGAATATTAAGCCTTTTCGTCAAATAAAAGTCCTTTTGCCTCATTTGCGTCATTGCCTGCAATATGAGCTTGATTCATCTTTTTCATATTATCTAACTTCTCAGCAAATTCTAAGAATTCCTCAGAAGGGATCTGGCGAACCAATTTCTCTGTATTAAGATCGGTAACCTTAACAACAGTATTCTCACTTTCTTTATCAACACTAAAAGCTAAACCAATGTTCTGACAATTCAAGTCATCCATGCGTTCTTTTGCCATCTTTTCATTACGCTCTTTTAAAGCTTCTGAAACTTCTTTTTCTTCTGCATGAACATCTTTTGAAGCTTTTTCTAAATCCTTTTCTGCAGATTTTGATGCTGCTTCACTGATTGAAACTGAATCATTCTGATCTTGCGCTATAGTTTTATTTTGATCCTCAGAAACCACTTTTCGACCTTTAGATTCATTGTCTAAAGTTGGTCTACTATTAACTGAGGATAGTGCATTATTTATAGTAATATCGCTCATACCTTTCCCCCCTCTCTCTTGAGGAGTATAAATTTTCTCTCTCCCAGAAGAGTATTGCTACTCCACCGTATGTATCCTTAACGGCCATTTAATTGCAAAACTTTAGTAAAATTTAAAATTTTTTTCATATACAGGACCTTAAGCTCTAAAAAAATCTAGCTGTAAGCCTTTTTCCATAAGGCTTTTAGCTAGGTTACAAATAATAGAATCCATAGTCT
>CAZEXR010000193.1:0-3568 GCA_964516675.1 uncultured Enterobacterales bacterium | reverse complement strand
GTTTTTTGATACCAAGAGTCTTAGGTCTAATTCTAAAAAATTTAGCTTAAGCCTTATATATGCATAATTGCGCATATATTATTATGATAAAAATTATTTTTTAGTAAGCAACAACTAACTATTTTTTTGTGACATAATACAAAAAATTTTAGGAAGCATGACATGTTAAAGAGCATTAAAAATATCAAAGTAAAAGTACTGATGTTAATCAGTGTCTTTGTACTTTTGTCTTGTTTTTATAATGCCTTTTCAGAGCACTATGCAGACCATCATTGTGACAATCCTGAACACTGCTCTATTTGTATTACCCTACAAGCGCTTCATAATGATGTACCAACACCTCTTGGCTCTAGTCTAAATCCTTATTATCTATTCTTTTTAGTAAGTGCTTTTGTTTGTGTACTAGTTTTTAAATCTGATTTTTTAATAAAGGATACCCTCGTAAGTTTTTGCGTTAAAAAGACAGAATAAATATAAAAAAAATTAACAACTTTTTTTATTATATTTTTATGAGGTTTTATTATGTTATTTCGTTATACAAAAGCGATTTGTACCTTTGTTTGTGCATCAGCTTGCCTACTATTTTGTGCTCAAGCACAAGCTAAAGATTTATCTATTATTGCTACTAATTTTCCCCAATACGACCTGGTACGTCATATTGTAGGAGATAAAGCAAAAGTTCAGATGCTTTTAAAATTAGGAGCAGAAGCTCATAGCTTTGAACCTACCCCAAAAGATCTTATTGCTATTCAATCATCAGATCTTTTCGTATATAACGGAGGAGAAAATGATGAATGGATTGAGCCTTTACTAGAGAGCTCTGATAAAAAATTAAATACTTTTGCTTTTACAAAAGCTGTTTCTCTTCGTGAAGAGGAAGAAAAAGATGGTATGGAAAAAGAACATGACCATGATGATGAAGATGAAGCAGATGATGAGCATGAGGAAATCGAATACGATGAACACGTTTGGACATCACCTTTAAACGATATTCGTATTCTAAAAGAGCTATCAAGTAAAGTTATTGCACTTGATCCAGAAAACAAAGCTTATTATGAAGCTAACACAAATGCCTACATTAAGGAATTTGAAGAAATTGACTCAAACTACAAAGCAATTATCAATAAAGCAAAGCATAAAACTTTAATCTTTGGTGACAGATTCCCTCTTTTATATTTTGTAAAAGACTATGGTCTTGATTACTTTGCAGCTTTTAAAGGCTGTTCAAATGAGACTGAAGTATCAGCTGCTACTGTTAAGTTTTTAATTGATAAAGCTAAAACTAATAAAGCTCCTGTAATTTTTAAGATTGAACTTACAAATGATGCAATTGCAAAGACTATTGCTGAAGCTGTTGATGCAAAGGTATTAACCTTTAACACAGGACATAATCTATCTGTTGAACAGTTTGAAAAAGGAACATCTTTGACTGATCTATTCAAACTTAATTATGCAGTTTTAAAGGAAGCTTTAAACTAGTTTTTATTTAACTTAAGTAGTGGCTTTGCCACTACTTTTTGAGAAATTATGACAATATTAAATGTATCTAATCTTTGTGTAACCTTTGATGATTTAAAGGTACTTGAAGATATTTCTTTTTCACTAAATGAAGGCCAATATTTAGCCGTTGTAGGTCCTAATGGAGCAGGAAAAAGCACTTTAGTTAAGACCTTAGTTAAAGAAATAACTCACTATAAAGGATCTTTTTCTTTTAATCGTGAGATTAAATCTATCGGTTATTTAGCACAGCAAAACAACGATGGTAGTTATTTTCCTGCTACAGCTTACGAAGTAATAAAAAGCGGAATGGTAACTAAAAGCTTGTTGCCTTGGCTTTCAATTAAACAAAAAGATTTTATTAACAAGATTGTCCGTGAACTTGAACTATCAGAACTTTTAGATAAGCCTTTTTTCAACCTCTCAGGAGGTCAAAAAAGAATTGTGCTTTTAGCTCGCGCTCTAGCAACATCTCAAAAGTTTTTAATTCTAGATGAACCTGCTGCTGGCCTTGATGTAAATGCAACACAAAGATTGTATGAGAGCATCAACAAGGTTAATAAGAAATTTAATACTGCTATTTTAATGATTAGCCATGATTTAGAAAAAGTAATAAATCAAGCTTCTTGTGTTCTATGTTTAGAGCACAAAACTAAATTCTTAGGTACAAGTGAAGACTTTATACAAACTAATACCTACAAAGAATTACTGGAGCACAACGTATGATCTCATCAATAATGGAGATGTTCTCCTATTCATTCATGACTCGCGCTTTTATAACAGGTATTTTTATTTGTGCTTGCGCTAGTATCATCGGTGTAAGTTTAGTCTTAAAGCATTACTCTATGATGGGAGATGGTTTATCCCATGTAGGATTTGGATCACTTGCAATTGCTGTAGTTCTAAATCAATCCCCTTTATATTTATCATTACCTATTGTAATGCTTTGTGCTTTTTTACTTTTATCTTTATCAAGACGATCAAAAGTGCAATCAGATGCAGCTATTGCTTTAATATCTACTACAGCTCTAGCCTCTGGCGTAATGATTTTATCTCTTACCACAGGTATGAATACTGATGTATGTAATTACCTATTTGGTTCTATTCTCGGTATGAAAGTATCTGATATGTATTTGTCAATTACTTTATGCTCTATTATTTTGATTTTATATGTCATCTTTTATCCAAAGATATTTTCAATTACCTTTGATGAAACATTTGCCAGAGCCTCAGGAATACAAGTTAAATACTATAATTTAGCGCTAGCTCTTATGAGTGCAATCATTATTGTACTTGGTATGAGAATGATGGGAGCGCTTTTGATTTCAAACTTGATTGTAATTCCAGCACTTACCGCGATGAGAGTATGCAAAAGCTTTAAGAATGTAGTCATCTACTCTCTTCTTATTAGTATTACCTGTTTTTGTGTTGGTCTATATATCTCTTACGAATTCTCAACACCTACAGGCGCCTCAATTGTATTAGTGAATGTAATTTTGTTTGTCCTACACGTAGGCTATGAAAAAATTAGAGGCAATCATGCAATTTAGTAATTTTGTAAAAACACTAGCAATCTGTTTTTTATTTATTACAAATGTATCTGCTAAAGAGATTGTTATCGGTGATAAGCTTTTTATTGCGACCCTAAATGATATTTACACCAATTTAGAAGAAGAATATAAAGACGATACAGTAACCTTTGAAGGTAACTTATCAATGGGACAATTTGATGATCCTGAATATGAAGGACAGGAATTTCCTTTTGTATATAGGATGGGTCCAGGTTGCTGTTATAACGATGTATTTGCCGGTATGTATCTTGAGTATAAAGGACAAATTCCGCCCGAGGATACCTGGGTTAGAGTTTCAGGAAAGCCTTACTACTTTGAACACAATGGATTTACAGATCTATTTTTAAAGGTTGAAAAGCTTACACCTTTAAAAGAAAAAGGAATGTTTACAGTTAAAGACTAGAGAAATCAAAACAGTTTTATTTATTTAAATTCTAAATCAGTTGTATTGTTTAGGATTATCTCAAAATTATCTTTATACTGAATAATTTTGCCAAAAG
>CAZEXR010000192.1:0-3654 GCA_964516675.1 uncultured Enterobacterales bacterium | reverse complement strand
AAAGGAAATACAAAAATGATTAAACAGACCAAAGGTGCTATTAAATTCTTAACTGCCAATTATAGAGCAGTATTAAAGCACGCTTTTTTTGCATCTTTATCTTCAGGCATCGCATTATCAAACGTTGCAAACGCAGATGATTATTACGACTCATGGACCGTTAATCTAAACTCTACATACGATAACTCTAGAATCCATAACGATTACAATGTTAAGAATGGAGGTGCTGTTTCGATTACAAACACTGATAATGTAAATATTGTCCTAAGAGAAATTTCAAATAGAGGCGGTGAAAACAATACTCTAGGCAATATCAATCTATCCTTAAATACAGCTCTAACCGAGCAGAAGTTAATGGGGTTAGTTGTACAAGGCGGTAGTTTTAATGGCGAATCTGCTGACATTAAAATGATTGTACCAAACGATGACGGTCATAGCGACGTTGAAAACTTTGGTCGTTTAGTAGTTGACGAAAATGCAAGTTTTGCAAAATTCAATAATCTTACTATTGATGGCGGTGCAAATCGCATTGACTCAAAAACAGATAACTTTAGAGTAACAAGCACTTTTAAATTATACAATGATGCTTCAGGCTCATTAAAACAAACTTATACAGACAAGCTTATTGTGGGCGATAAAACAAATGGCGGTGCTCAGTTATACATCGGCAATTTATTTGCAAATAAGATTGTAGTTGACCCAGAGTGGACTTCAAATTCTTCAATTCTAGCTGTAAACAACTTTAACAACACTAATATTACTACAGGCGAAATCCTTATTGCTAAGAACTCCGCATTGGTTTATGGCGCAGATAGCTTAGAAAGCGCAAAAGCTAACATTGCATCAGCAGGTGGCTTATCACAAACAGGAACAACTGCAATGTTGTACCTAAACAAGCCTTTAATGATTGGTTTAAATCAAGGTGTTGTTGTTGATGGTACATCTGACGGTATTGCTAGCGCAGAACAGAACACTTTAACTCTTGGCGAGAACAGTGCTCTTGTATTATCAAAAACTGTAACAGACAATGCAACTTATCAAGATGGTGTAACCCCAACCGCAGCTTTAAGCTTTAGTGGTTTAGGTACTGTTAAATATACCAATACATCAAAAGTATTATTAGATACCCCTTCCATTCGTGTTGGTGCAAGAATTAAAGTCTTTAACAATGTTTCATCAGTGGAAAACGTTGCAGGTGCAAGCGGTGACAATTTAACAGTTCAGTCTGTTAATGGAAACTTTAAGACCTACATCGAAAACAATGCAATGTCAGGCGACACAAATGAGATCACTCAAGTAGGTGGCACAAGTAGCGGTGAAACAGGCGAAATTGAGCAAACATTTACTCAGCAGAATTTTAACAATATGAGTAATGAAATGTATCAGTTAATGCAAGGTGCTATTACCGATGTTAATTCTGTAGGTGAGGGTGCAAACTTCTTAGCTTCAGTTGCAGGTGAAACCTTTACAGGTGGTAAAGAAGCTGAACAAGTTGCACGTTTAGGACAGCTAGGTGGTACATATCAAGCAAATCTTGCTGTATCAGATTTAGTTGACAACACAATCGCAGCTCGTACAGGTATTGGTAATACACACGGTTCTAAGATTTACGCAGAAAAGAAAAAGGGGCTTGAATTATGGGTAGCACCATCAGTTCAGTTATCAGACTCTAGAGATTTAAAATCAGCTAATAACAAATATGGCTCAAAGGTTCGTATCGCAGATATGGCTTTTGGTTTAGATGCAAACTTTGAAAATGGCTTTGCTTCTGGTGTTATGGCTCATTTCGGTAACGGAACAGCAAAAGGCAAGCAGTTAGGCTCAGGTGTAAAGGGCGATGTTAAATTTATCGGTATCGGTGCTTTTGCGACCTATAAATTCGGTAATTTTGATGTAGTAGGAAATATCAATTTCGACCACGTTGAGAATGATATTAAGACAAACTTAGGTCTTGTCTCATATAACAATGCAACCGCAACTACCAAAAACAATATGTTTAAAGTGGGGGCTTTAGTTCAATACACTTATGATTTCACAAATCTAACAGTAAAACCACACGCAGGCTTACGTTACACAACAATTATGACCGATGATTACACTTTAAAATCAAACGGAAGAAGTGTTGCTAAAACAAGTACAGATGATCTTTCAGTTGTATCAATTCCATTAGGTGTAACTTTAGAAAAGAGCTTTAATGTAAACGATTGGACAATTAAACCTGCTGTTGATTTAGGCTTTAACTTCAATGTTGGAGATACAGAAACTCAGTATAAGACAACATTCTCAGGTTTAAATCCAACAAGCTTAAAAGCTGATATTGCTGATAGCGTAACCTACAATGTAGGCTTAGGTGTTAAATTAGCAAAGGGCGAACACGTTAATATCGATTTAGGAACAACTTACGTAGGTTCAAAGAATACAAACAATGTAAACTTTAATCTTGCAGGCTCATACCTATTCTAATTAAATAGCTCCAAAGAAAATGTTAAAGGCGATATTTACTTATCGCCTTTTTTTATTAAAAACTAACTATTGCAAGAATAGCAAATTGTGATATATTTAATTTCGAGGGTACGATATGTTCCTGACTCTTGAACAGCTAAACTTGAAGTAAAGGGCAAGTTGAACTCACGCACGTTGACAGGCTTGAGTAACCTCATTCCATTTTTATTCTCTCAATATATTTCAGAAAGATCTTATTTAGGGATACTCGTATTTTCAAAAAATAACGAAGTAAAACAAAATAAAAAGCTTCTATCTAAGCAGTTTAATAGTAGCTTGTACTGCAAAAGATAGAAGCTCTTTATTCTTTTAGATCTTTTATTTGATTAAAAAATCCTTATAGTTAATCTTACGTTCTTCTTCATCTGGAGTAGTATCTTCAGGAGAAATCAAAAATCTCTCAAAAGAAATATCAGATTTACTAAATGCGTTTGGTTTTCGACCGTAACCGTTCCATGTTGACACAATTCCATTTTCAGAAACAATGCGGTATTTCGGTGATCGAGACACAGAACGAGCACCGTTCTTTTTGTCAATTTTCAAACCAAAAAGTCTTTGCAAAGTATCAATGCCGATATTTCTTTCTTTCACCAGCGTTAAAAGCTCTTTCATCTTTTCTTTTTCAGCTTTTAACTCCTCTTTGCGAACTTCGATAAGTTGCAAGCAAACATCTAATTGAGCTTCGCTTGTAAATTTTGAAATTAAATCACTAAACTGCTTCTTTTCAGTTTTAGATAGTTCGTTTGGTTCGTTTTCTAAGATTGACTCAAAGTTATCCTTTTCAAAATCCATTTTTACACCTACTCTTGCTTTAGAATATTGAAAAATTGATCTACTTTCTTTGAATCAACACCTTTGGCTCTTAAAAGACTAGCAATTTCATCTAATTCTAATTGAGAAGCTTTACTGTTTTTGAGTTTGTTTTGATCTATGTAATATTCCTCAAATTGTTCTTTTGTTAGTTTTGAGCCTTTTAAAAGATTAAAGTATTTCTCATAAACAGCATTTAAAGGTTCACCAGATTGATATTTTAAGAAATCATCAATAGATACATTCTCTGACACCATAGCATCATAGATAGTCTTGCAATTATAATAATCTTGGTTTGACTTCATCTGTTCTACTAAATCGGACAAAAAATATAGAATATCT
>CAZEXR010000191.1:446-3663 GCA_964516675.1 uncultured Enterobacterales bacterium | reverse complement strand
ATCTTGTATGTCTTTTAAGTGACAACAAAACCATCTTAGGTTCTACAACAATTTCATAACCATAGCTACTTACATCAAGGCCTTTTATTTTTCCTTGAGAGAGCTTTCCTTTAGCTGAATATGAGGTAACAATACCCTCAATATTTCTTTGAACAATGTTTTTTTCTTGTTCATCTATTTGAGCTACTCTAATAGTTACATTTGTCTTTAATAGTTTTTGTAAGACTGAATTAGAGTACAACTTATCTGAGAGTAAGGTTACTTTTGCCTTAAATGGGATGCTAATACCTTCGTGCATCTCGATTGCATATGCATATGCTTTTTTTAATAGATCTGATTCTGTACTGCTTTTAAGCTCTAAAGTCTGTGCTGTTGTCATATAGCCCTCTAATTTAATCTAATCGAGATTGTGGTTTTATATTCAAGGCTAAAAACCTTTAAAACGCTTAAACTCAGGAGGATCAATTTTCTTTTCTTCAACTTTTGGTTTAACACTATTACTTTTAGTAGTATCTGTTTCAATCATACTTTGAGCAAAGTTTCCGTCAGTTAGATGGTCTGACCAGTTATTAGAACCGAATCCTACTTCTCTACCAATTTCAAAATAATGTTGCATACGCTCAGCAAAAGTTCTTTCACCACCTTTAGCTAAAGCGCACATGAGGATAAGAGAATTAAAGCCATTTGCAGCTAGTCCATTAGGTGTTTTAATTACTTGATCTGTACATGGCATTAGATTTCCATATGACCAGAAACAGATTAAGCAAAGCATGCCCTCTGGGGTATCAGGACAGGTATTACCCAAATCCATACATAATTTTGCAGCTGTGTCAGTAGGTGCAATAATAAAGTTTTTACAAGCTTCAATTGCTTTTGATGTTTGAAATTCAATTTCTTCTTTTGACTTAGATGGAACAGCCATTTTGATGGTCATAATAGTTTCCTGTCTAATTTTTTCTATCTTAGCTTTTAATTCTTCTCGAGCTTTAAAGATTGGAGACTTAGTCTCATCAACCAAAGGTGGTTCTGTATAGTTCTTTGCTTTCTCAAGAGTATCATCAAAAAATTCTTGAAGAGTAAATCCACAAACATCTTTAATACTATCATCAATAATCTTTCTGATTTTATTTTCGTAATCTAAAACATCTTTAGGTATCTTTGCGCGATATTCATCTCTCTTTGCTTTTAGCTCAGATATCTTAGCTTCTGCCTCTTGTACAGCTGCCTTGTCTATTTCTTGATTAGGATCGAATGCTGGTTCTTTAGCCCAGTCAGGAATGTTAAATGCCTTTGGTTTACCAATGCTTTCAATATCAACATCTACAGGTGGGACTTTTTCAAGTTCATCACGTAAAGATAAAACAGAGCAGTATCCCCACCATGCAAGGGCACGATGATGAATGTCATATGATAGAAACTCAATCGCTTGTTTGTATTTATTGTCAACAGCAAGCTTTTTAATGAAATCGTCAGATTTAGGACAGAATAAAGAGAGTTCTCTCAATTCAAATGGAAGTTTATAGTTTTCCTGCTCTATTACATCTTTCACGTCAGCATGTGTTAATAAAACGAAATGCTGATTAAGCCAGTCTAACTTGTCCGCCATTATCTAGTCCTCATATTATACAAATATGGTTATTTAAGTATTCAATACTGATTTAAGTATATAAAAGATAAAAGAATCGTTACATTAATTTTGACTAAAGTGTGACTTTATCTATATAAAGTACATAGATGGGGCAATTTTTATTAAAAATAACCTTAATTCAATCAAATATGAAGCGAGCAAGCTATATAGACAGGGCTATAAAGAGAAGAATAAAGAAAAAACAGAGTGTGTTGAATCTACAACGTGAATATAAAACATATAGTCCAAAAACAAAGATCCCAAGTACATACGAGACATACTTGGGATCTTTTTTAACTTAAAAAAGTTAAATTATGCTTTTAAAGCAGCCTTTGCCTGTTCAGCAATAGCCTGGAAAGCAACTTTATCATTGATTGCAAGATCTGAAAGAACCTTACGATCGATAACGATGTTAGCCTTCTTTAAGCCATTGATTAACTGGCTGTAGCTTAGATCGTGCTGACGAGCAGCTGCATTGATACGTACGATCCATAGAGCACGGAACTGACGCTTCTTCTGACGACGATCACGGTAAGCATACTGACCAGCTTTTGTAACAGCCTGAACAGCAACACGGAAAGTACGACTTCTTGCGCCGTAATAACCCTTAGCTGCCTTTAAAACCTTCTTGTGACGAGCACGTGCGGTAACACCGCGTTTAACTCTAGCCATTTTTTAAATCCTCCTAATACTAAGCGTATGGTAACTGACGTGCGATAGCGCGTAGGTTACATGTCTGTACACAAGCCATGCTACGTAGCTGACGCTTACGCTTTGATGTTTTCTTAGTAAGGATGTGACGTAAGTTCTGGTGACGGCACTTGTAGTGACCACTACCGGTTTTCTTGAAACGCTTTGCAACGCCTCTATCGGTCTTCATCTTGACCTTGACTTTACCAGCCATTTTTATACTCCGCATTATTGCAGTTAATAACGATACAGGAGCTTAGTTTCCTAAGACTTTAAACCCTGTACTATTTCTTTTTAGGAGCTAGCACCATAGTAGCCTGTCTTCCCTCAACGCGAGAAGCTGACTCTACAGATGCAATTCCCATATCTGCGCATAGATCTTTTTCTACACGCTTAAGAACATCCAAACCTAAAGACTTATGTGCCATTTCGCGACCGCGATAGCGCAAAGTTACTTTAGCCTTGTTGCCCTCTTCTAAGAAACGAATTAGGTTGCGTAGTTTAACCTGATAATCCGCTTCATCTGTACCAGGACGGAATTTAATTTCCTTAACCTGAACAACTTTTTGCTTCTTGCTCTTCTGATCCTTACTCTTTTGGTAAAGATACTTGCCATATTCAATTAACTTACATACTGGAGGTTCAGCATTTGGGCTAATCTCAACTAGATCTACACCGCGTTCTTTACTCAAACGTAGAGCATCGGCAGTTGCCATTACGCCAACTAACTCGTTCTCTTCATCTAAAACACGCACTTCACGACATCTAATGTCATTGTTAATCCGGTTCTTTTGTAAAGTCTTACCGGTTTTTCTGTTGTTGTTTATAGCAAGTACTCCTAAAAAGTATTATCAAAAAGATTAAAAGGGAAAATCTATATGAGTTTGAGTTCTTTGTTGC
>CAZEXR010000191.1:0-436 GCA_964516675.1 uncultured Enterobacterales bacterium | reverse complement strand
TCAGCTTCTTTTCTTGATTTTTCAATCTCTACATCAGCATCAGGCATGTTTTTGCGCTGTATGATATCTGATTTTACAAGAGAGATCAAGTCCTCAATACTCATAGTTCCCAAATCTGCACCTTTTCTGGTACGTACGGCAACTTTTCCTTGCTCAGCTTCGCGTGCACCGCATACAACTAGGTAAGGAATGTGCATTAAGGTATGCTCACGGATCTTAAAGCCAATCTTATCATTACGTAGATCAGTCTTAGCTCTAATACCTTCAGCATCAAGTTTCTCAGAAACCTGTTTAGCATATTCGCACTGGTCATCAGTAATTGACATTACTGCAACCTGAACAGGTGATAACCATGTTGGGAAGGCACCAGCGTACTCTTCAGTTAGAATACCTAAGAAACGCTCGATTGAACCTAACATAGCTCTGTGAATCATTA
>CAZEXR010000190.1:0-3689 GCA_964516675.1 uncultured Enterobacterales bacterium | reverse complement strand
TTAACGGCAAATATTAAAGTGTGAAGTCAAGCGCTTTGGTAGTTTTGCCATAGCAAAAAATAGAGTCTCACTAAATTAAGATTAGTCATTTAGAAGATATTTATATTGCTCGAATAAATATGGCAATCAACAAAGTCATATCAAACAATCAATAATTCTTGTAATAAAAATTATTACTTTCAAATAGATTTTTTTCTATATAACACTTGAATAATTAGATAAACAGGCCTAAAGTAATCATATAGAATATTTACAATGTGAAATCATAATGGAAAAGATATATACAGACACATCAAAGATATTAAAGGCATTATCAGATCCTAAAAGACTGCGTGTTGTTGACATGCTGTCATGCGGAGAACTGTGTGCATGTGTTATTTTAGATGCGTTTAATATTACCCAACCAACACTTTCCCATGACATGAAAGTTCTTCAAGATGCAAATATTGTAAATTCACGAAAAGAATGGAAAAGTACTTTCTACTCTCTTAATACCCCTGTATTAGAGCAGTTTAACTCAACACTTAATGAACTTTTTCATGCTAAGGCTAATTGCATTTGTCACCTAAAATGCAAGGATAAAAATACAGCTCAGTAACATATAGCAAATATATATATCAATTACTGTACTCTATCATATTGATTCATTTCTATATGATAATAAAGGAGATCCTATGTGGGATTTTATACAAGATGAAATATTAAAAATGAAATGGCTATACTCATTAGTGAATGATTTGCTTTCAGCCATTGGTTTAGATACGACCTCCAAGATTGGAGGCACATTAAATTTCTTTTTGTTTGATGTTGTAAAAATTACAATCTTATTGTGTGTTCTTATTTTTACTATCTCTTATGTCCAAAGCTTTTTTCCTCCTGAAAGAAGTAAAAGGATCATGTCAAAATTTAAAGGTGTTTTTGCCAATATAATTGCAGCTCTTTTAGGTACAGTTACACCATTTTGCTCTTGTTCCTCAATTCCCTTATTTATGGGATTTACCAGTGCAGGATTACCACTTGGTGTTACTTTTTCTTTCTTGATTTCATCACCCATGGTGGATTTGGGAAGCTTAGTTTTACTTAGTTCAATTTTTGGTGTGAAAGTAGCAGCATTGTATGTTGTTCTTGGACTAATTATAGCGGTTATAGGAGGAACAATTATTGAGAAACTACACCTTGAAAGATATGTAGAAGACTTTATAAAAAATACAAAAGTTGCAGACTCCAAGTTGGTCCAGCAAAATACAAAACAAAGACTGTCATTTGCTAAAGAACAGGTTAAATACACTCTAAAAAAAGTTTTTATCTATATTTTAATCGGCGTCGGTATAGGTTCCGTGATTCATAATTGGATACCAGAATCTTGGGTATCTAATGTTCTAGGATCTGACAATCCATTTGGTGTAATTCTTGCCACTATTGTCGGTGTTCCTATGTATGCCGATATATTTGGAACAATTCCAATAGCAGAAGCTCTAATAGGAAAGGGAGCTCAATTAGGAACAGTTGTAGCATTCATGATGGCAGTTACTACCCTTTCTTTCCCTTCAATGGTAATGCTAAAAAAGGCTATTAAGCCAAAGCTATTAACTATTTTTATTATGATATGCACCCTAGGAATTATTCTCGTTGGATACATTTTTAATGTGCTGCAATTTCTATTTATTTAAAGAGGCTATTATGTTTTCATTTTTCAAAAAAGATAACCAACAAAAGGCTCAAGCTACTATTTCAAAGATTTCAAAAAAAAGGATTGGTGAAATAAAAGTTCTTGGTGCAGGTTGTATGAAGTGTCATGAAGTTGAACAAAACGTTCACAAAGCATTAGAGGAAATGAATTATCAAGCTGATGTAGAGATGGTGACAAATTTTGAAATTATGGTCTCAAAATATGGTGCAACTGCCCTTCCAGGACTGGTAATTAACGGTAATTTAGTTTGCTCAGGTAAAGTTTTAAACGTTGAACAAATTAAAAACTTTATTAAGGAGAATCTAGAACTATGAGTTTACCAAAAGTAGCATTTATATGTGTTCATAACTCATGTAGAAGTCAGATTGCAGAGGCACTTGGAAAACACTTTGCTTCTGATGTATTTACCAGTTACTCTGCCGGCACAGAATTAAAGAATTGTATTAACCAGGATGCTGTTCGATTAGTAAAAGAGATTTACGGTATTGATATGGAAAAAACACAGTACAATAAGTTAATAACAGATATACCAAATGTCGATATTGCAATATCTATGGGATGTAATGTAACGTGTCCTTATATTGGAAGAGATTTTAATGACAATTGGCTTTTAGATGATCCAACAGGAAAAAATGATCTAGCTTTTAAGAAAATAATCCATGAAATTGAAGAGCAAATAATGAAGCTAAGAAACTCATTATTACAAAGAAAATAACAACTGATAATCCATGCTTATGCATGGATTATCTTTTATCAACTATGCATTAATATTTCCATGAACGTCGTCTTGTCTACACAAGGCTATGATTGCTTCAATAAATGCAATAATACCTGGAATCAATGTCCAGAAGAAAAGTAAATATAAAATTCCTAAAAAAATATGTCCGGCATAAAACTTATGAATGCCAATGTAGCCCAAAAAGAAAGCCAACAAAACATAAATAATCTTATTAACTCTATGTTCTGGATCAGCGAGCTGAGCATTTTCAAAACCATTCATTCCTGAAATTGTAACTTTTTTGGCTACAATTACTTTATCGCCACTGGTATATATTTCAACTTCATCGCCAATTTGAGGTATAAAGTTAGAACAGCAACTAGCATCCACAGTTCTAGCTGTACCATCATCCAATCCAATAATTATTGAATTCTGTTCAATTTTAATAATCTTTGCCATTTAATCACCTATGTTGATGAATTTTTGTATTGATAAGAGTATAGATTAGTTTATGAGTTTTTATACACTTATGGCAGAAACATTTATGTAAGAGGATAAGGTTCACAAAAGATAAAAAGTATTTACATGTATTGACAAATGAATCTTTGGTAAACTCAAAATAAAAAAGGAATAAAAATGACAGAACAAGAAAAGATTGATGCAGGACTTATCTGGAATGATAGTCCTGAAATATTAGAGGAACAAAGAATAGCAAAAGAAATGCTATATGACTTTAATATGTCCAGACCTTCAGAAAATGATTTGAGAAACCAAATTATTAAGAAAATGTTCAATGTCTGTGGTGAAAATGTTTGGATAAATCAGCCATTAACACTATGTCGAGGCAAGACAATATCAATTGGACATGATTGCTACTTTAACTCTGGTACAACTTTCGTTGATGACGCAAAAGTTACAATAGAAAACTACGTAATGTTTGGACCTAATGTAACAATATGTACTACAGGACATCCCTTGTCACCAGAACATAGATTTGACGGTATGTACAGCTTTCCAATAAACATTAAAGACAACGTCTGGATCGGAGCAGGAGCAATCGTACTTGCAGGTGTGACAATTGGAGAAAATACAGTAATTGGTGCAGGAAGTGTAGTAACTAAAGATATTCCTGCCAATGTGATTGCAGTAGGCTCACCATGTAAAGTAATGCGTGAACTAAACGATCACGATAAGGAATTTTACTTTAGAGATCATAAATTAGTTAATACGTAAGTAACCCATAACCCCAATTTTAGAAGCGATCCCAAAACAGTAAAATGC
>CAZEXR010000189.1:0-3690 GCA_964516675.1 uncultured Enterobacterales bacterium | reverse complement strand
ATGGACTAACTGGGTAATAGCCAATAGGATTAAGAAAGACAATCGGTGCATCGTATGGACTGTAGATCGGACCGAAAACTACTGAGCCGTTCACATAAATATTAGCAACCGCATTTCCTACGCCTACATACTCTATACTTACTTTTTTAATGTAATCTTGATAAGGGAATTGACTTCCGTAGACTTTTCCTCCATCTCCAAACATTCCGCTACCAGCATAAATACATTGTTTTGATAAAGTTGATGCTACAATCTCCTCACAATTCTTAATTCCGCAACAAGCTTGGACAGTTCCATTAGGTAGTGTTGTAGAGAATTTTCCTTCGCAACGCTTATAGTTGCAATCATCATAACCGCAGCAAGCTTGAATACCTGTTGGAGTATTTGTTTCAATATAATTGTCACAAGCTATTAAGTGACAGTTTTCTTCACCACAGCAATCAAGATTTGTCCTATCAGGGTACACAAGAGAGTCAACTTTTGTTTTGCCTCCACATTCAACTTTATGGCAATCTTCAGCACCGCAGCAGGGAATACCAGTTTCTGAGTCGACTTTTGAATTTACAAAAACTTGATTGTCGCAGGCTTTATTGTGGCAATCCCACCAGCCACAGCATGGAATACCAGCTTTTCCTCCTTCTGAGCTATCCGTTACAGTAAAGTAATCACATTCTGCATTTGCGCAATCTGTTTCACCGCAACATTTATAGCCCTTTGATGTGAAATTTTTGCCACCACAAGGGTCAAATCTATAGTTTAGACAGACATTATCACAATCAAGTTTTCCGCAACAAGACATTCCGCAAGGCGAAGTTTGTTCTGTCTCTAAACACGTATATTTGCTTCCGTGAGATCCTACAGATAAATTTGTACTACATATATTTTTACATTCTTCCTGACCGCAACATGGAGTGCCGCAACTAGATTGTGTGTAACCTCCACAACCATCTGAGACAACTTTTACATTATCTACATTGAATACTTTATTTTTTCCTGCGTCAGCTTTAAATGATCTAATTGTGTCTTGTCGTATTTGAATTAAATCTATACCCTTACTATATCCTTGAGTGCGTTCAATAACGTTTTGTCTTCTGGCAGTATCTGCTTGAGAAAGAGGTGAGTTCAAGCAGAATAAAGTTAATAAAATTGCAACTATGCGTTTATTATACTTTTGTGAGAATTTAAACATAAGGCTTCCCTATTTTGTCTTTTTTAAAAGGATTTCTTTGAAGCGTTTATCGAGTTTACAGTAACAGCTTTTATCACGATAACCTGAGCAATAGAAGTACGGATTTTGTTTCCGTCCTTCCCTATCGTAATTCCCTGCGAATAGCATTTGTTTGCCACACTTTGGACAAGGAGGTATTGAGAATAAAGGTTTTCCTCCTATATCTTTATAAAATTCACCGCAGCTAACGTTTGTACATTTCCAAAAATGGTCTTTTCCCTCTTTATATTTACAGTGCTTGAGAAGATGTAAACATTTTGGACAGAGTTCGATTTCGGGAGTCCCTAAAACATCATTAGTAATAAAGTTACAAGTTGCCTTATTTACGCAAACCCAATATTTTTTTTGAGTTTTTGAACTTGTTATTTGTTTCAAATTTGAATGACATAGAGGACACTTTTCTGTTGTTGTCGCATCGCTTTTTTGTGTTTGAATAACGATTGCAGCAAAACGTTGCGCAATAATATCTGATACATTTTGTGCTCTACAGGCTTGTATAAGCTTGCTGACCCATTCAAAAATTTTATCTTCAAAATTTGCGTGATTAGCTTTTCCGTCAGCGATTTTTTCTAACTCATTCTCCCACATCGCAGTCATAACTGGAGATCTTAAGTCTTTAGGTATAACTGTCATTATTTCACACGCTTTTTGAGTTGCGTATAAATAACCGCTTTTGTCTTGCGTTACCCAACCATAATCAAATAGATTATCAATAATATTTGCTCTTGTTGCGACAGTTCCTATGCCCTTTGTTTGCTTTAAAGTTTCTTTTAAAGCTTTATCCTCAACTACAGAGTCAATATGTTCCATCGTGTCAGCTAGACTATGTTGTGTAAATCGTTTTGGTGCTCTAGTTTTCTTTGATAGTATTTCTGTTTTTGACGGAATTGCTTTTTCACCTGCAATCATAGCAGGAAGCATACACTGTTCTTTTTCTTCTTTAGAGTCATCTAAAAGATCTTCTGCATATATCATTCTATATCCAGCTTTTTTCAGTGTTCGACCCGTTGCTTTAAAAAAATCGTTATTACATTCTGCGACAACTTGTACTGCGTCAAATTCAGCAGGAATATAAAATTGAGCTACATAACGTCTTCTTATTGCGTCATATACCTTAAATTCTTCTTGAGTTAGCTTGGTTACATCTTTAGCTTCAAATGTCGGAATAATCGCATTGTGCGAGCTATTCTTCATCTTTTTATCATTAAAAGCGTGTGATTTAATTCTTGTATCACAGCCTTCAACAACTTGCATAAAATTATAATCTTTAGCTAATTGCTCTAAAATTAAAGGAGCGTCTGCTAACTGAGACTCGGGAAGATAATTACAATCTGAACGAGGGTAAGATGTGTATTGTTCATCATATAACTTTTGCGCAATCTTTAAGACTGTTGCAGGTGTCATTTTGAAATGGTTTCCACAATAAACCTGAAGTGTCGATAATGAAAAAGGTAATGGAGGCTGCTGGGTAATTGTTTTATTATCAACACTAACAATTACAAAATGTCTTCCCTTTACTTTTATTTCAGTCGAGTTAATTACATTTAGATCTGTAACATAGCCCTGAGCATCAGTGTTTTCTTTGTGCGGAATCCATGTTGCCGTGAAATTACCTTTTTGAACCGTAAGTCCGACTTTAAGTTCATAGTAATTTTTTGATTTAAAGTTTTCTATTTCATGTTCTCTTGTCACAACTAAGTTAATTGTAGGGGTTAATACTCTACCAACATTTACTTTTTCTTTATAATGGGCGTGCGAGCCGAGGCAAGTAAAAAATCTAGTTAGATTTATGCCAACTAAATAATCAGAGTGTGAACGTGCAACAGCTGAGTAATATAAACACATTGTTTGTGAAATATCAGCAATGTCATCGAAAGCTCGTTGTAATCCCACTTTGTCTAAGGCTTTAATTGGTGCTCTTAATATTCTTCCCTTAAACCCTGCTTCTTTAATAGCGTTTAATCCTAGGTATTGACCTTCTCTATCAAAGTCAGAACACAAAACTACTTCATCTGCATTGTCAAGCTCACTTATGATTGTCGGCATAAGCTTGCTTCCTGCGGCTGTGATTTTTAAAGCCCATTTTGCAGGTCTAAACGGCAAAGTTTCTAATTTCCAAGTTTTTAGATCTTCTGAAGAGTAATCGGGCATAGCTAATCCGAATAAATGACCTTGACACCAACACACCACGTCTCCGTTGGATAACTTGTATGATTTCACGTTATCATGTCGTTTAATATTAAGATTATTATCAAGAAAAGTTGCAATAACTTCGCCTTGTTGCTTTTTCTCAGCCAAATATACTCTCATTACTAGTCTAATCCTCTATTTTCATTCCATATCGTTTAAACAAAGCGCGTGAGGGCGCATTGCACTTTTCTAAGAGTTCAGCAGGAAATAAATTATTGGGATTTTTAACAAATTTCCAGTCAAGCCTATCCATTCCTTTGCCTTTATTGCAA
>CAZEXR010000188.1:0-3715 GCA_964516675.1 uncultured Enterobacterales bacterium | reverse complement strand
TAAATAAATATGAGCATAACTATTTATAAATAATTATGCTCATTTTTAATAATCTATGAATAAACAATTACGATACGATATCAATGGATTAAAGGCAATCGCAATTCTTGCAATTGTCTTTTATCATTTTTTTGACCTACTTAATTCAGGCTATTTCACTAATACTTCTCTGTTTGCTGGTGGATTTTTAGGTGTAGATGTTTTCTTTGTAATCTCAGGATTCTTAATCACACAAAGTATTTTTAATCAACTAAACACCTATTCATTTTTTGTCGTTGAGTTCTATAAAAGACGTGCATTAAGAATTATTCCACCACTTTTAGTTCTTTGTGTATTCTGTTTATTTATTGGCTATTTTCTTCTTTTTCCTGAAGTCTATCTTGAATTAGCAAGAGAAGTAGCAAATGTACTAGTAACAACTGGCAATTTTAGATTTGCAAATTCTGGTGGATATTTTTCTCTAGAGTCCTCTGATAAATTACTATTACACTCATGGTATCTTTGCATAACAATCCAGTTTTATCTTTTATATCCAATTATAATTAAAGGCTTTTATAAAGCGTTTGGCTTAAAATGGATAAAGCTTTCCTTATTAGTTTTATTTATTGTATTACTAAGTGTTTCTGTTGTTGTTTCATTAAATGGTAAAGGCTATCTACTAACACAGTGTCGTATTTTTGAACTGTTTTTTGGTGCGGTAATATTCTGTTATCAGGATAAGCTATCTAAATTTGCCACAATCAATAAATTATCAGCTCTTGATTTACAAGTATTGGGCGTTATTACAATAGTAAGTTCAATATTTACTGTTTCATTAGAAAATGGAATTTGGCTTGTTACAACATCAGCTCTTACAATGTTAGGAACTGCGTTAGTTCTTGTTGCCAATAAACAAAACTTCCTATTAAACAACAAATTATTCAATATTATAGGTAAAAGTTCTTACTCATTATATCTATGGCATTGGCCATTGATTATTTTTATTATGAGAATGGACTTTGAGCTAGACTTTATTCATTGCCTAATCTTAACATTGGTAATTATCGCTTTTACTTTCATTTCTTATAATTTTATTGAAAGAAAAAAACTAAATAATTATGTAACATTAGCTTTATATCTATTTTGTATTGCAGCATACCTTTTAATTAAAACTCATGATGGCAATAATTACCTAACAAAATTTATGGTAAAAGAAGCCTGTCGAACAGTTAATGATCAAACAAAACTTCCAAAAGAATATACCCCATCAATTGCATTTGAAGAAAATGGGGCTGCAGTATTTCATTACGGATTACAAACTAAGACACCTAATATTTTTGTAATCGGTGATTCTCACGCAGATCAGTACACCTATTTCTTTAAGAATATCTTTAAAGAGCCTACATATGTTCTTGCATGGCATGCAAATATGGCTTATGGCAAAAATATGTTGTCACTAAAACAAACTGTTTTAACCTCTGCTAAAGATAAACACACATATCATGACCTCTATCTAAAGGTATTAAACACACTTAAACCAAATGATAAAGTTATTCTTTCAAATAGATGGGATGTGCACTTTAAATACTATATTTTAGAAAAGCTTCTAGCTAATGATATTTCTAACTATAAAGATTATTTAAAGTTAATGATTGATGATTTAGATGAAGAAATATCTAAACGCCAAGATTTGCACTTTTATATTATTGGTGAAGGTGTAATAACAAGTGCACAGATTGTAAACTGCTTAAAAACAGATTTATCAAAATCATTTTTAAGTTTCATGTTATCAAAAGAAAAATGTTCATCTACAGGTAATTTTCTTGGTGAAAAATTTGAACTTACAAATGATGCATTAAAGACATATGCAAATCAGCATAAGAATGTAACCTTCATTGATAGAAATGTCCCCATTACCATTAAAAAAGGATTATATAGAACATTTGACGACAAAGGACTGCCTCTTTACTACGATGATAATCATTTATCATCAGCTGGCGGGATTTTAGTCGGAACATATATAATGGATAAAGTATTAGAAGATTAAAACTAGAGAAATAAAAATGATGTCTTTAGAAAATTATTTAACCATGGATCCTTTTGTTCTTTTATCTGCTGTAAATATGCAGTTACGAGATGAATACTCATCACTAGATGAGCTATGTAAGGTTCACGATATTGATAAAGTTAAGCTAGAAACTAGATTAAAAGAAGCTGGCTTTGAGTATATTGAGCAACAGAATCAGTTTAAATAATGCTACAAAAAATTGACGGCAAGTATTTATTTATACTGCCACTCCCATTATCTGCTCCTGGTGAAAATGCTACTTTATACGGAGTCGCATATTTCTATACTGATGCAAATTTTAATGTCATTGGAAATAAGGAACTGCTAACTTGTAGAGGATTAGATTATCGTCTTCCAAGTCCTAGTTACCTTTTTAGCTTAGGCATTGATCCATATACAATTAAAAAAGGATTAACAGAAGATGATTTTATTGAAGAGTTAGATAAAATCATTACAAATCCAAATATAGATGTGTTTACATGGTCAATTAGAAATCTTCAAATAGCTGAATATATGTCTTTAAGACTATTTAGAACAGCTGATATTCTTAAAAGAGTTCATGCTTTAGTTGATATCAATAAAGTCTTAAAGTTACATGAGTTACTTACAGAAGGTAAAACTGTTAACTCTGATTCCATGCTTACATGTGCAAAAAGATTAGGCTTTAAAGAACAATTATCAAAAACAGATATTCTAGGTAGACTTGATGCATTGCTTTATATAGTACAACAGGTTCATATGATGAATGGCCCGCTGTTAAACTATATGCTCAAGCCATTTACAGACAAATGTAATGAATTAGCTAATTCAATAACAAAACAATCGTTCTTAATCGATTACAATACAAAAGAACGCTGCATTGAAATATTAAAACCAATCGATCTAACAGATCTTTATTTAGATGCTTTATATTTTAATGGTCAAGATGTTGCTCGTAAGATATTTCCTTTAACCGAATTCTCTATTCTTGCTCCTAGCGCTGTTTTAACAGATAGCAGACAAAAAATACTTAATCTTGATTTAAATTCAATTAAAGAGCTGTTAAATAGTATGGATGCCAACGCAGTTGAGATAAATCCACCAAAAAAACATTTTATAGATGCATTCTTTGACAAATTTACAAAGGAAGATTTAGCTTTATTTGAAGAAAACATGTCTAAAAACAAAGCCTCTTTTGTAAAGGCACCACTAAGTGCTTCATTAGAATTTAGAAAACTAGTAGCATTATTTAGAGGAAATAATTATAAAAAGACTCTTCTTGATAATGAATTACAGGCTTTTTATAAACAGTGCGCTCAATCGATTCATGCTCAATTAAATTCTTATTCAAAAGAATTACTAACTCTTACAAACATTGTAAATGAGAACAGCGAAGACGAAGTGAGATTGCTAGAAAAGATTAGAACATACCCAATGGATATATAGGGATAATTACATCTGTATATTTCACATCGATGAACTAATCCGCTAATTAGGGCCATAAAAAGAAGCAGTTTCAGTTAATATTTGAAATACTACAAACAAAATAACTGAAAACAGTCCCTATCTATCGTACCCAAAGATCTTTTTTAAAAGCAATTTCCTAGCTATGAACTTATTAAGCTTTATAAAAATAAATAACTCTAGTTTCCCAGATGGAAATTTAACACGAACCTAGATTCACTCATA
>CAZEXR010000187.1:0-3833 GCA_964516675.1 uncultured Enterobacterales bacterium | reverse complement strand
AAAAGTGCTCTAATTTGCTAAGCAAGTATGAGTTATATTTTTGTCTATTCTAATATGATTTTAATTTGTGCAATTGACTATTAAATTTAGCTTCTGTCTCTAATGCCCCAAAAAAAAAGCGGTCAAAGTGTAGCTTAACTCATACATTTGAGTCATTAAATTCGTTTTTGAACTAAAACAGCGTTCTTTTTTTCAATCTTAATCTTAATTTTTCTATATAGTGCACCTTTTTGAATAAATGACTATTTATCTCATATCTTTTTCGACACATTTTATATCTGAAATGTTAGACTACTTATTGATATGACGGGAAAAATAGTTCATTAAGTCACATTTTTAAGTTTTTGTACCTTAAATAGCTTTGAATAACTAACCGCCATTAAGGCTTTCATCTATTCTTATAAATAGATAAAGATTTGGATAAAAGCTTTAGAACAATTTCAGTACAAACAGACTAATAAAGAGGTGGTTATTATGTCACACGACGTTAAAAAACTACATGACAGAGCCCTTGCATATCATGAGAATCCAGTTCCTGGTAAGATCAAGATTGTAATTACAAAACCAGCAGAAACAGCTGATGATTTAACATTAGCTTATAGCCCAGGTGTTGCAGAGCCAGTTCGTGCTATTGCAGAGAATCCTGATGATGCATACCGCTATACCGGTAAAGGTAATTCAGTAGCTATTATTACTAATGGTACTGCTATTTTAGGTTTAGGTAATCTTGGTCCTCTAGCTTCAAAGCCAGTTATGGAAGGTAAGGCATTACTATTTAACCGTTTTGCTGGTATTGATGCTATTGATATCGAAGTTAATAACAAGTCAGTTGAAGACTTCATTACAACTGTAGAGTGCATCGCTGATACTTTCGGTGGTGTAAACCTAGAAGATATTAAAGCACCAGAGTGCTTTGAAATTGAGCGCGAACTTGTAAAACGCTGCCATATCCCAATTTTCCATGATGACCAGCACGGAACAGCAATTGTAACAACAGCAGGTATTTTAAATGCTGTTGAGCTACAAGGTAAGAAGATTGAAGATTGTAAAGTTGTTTGTGTAGGCGCAGGTGCCGCAGGTATTGCTTGTTCAACATTCTTAATTGAGTGTGGCGCCAAGAAAGAAAACTTCTTTATGGTTGATCGTCACGGTGTTATCCGTTCTGATCGTCCTCAGTATAACAACGGTGAGAAGCCTCGCTTCATCAATGATGCAGGTCCTAAGACTTTATCAGAAGCTATGAAGGATGCTGATGTTCTTCTAGGTGTATCAGGCCCTGGCTTGATTGATGATGAAGAAGTTAAGCATTTGGCTCCTAACGCTGTTATCTTTGCTTGTTCAAACCCTGATCCAGAAGTTGATCCTGAGGTAGTTGCAAAACTACGTCCTGATATCATCATGGGTACAGGCCGTTCTGATTATCCAAATCAGATTAACAACGTATTATGTTTCCCATATTTATTCCGTGGCGCATTAGATGTTCGTGCAACATGCATTAACACCGAAATGATGAAGGCCGCTATGAATGCACTTCGCAATCTAGCAAAAGAGCCTGTACCTGCAGAAGTTGTAAAGGCAGCTCAGGTAGATCACTTAGAGTATGGTCGTGATTACTTAATTCCAAAGCCAATGGATTCAAGATTGAGAGCTCAGTTATCTGGTGCTGTAGCACGTGCTGCAGTGGATTCTGGTGTTTCTCAGATCCCACTTCCAGATTGCTATAAGATCTAATTAAGTACTGAAATTAAGCGCCCTATCTCCTTTTGGATTTAGGGCGTCTTTTTTTTACTAGAAATTATTTTCTAGTTAGTAGAACACCTGTCTCAAGATGAGATGTGTATGGGAACTGATCAAAGAAAGCTAGTTTCTCAATCTTATGAGTTTTAGTTAGATATGCTAAATCAGATGCTAGAGACTCTGGACCGCAAGAGATATAGATAACTCTATCAAATCTAGCTGTAAAATCTAAAGCTTCTTTAAACTCAAGACCTGAACGAGGTGGATCAATTAAAAGAGTTGTTAAGTTGTAATCTTTTACATCGATATCAGCTATCTTTAAGCGATTAAATTCACGAACCCCTTCTAAAGCCTGCGCAACCTCAACTGCTGAAAGACGAGCAATTTTAGTATTTGTAATATTGTTTTTCTCAATATTCTTTAAAGCTGTAAGTGTTGGTACACGTGATACTTCTGTTGAAAATACCTTTCTAAATAAATCTGCTAAACAAACTGTAAATGTTCCTGAACCACAGTAAAGTTCAATTAAATCTTCATCTTTGCAATTATTACAACAATCACGAGCAAATTGAACCATGTTTTGGCAAGCATAGATATTTGGCTGTGAAAAGTTACCTTCAACTTGGTAAAGGAAAAAATCCTTGTCTTTAGTATGAATGGTTTCAAGGATAGTATCTGTATTCACTAGAATTGACTGTTTACGAGCTCTACCTATGAAGTTTACATCAAGACCTTCTTTTAAAAAGTCAGCCTTTAAAGATGTAGCTGCTTTTGTAAATTCATCTTCTTCAATTTTTTTATGGTAGTTTAAAGCGATGATTAGCTGACCTTGTTGGTTTGCTAAAAAATCGGTTTCGAATAATTTAAAGTTAAGAACATCATAGTTCATTAGGTATTTCTTAAGTAAAGCCATACCTTGATTAATAGCCTTTGAGCCTACAGGAAATGTTTCAAGTTCAATTCTCTGTTTTGGCTTTGTTTTGGGTACAAACATACAAAAATCAAAGTCTTTATAATCATTTTTAAAGGAAATAGAGAACTCTGTTCTCATTCTGTAAAATTCTGCTGGAGACTCAAAAATCTGAGGATCTGTGTATTCAAGGTTATTTTTTTTAAATAAATTAAGCACATTCTCAATTTTTTCATTAAGATATTGTGAATAATTTTTTGGATCGGTTGTTCCTATTAAAGTTTTTAACATTTAGCTTCGGTCCTATCAAACATGTTTATTGAGATCTTAAAGTGTCAGAGCCTAAAGTCAAAGTAAAAAGAGTACTTTTTTTTGATTCTGGTGTTGGTGGACTTTCTGTATTAAAGGAAGTTTGCTCATTAAATCCAGATATAGAAGCTTACTATCTATTTGATAATGAATGTTTTCCTTACGGAGATAAGTCAGATAAGTTTCTAATTGAAAGAATTGAAAAAATAATAGAAAAAGCTTGTACACAATTTGAATTAAGTGCCATTGTGGTTGCATGTAACACTGCAAGTACAGTTGCTCTTCCTGAATTACGTGAACATATTAGTAATATTCCAATAGTTGGTGTTGTACCAGCAATTAAACCTGCAGCTAAATTATCAAAAAATAAAATAATAGGATTACTTGCAACACCTGGCACCTTATCTAGAGAATATACAAAAGGACTAATAAAACAATTTGCAAGTGACTGCAATGTAATACCGGTAGGAAATTCTAACCTTGCGGTAATTGCAGAAACAAGACTTACAACAGGCTTTGTTGATATAGATGCAATCAAAGAAATGGTAAAACCATTTTTAGATGAAGATATTAGTAAAAGACCTGATACTGTTGTTTTAGGCTGTACCCATTATCCATTTGTTAAAGATATTTTAGAAAATATCCTTCCAAATGTAAGACTTGTAGATTCTGGTGAAGCCATTGGACGACGTGTAAGAGACGTTATTAAAGAATCAAATAGCGTTTGTATTCATGGAAAACACAATAGAGCATTTTACACAGGTGTTCTAAAAAACTATGAAGATAGACTAAAAATGGTTAAGTCTTTTGGTTTTGAAAATCTAGAACAATTTACTCTGTAGAATTCAATGGCTTATATAAGCCATTGTTAAAAAAA
>CAZEXR010000186.1:0-3848 GCA_964516675.1 uncultured Enterobacterales bacterium | reverse complement strand
GATCGTTAAACAACCAGGTTTTAAAAGAAAAATCTCTTAAGGACCTGGGTATGATAGTAAATACAAAGACGAGTTTTTTTTACTAAAAATAAATTTTAGTCTTTGTTATTTTTCTTATCTTTATCTGTCATATTTGCAAAGATAGTTGCAATAATTGGGCCTGAGATATTGTGCCATACAGAGAAAATAGCACCAGGAACAGCAGCGATTGGATCAATTGCGCCCTTTGAAGCTAAGCCATTAGCAAGAGCTACAGCTAGACCTGAATTTTGCATACCAATCTCAATAGCAACAGTCTTTTTCTGAGCTAGACCTAACTTAAATGCACGGCCTAGAATATATCCAAATAAATATCCTAAGCAATTGTGTAAAACAACAACTGCAAAGATTAGTAAACCTGTAGTTGCCAATCTATCAGCACTTACAGCAACAACTGCTGCTACGATAGAGATAATTGCAAAAACACTAACCATAGGAAGACAAACAACCACTTGAGATACAACCTTTCTAAATAAAGTATTGATAAGAACACCACCTACAATAGGTAGAATTACAATTTTTACGATAGATATAAACATTGCATACGGATCAATTTCAATCCACTGACTTGCAAATAGATAGAATAAAGCAGGAGTAACAACAGGAGCTAAAAGAGTTGTACAAGCTGTAATTGTCACTGATAAAGGAACATCACCTTTTCCTAAAAAGGACATTACATTTGATGATGTACCACCAGGACAGCAACCTACAAGCATTACACCAGCTGCAATTTCAGCAGGAAGATCTAAACAATAAACCAAAGCAAAAGCTATTACAGGCATAATTATAAACTGGCCTACCATACCAATTAACACTTGAATTGGTCGTTTAAGTACTTCAGAAAAATCACTAGGAGCAAGGGTAAGGCCCATACCAAACATTACAACACCTAAAAGAATTGAAATGTAGGCTGCTAGAAATTTAAAGCTATCAGGAAAAAGATATGCAAAAGCAGCAAAAACAAGCACCCAAACAGCAAAGGTTTTGCTAAAAAAAGCACTTATAGCTGCAAGCTTGCGCAAAGCAAAAGTCATTTTAATTGTCCTTATATCAAACTAATTGTTAGAAATACTAAATTGGTATAGATATATAAACACATTAAAAATAAATTGCTAGAATAATAAAATTAGCTATGTTTTAGTGCAAATTACTAATAGTCAAATTTATTTGTATTTTAAGGCTTTTTGCAGCTGCTAGAATTTGAAAAAATACGTTGTCAAAGCGTATAATGTTCTACTAGTTTTTTACTGTTAGTAAAGATTTATAAAGATTTTTTATGAAAAAGATACTTATTGGCGTTGCAGGTGCTTTAGCACTTTTAGCAACAGCATGCTCTTCTCTTCCAGAGGGCGCAAGAAAAATGACCTTAAATGTTGATTCTGTTGGCTTTGCTAATCAGAATAATGTTGAAGGTTTTAAAGTTGACTATACTGTTCATCACTCATCTTCAGAGCCTATGCCTATTGATGAGGTAAAGATCAACGTTAAAGTAAACGGCAAATTAGTAGCTGTTTATGACAACCCAGATGACACTTTAATGCCTAATCGTAGAGATACTACTTTTAGCGTGTTTGTCCCTGCTAATAAAACCTACACTGTAAGTAAAAATAGCTTAAAGACTCCAATGCTACAGGTTCAAGCTGTTGCAGAGGTTATGCTATTTGTTGATGCTGATGAAAAATCAGAAGAAGCTGCTTTCAATGTAAGATCACAATATAAAGGAATAATTCATGCCGCAACTAACTAATGCTGATTACAGAAAAAATTCTTTTGAACCTAGAATTGCAATGGTACAGCTTGTATTTGGCACAATCTACGGTTTCGTAACTGGTATTGGTATCATCTTAGCTTTTAGAGTTTTAGAAGCTACAGGTCAGCAACCATGGCTACAGTATTTCTTTGTAATTCTATTCGGCGTTTTAGCTGGTAAAAGTTTTTTAATTTTTGCAAGAACTAGAGTTGCACAAAATACAGGTGTTCACGTTACAGCATCAGTTGATAATATCGTACCAACACATGGTATTACTATTATTGAAGGTATGTTGCATATGCCAGATGGCACTACTCTTCCTATTGAGAGCAGATTTGCAGGCGAAAACGTAGCTCACGAGCTAAAAAGATTTTTAGAAGAACAACACACTAAGAAGCTACCTGCTTTATTAGTTAACAAGGATACAAAGCATCCTCGTGGTCAGTTCTTAGTAAAGACCAAAGCAGGACATTTAGATCCTGATTGCATCAACTTTTTAAAATTAAACTAAAAAATTAGGAATAGACAACATGAGTCTTTTAAGTACTAAAGAGATCCTAGCAGGCAAAGTTGCCGTAGGTGAAAAAGTGACCCTAGCAGGTTGGATTCGTACACGTCGTGATTCAAAGGCAGGCTTTTCATTCTTAGCAGTTAATGATGGTTCTGGATTTGATAATGTTCAGGTTATCGCTCCTAATACTCTAGAAAATTATGAGAAAGACGTATTAAAGCTAACAACAGGTTGTGCTGTTGTAGTTGACGGTACTCTAAAAGCTTCAGAAGGCCAAGGTCAGGCTTTTGAAGTTGCAGCTGATAAAGTTTTTGTAACAGGCTTTGTTGAAGATCCTGATACTTACCCAATGTCTGCTAAGCGTCACACAGTAGAATACTTACGTGAATACGCTCACTTACGTCCTCGTACAAATTTAATGGGCGCTGTAATGCGTATCCGCAATACTGTAGCCTATGCAATCCATTCATTCTTCCAGGAAAATGGTTTTATGTGGGTAGCAACTCCACTTATCACAACTTCAGATTGTGAAGGTGCAGGTGAAATGTTCACAGTTACCAACTTCGATTTCAATGATATTCCAAAGGATGATAAGGGTCAGACAGACTTCTCAAAGGATTTCTTTGGTAAACATGCATACATGACTGTATCAGGTCAGTTAAACGTTGAGACATATGCCTGTGCATTCTCAAAGGTTTATACTTTTGGACCAACCTTCAGAGCAGAAAACTCAAACACAACTCGTCACTTAGCTGAGTTCTGGATGGTTGAGCCTGAAATGGCATTTACAGACTTAGACGGCTGTGCAGCGACTGCTGAAAAACTTTTAAAGTATGTATTTAAGACTGTTTTAGAGACTCGTGCTGATGATATGAACTTCATCGCTCAGCGTGTTGATAAAGATGCAATTACTCGTTTAGAGCACTTTGTAAGTTCTGATTTTGCTCAGGTTGATTACACTGATGCAATCGAAATTCTAAAGAAAGCAACTAAGAAATTTGAGTACCCTGTTGAATGGGGTATCGACTTACAGTCAGAGCATGAAAGATATCTAGCAGAAGAACACTTTAAGGCTCCTGTAGTTGTAAAGAACTATCCTCGTGATATTAAGGCTTTCTATATGAAGCAGAACGATGATGGTAAGACGGTTGCAGCTATGGACGTATTAGCTCCAGGCATCGGTGAGATTATCGGTGGTTCTCAGCGTGAGGACAACCTAGAAAAACTAGATAAGAGAATGGAAGAAGTTGGTCTAAACAAGGACAACTACTGGTGGTACCGTGACCTACGTCGTTATGGTTCTGTACCTCATTCAGGCTTTGGTTTAGGCTTTGAACGTCTAATCGTTTACATCACAGGTGTAGGTAACGTTCGTGATGCAATCCCATTCCCTCGTACAGTTCACACTGCTGAATTCTAGTACAAAAGCTTAAAATTTAAGTTTTGATAAAACACCTTATTTTGAATAAAAATAAGGTGTTTTTGCTTATTTTTAACATACCCAGGTCCTTAAGAGATTTTTCTTTTAAAACCTGGTTGTTTAACGAT
>CAZEXR010000185.1:0-3917 GCA_964516675.1 uncultured Enterobacterales bacterium | reverse complement strand
TTGATGCTCTAAAATTTTGTCATTTTTAGCTGCTTATGATCCTGTATATGTAATTCTTTATATTTTGTTTTAGTAAAAAGTCTTTTTTTATTGAGTTTTGAGATTTTAAGCAGTTTTTTTTATAAAAACTGCTTAAAGATATAAGGAAAAGTAAGTTAGAACTACCTACTAATATTTGAAGCGATTTTAATAATTGTATCTGTAAAAAAGTCTGACATAGCAGCTTCATTTACAGTACCAGATAGTACCTGATAAGCTCGTTTTACAGCGTGGTAACCTTGTCTATCAGGTTGCTGACAGATTACGAACTTATAAATACCAGCTCTTACCATTTCAACTGTAGTATAGATATCATCAAAGGCAATACCTATAATGTCGTCTCTACCAGTTGCAATAATAGCAGCGCCTACACCTTGAACACCAGCACCTGTTACGTACACACAGTTGATTTCTTTGTGTTCATTTAAATACTGAGAAGTTCTTATTTGAGCTTGAATATCAGAATCATTTGACTCAATTTGAGCGCAAATCTCATGATTAACTTTAAGACTTGTAAGCTCATCAATAAAGCCTTGAATACGCATTCTGTGGCCAAGCATATTATAAGAGCCCGTAACCACAAGAATATTTAATTTCTCATAACGAGAGATTAAAGATAATAAACCTGCACAGGTCTTACCTGCTTTTGTGTAATCTGAGCCTACATAGCATATTCTTTTGCAATCTTTTACATCTGAATTTACAAGGATAATCTTAATGCCATAGGATTCACATTCATTTAATTTTTTAGCAACAGATGGAGTATCTAGAGTTGCTAAACATAAGGCTGAACAACCTTTTTGTTTTAATTCATCAATCGCAGATAAGTGAGTTTCCTCATCATAACCTTGAACTTTCTTTAAAATAACATCAACACCAAGCTCTTCATATTCTAAACAAGCTCTGTCAATGCCTTCGATAACACCATCGAAAAAAGCATTACCAATACTAGGAAGAAGTACACCAATTTTATAGCGTTCACGGATGCCAGATAAAGCACGTCCAGCACGATTTGGCACGTAACCTAATTCTTTTGCTAGAGTTTTAATTTTAAGTGCGAGCTCTTTTTTTACTGAGCCACGGTTATGCAAAACTCTATCAACTGTTCCGCGTGATACACCAGCAGCTTTAGCTAAAGTTTTAACTGTTACTGTCATCGTGTTTCCTTAAAAATCTTTGTTTTTTGCTTAATTTTTATTATTAAAAGGTACCCTCTTTTGAGGGTACCATTATTTGTACTATAAGCTTAGGTTCTTACCAATCAAACGACCGGTTGAAATCTTTGCCTTAGCCTCTGATGAGTCCTTGTGAGCATATAGCCACTTGTTGTTGTGAGTTAGACAACCAGCTTCACCAGTCTTAACTACACCTTCAGGACGGTCTGTGTTGGTGTCTTTAGGAAGAACAACACCCATCTTGAAGCACTTGTTACCATCTGTTACGCATGGAGCATAATGAAGAGTGGTTTCGTAGAATAAAACTGAAGTGCCCTTGCGAACTAAGAACATCTCAACATCGTTTGTATCAATAATGCCATCATGAACAGCAGTCATTGGAGCTACCATTAAAACAGCATCAGTTGCTGCGATATCAAGCTCACTGTTACGGTGATACTCTAAGCAATTTAATGCCTTGTTATCGCCATTGCAGTAACCAAACTGAATCTTAAGACCACCAAATACCTGATTTTGAAGTACATTCATAACCTCAGGATCTTCTAGGTAATCTACAGAAGCTTTGTAATCTGTACCAGGAATTACAGGAGTCTTATCTAGTAAAGCCATTAGCTTATCTGTAGGAACGTCACTGATAACCTTACCATAACGCTCAAACTCTACATCTGTAACTTCCTTAAACTTAGGAACAGCTTCACCTTCTAGCTTCTTACGCATTGTGTCAAGCTTAGAGAAAGCAGGACGTAATGTAGGATATAAGAATGAATACATCTTATAAACTTCATCATACTTAGCTGCGTTGTCTTTATTAGTATCAGAGAATTTCTCTGACATCTTAACTAACTTAGCACAGCCCTGCTCTACAGACTCAAATACGCCTGCAGCAACACCAGCTAGAATTGCAGCACCAAGTGCTGGACCTTCTTTAGAGGTTGTTGTAACAATCTTGCACTGAAGAATATCAGCTAAAAGCTGACGCCAGAATGGAGACTGAGCACCGCCACCACAAGCGGTTAGATTTACAGGATTGATATCCATCTGATGTAGAACATCTAGGTTATGACGCTGAGATAATGTAATACCTTCTAAAACAGCACGTGTCATGTGAGACTTTGTGTGACGAGCTGTTAAACCAAAGAATACACCACGTGCATTTGGATCTAATACAGGAGATCTCTCACCCATTAGGTATGGAAGGTATACTAGACCATCAGCACCTACAGGAATCTTTGAAGCATTTTCTGTCATTAGATTATAAACATCGTTACCCTTAGCAGCTTCAGCATCTTTCTCAAAAGAATATAACTCATCACGAGTCCAACGTAGAGAAAGACCTGCTGCTAATGTACATGACATTGCTGTCCATGAATTCTTAACCGCAGCACAGAATGTGTGTACACGACCTAGAGGGTCAATTGAAGGCTTATTAGTATGAGCAAAGATAACGCCTGAGGTACCTAAAGTTACAAAAGCATCACCTTCTTTACATACGCCTGTACCTAAAGCAGCTGCAGCATTATCACCAGCACCACCTGCTACAATTGTGCCTTCCTTAAGACCAGTTAAAGCAGCAATTTCTTTAGTGATATGACCTGCAATAGCACTTGACTCGATGATAGGAGGCATTAATGATTTCTCAATAGATAACTTCTCTAAGATCTCATCTGACCATACACGATTTGTAATATCTAATAAGTTAGTACCGGAAGCATCAGAAATTTCCATTGCCTTTTCGCCGGTTAACATATAGCGAACATAATCCTTAGGTAAAAGGATAGTTGCACATTCTTTATAAATTTCAGGCTCATTTTCACGAACCCATAGAATCTTAGGAGCAGTAAAGCCTGTTAAAGCTGGATTTGCGTTAATTTCAATAAGTCTTTGCTTACCAACTAATGCTGTGATTTCATCACACTGCTTTTGTGTTCTAGCATCGCACCATAGAATAGAGTTACGTAAAACTTTGCCATTCTTGTCTAGCATTACTAGACCATGCATCTGACCTGCAATTGATAAAGCTACTACATCTTCACTATTTACTTTACTTGTCTGTAGTACTGATTTGATTGAATCAATTGTAGCGTCATACCAGAATTTTGGATCTTGTTCAGCCCAACCATTCTTAGGCTGTAACAAAGGATATTCGATTGTCTTTGAAGCAAGAGTTTGACCATTTTCGTCAAATAGAACTGTTTTGGTACCTGATGTACCTAGATCAACACCTAATAAGTAGCGCATTGTTTTTTCCCCGATATTGTGAAAATAAATTTAAATTTTTTTTATGCTTAATATTTTTTTTGTTTTTATATGCAAAAAAGTAGGGGCACTAGGCCCCTACCTTTTTAATTTATATTAGTTTGTTACGCGTTTCTTAGACATAACGTCAACTACTACAGCTGCTAGAAGTACTAGACCCTTTACAGCCTTCTGCCAGTTAGCGTCGATACCTAGAATTGACATACCATTGTTTAGAACACCCATGAAGATAGCACCGATAACAGCACCACCAACAGTACCAACACCACCGTATGCTGAAGCACCACCGATGAAGCAAGAACCGATTGCATCAAGCTCGTAACCAGTACCAGCCATTGGAGAAGCTGAATTGAAACGTGCTACGCAAACTAGTGAAGCTACAGCTGCTAGTAAGCCCATGTTGATGTAAGAGATGAATAGTAAACGGTTTGTGTTAACACCTGAAAG
>CAZEXR010000184.1:0-3920 GCA_964516675.1 uncultured Enterobacterales bacterium | reverse complement strand
TGTACCAATAGGCTAATTTTTCATGTTCTAAACTGTAGATGTTCTTGCATTTTAAAAGGGAGAATATTTATGAGAAGTGAAGATATGACAGCAGAGCTCTTTTATAAGAGAATGATGTTCCTTGTAAGTAACTCATCGGCACTTGCTTTAAAACAACCTGAGTTAAAACTTACCCATGGTTCATCTGTTAGGTTGAAAAGAAAAATTAAAGAGTTGGGATTAACACCTGAAATAGTGCACTCAATGACTCCATCTGAGTTTTTTGAAAAGTACCATAAAATCGCACCAACTAATAACCCTGGCTTTAAAAAGCTAACTCAAAACAATTGTTTGTTGCCAAACTATAAGGAACTTTATGGTTTATATCTAAAGAGCCGAGACCACAGTGGAGGCAGCACAAATCACAAGCTAGAACTGACAATTAAAAATATTTACGACATCTATTACTGCAGCGATGAAAATTGTAAAAAGGCTCAAGACGAAAATCTAATGCTAGCAGGTGAGACATACTTTTATAGAAAGTGGCGTGAGTATGAGAAAACAACCATTAGCCCAACATTTAGAAAGCAACGAGTAATAAGAGCTTTAGCTGAGTTTGATTTTACAGGGGTAACCTTGCCTTGCAATGATGGTACAAAAGCTCAGTTTGCAGTACTAGTACTCGACTACTCTCGAAAGTGCTATGTAGAGGCAATTGCATCTCAGGGCAACATAGATTCAGCAAAAGCAATCGTAAATGGCTTTAAATATTTTGGAGGTGTTACAGATTCACTTGCAATTGATAATTTCAAAGCGGCTGTAAAGAGAGCCGGACTTTATGGTGGTGAGTTTACAAAGACCTACGAAATGCTTGCCCAATTTCTCGGTGTAAACATCCTTTCAATGAAGGTGAGAAAAGGAAATTTGAAAGGCACGGCTGAAGCCCACGTAAAAATTGTAACTCATACATTGCTCTCTCGTATGAAGCAGAGAATACGTGATGGAGAGCCATTTGCTAATCTCAAAGAAATGAATGATTGGCTTCTAAAACATCTAGATTTCATCAATGATCATAAGGTAGCTGGACTTGCTCTTACACGAAATGAGATGTTTAAAGAAGAACAACCATTGTTATACAAGCGCAAAAATTGGGATTTTAACCTTAACAATATAGATATAGTCACAGTTCCTAAAACAGCGCGTATAACAGTCCACAATCATGAATATTGCGTAAGGCCAACTCTCATAGGCAGAAAGATTCAGGTTGAAACTTGTGCTTCAACCGTTAATTTTTACGAATATGGGCGTCCAATTTGCTCATATAAAAGGCTTGATGATGTGCCTAGCATATCAACTAAAGAGGGCTTTAATCCTGATGGTCAGTTATTTGCAGAGGTAATATCAGCAATACCTCATGCAATAATCTTTGAGTGGGCTGAAAAGATAGGCGTTAATACTCATAAAATGGTTAAGAAATTGCTTAAGGGCGGACAAAACATAGACAAGCTTCGCAGGGCAATTAAGCTGTTAACCCTATGTCGTGGTTATTCCTCGCGGTATAGCTGTTTTGATGAATTTGTTCATAAATCATCTAGCGCAGGTGTTTCAAAAATAGCTGCAGAATGGAAAGTTTATCCAAAGCCAGAGTCTTTAATTAAAGATCCAATCTATTCGTTTGAAGAAATATATTCGAGAGGCAAAGCTTATTTATTTGGCGATAGAGACATTATTGCCTGGCCTAAAAAAAAGAAAGCACAACAACAAACTAGTAAAGGTCGTACCTTTATGAATTACAAAGGTAATTCAAGCAATGATCCAACCTCTTTACAACATAAAGATCCAGACAAGTCACCACGACTTGATCCTGTTGAGTCATCGCAACTTGATCCTGTTGTAACACAAGATAAAGATCCAACACCAACACATGAGGTATAAGATATGAATTGCCAAATTATAGAACTTTTTAAGACCTTAAAATTAACCTTTGCTAGTAGTGAATATACCTCACTGTCAGAGTCTCACGAGTTATTAGCAAGTCTTTCATTAGATGATGCTTTATTGGCTATGTTAACAGCTGAAGTTGATGGACGAGAAAACCGCAAACGTAAGTTTTTGCTCGGCAATGCAGGCATTCCACTACCAGCAGAGCTTAATGATATTTCTTATGATGAAAATCGAGATCCAGATTTTGCCAAAAGGATGTCAACTATTAAGTCATTGAGTTGGACTACAACCGGTGACAATCTCATCATTCTCGGACCATCAGGTTCAGGCAAATCATTTATTGCAGCTGCACTTGGTAGAGAGTCCTGCCGTAAAGGAATATCTACATTGTTTATAAGCGCCTCAGATTTAGCAAGTGAGTTGCTAGAACGAAAAGCGATGGGCAATGCAAAATATAAATCAGCTCGAAAGAACTACATGAGAAAAGCACTTTTAATCATAGATGATTTTTGCCTAACAGCACCAAACAGCGATGAACAAAGCGTGTTATTTGATTTAATCAATGACCGCTATGGCAAAAAGTCCACAATAATAACCTCACAAAAGGATAAGAACTGTTGGATTGAAGATATGGGAGTTACACCAATTGCAGAAGCGATTGCAGAAAGACTATGTGCAAATTCAAGAACATTAACCCTAGGGGAAGGCTCTAGAAGAAGGACTTATGATGAAGACTAGACATAGCAAAAAATATCAACAACAGCTAGACCAAGCTAATCAACGAGTTAGCGATGCTGAAAGACTATTTAACGTAGCTCAAAAAGAAAGCATCAGTCTTTATCAAAGGCTAATTCGAATAGAAGCTGAAAATGAGCGACTAAGAAGTGAACTAAACACCTTTAAGTTCAGATTTGGCTTAGATGATGATATTCCTTTCTAAATAAGTACCCTACCATTACAATACCATACTAGTACGCTGTACCTGTATGGTATTGTTATAAAAGTGCATATATACGCCATTTGTCATAAAACACATCAATACCAGCATAATGCTAGAATTATCCAATAAAAGCTAAAATAGCTTATTTAAGCCATTTAGTGTCTCTTATCTAAATTACCTACTGTACCACTGGTACTGTTTTTTTATCTTATATCTATTTTAGTATCGTTTTTACGATACCAGCTGAAGGCAAAGTGGTATGATAAAAATATTCAATAGAAACTTTGGAGTCTTAAAATGGCGGCTATAAAAGCAACAAAAGATAGTGTTAAGGATGCTTATGACAAACTTAAACAAGATGGTATAAAACCATCTGTAAATAAGATATTAAGTAAAACAGGCGGTTCTAAAGCCACAGTCTTAAAGTATTTGCACGAAATTAACATTGAAGAGACACAAGGTCGCATTGCACTTGAAGATATTGCAGAAGAAGAACTAGTTGATAAGCAAGCAAGAGAGCTTGTTCATGCTGTATTTGCAGCCTGCAAAACAAAAGCTGATAACATTGCAATTAAGCAATATGAAAGTTTGGCCAAAATTGATGAGTCCATGTCACTAGAATGCAAACGCTTTGATGATTTGGAGGCTATTTTTAAAGCAAAGGAAGATGCATTTAAAGCAGCTCAAGAAAAAGATAGTGCTGAGATTTTTTTTTAAAGACTGAATTAGAGTCAGCTAAGAAGAATATTGACGATTTAAGAGCTTTGGTAGAAGAGCTAAAATCAAAGCAAAATAATTAAATTTACCTATCAGCTATCTACAAATCTACGATACCACTTGCTTCTTTTGAAATGGGTGGTATCCACCTTTACAGTACCACTTCCTTTGGAATCTGAAGAATAAGAGACTAGACTTCAATCTTTGCAATATGACTGCTTACTGCTATGAGTTGATGAAAGAAGGATCATTTAAAACTAATGGATCAAATATGCGGACTGTACACTTCAGCAAAAATTAGAGTGTATATAAATGAAATTACAGCATTAAATGGATCACG
>CAZEXR010000183.1:0-3982 GCA_964516675.1 uncultured Enterobacterales bacterium | reverse complement strand
GCTTTTGCTGTAGCTTTATGGCGTTGGTATCAAGAAAACAATCTTGATAATGATAGTTCTATTGCAGCTCTTCAAGATCGCAGTGCATGGGATGACGAAAAACTTTTAATTATACAAGGTGATTTCTTTGGAATTCAAAACTTTGTGTTCTCTGAAGGCAGTCAAACAAATAAACAAGCTGCTAAAATTTTACGTGGTCGTTCATTCTACGTTTCCCTATTAACAGAGCTTGCAGCCCTAAGAGTTTTAGAGACTTTAGAATTACCAGCTACAAGTCAGATTATGAATGCCGCAGGTAAATTTACTATCATTGCGCCAAATACAAAGCAAACTGTTAATAAACTTAATGCGTTAAGAGCAGAATTTGAAAAATGGTTTGTTGACAATACCTTTGCAACAGCTGGTATTGGTATTCAATGGCTTAGCGCAACCTGTGCTCAATTTTCTAACAAGCAATACCGTGAGCTTAACAAAAAGCTATACGAACAAATGGATGTTGCAAAACTTCAAAGATATAACCTTAGCGATAATAATGCTCCTGAGGTTATGGCATCAGACTTTTCTAAAGAAGTTTGTTCTTGGAATGGAAGATTACCCGCTGACAATGAAGGCAAACTTCCATCTTGCGCCATGTCCAGAGACCAAATTGCTTTAGGCAAAAATCTTGTATCTGAGCATGATGTCATCATGATCTTTAATACTGAAAATCAAGACCAGCCGATAATTTACGCAGAAGAGCTTAATGAAGTATTAAATACAAAATTTCAATGTACTCTTCCTGTATTTGGTTACAAAGTTGGATTTGCTAATATTGATAATCTTGATAAAGAACTATCTTTACTTGTGGCACAAGGCGGTCTACGACGTTGTTGGGATTACTCAATGCCTAGTAAAAAAAATGAAATTCTCTTCCATGGCACAGCACGTCGACAAATCAATGGGTATGTACCAAGATATTCAAACTTGGAAACTCATGAAGACTTGTTTGATGAAGATGGAGAACAGATCTATAAAAACATGATTAAGAGTTTTTCTTATCTTGCATCAAGAGATGTCACAAAAAATGAATCTGGAAAAAAACAAGGTATAAAAGCATTAACTGTACTTAAAGGTGATATCGATAATTTAGGAAAGATTTTCCAGAATGGTCTTTGCAATGATGGTAACCGCTCTTTAAGCTTTGCTAAAGTAGCATCCATGTCAAGACAGATTAACGCGTTCTTTACTGTATATGTACCTTACCTCTGTAAAAAAGATTTTCCAGAAATCTATACGGTATTTGCAGGTGGTGATGACTTCTTCTTCATCGGACCATGGAACAATACTCAATTTTTAGGTCAAAAAATGCATGAGGCTTTCAAAGCTTATGTAGCCGAAAATAAGGATGTACATTTCTCTGTTGGTATGAGTACAGTTAAATCTGATACTCCTGTTAAAACCATGGCTCAATTTTCTGAAGACGCATTAGATGAAGCAAAAGCTATTGATAGAGATAAAAATGCAGTCACCATTTTTGGTAGAACGGTTAAATGGTCTGATATCAATGAAATCTATAGTATAGAAAAAACATTTGATAGTCTTTTGAAAGAAGAAGTTCTATCAAGTAGCTATATTTATAGCTTATTTGAAATAGCAGACTTATCTCAAAAAGAAATAGAAGGTTCACCTGAGGCTAGCATCTGGCGTAGTCGCTTGTACTACAAAACAGCTCGAGCTTTAGAGAGACTCAAAGGTGCAAATAAAAAGACTAAAGAACAACAATTAGAAGTAATTAAAACTGTAAGTGATGCTATTGATAAATTACGCGGCAACTTCAGAATTCCACTTACAAATTTATTCTACAAAATTAGACAATAATAAGGATGATATCTATGAGCAATGATGTATTAAATCAGATCCAATTAGGGACAAAAATCAGCCCTAATTTGTTTTCAACTGTTGCAGAAGACGCAGCTAAAATGTGCTCTGCAAGCAAAGATAAAAATAAAGTTAGTCAAATTCGCAAATTTTATGACGAGCTTGTTCTTTGGGAAAATCGAGTTACTTTTGCAGATAACCCTGCTGAAAAATTTGAAGAAGTTGCACCTTATATCCAAATGCTAAAAGCAAAAGTGTCATATGCCTCTGGTCGTCAACTTGTTACCTCTGAGTTTAAAGATTTATTAGTAACTTTAATTTCAGAAGTTAAAAATCCAGTAACACTAAAGCAAGCAAAGCTCTTCTTTGAAGCATTCATTGGATTTAGAAAAGCTTTAGAAAAATAAGCTAACACTAGATTAAGTAGAGAACAAATTTTATAAAGGATTTAAAAATGAGTAAATTAGTAGACATTCTCAAGATTGAAGCAACATTAGTTTGTGTAAGTGGTTTACATATTGGTAGCGGCGACACAGAAATGCACATTGGCGGTATTGATAACCCTATTATCAAAAACCCAATCTCTCAGAAACCTTATATTCCAGGCTCAAGCCTTAAAGGCAAAATGCGTAGTCTTTTAGAGTGGCGTAGTGGCTGTGTTCAAGCAGAACCTTTATCAATTAAAGATTATGAAAATAATAAAGACAACAAAGATGTTGTATCTGTATTAAAGCTTTTTGGTATTTCTGGAGACACTAAGATGGATCTTGAAAACCTAGGAGATCTAGTACCAGGTCGTTTATCATTTTGGGATTGCTCTCTTAATAAAGAATGGGAAAAAATGGCTTTAGAAAGAGCTTTATCATTAACAGAGGTCAAGAGCGAAAATACCATTGACAGAATTTCAGGTACTGCAAAGAATCCTCGTTTTAGTGAACGCGTGCCAGCAGGTGCTAAGTTTAACTTCAACTTATCATTGAAAGTATTAGACACAGATAATAAAGATGAACTATTAAATAGCGTATTTGTTTGTATGCAATTACTAATGCTTGATGCATTAGGTGGTTCAGGCTCACGTGGATACGGAAAAATTGCATTTGAGAACGTAAAGGTATCAGGCGAGGATTATCAGGCTTTGTTTGACAGTGTAAAGCCTTTTGAAAAATAAAGGTGTAAAACATGAAAACATTTCGTCTTGAAATAGAGGTTTTGACTGCAATGGGATCTGCCTTGGGTGGAACTCAATTGTTTGGTCAGCTTTGTTGTGCCATTCGTGACCGATTTGGCTCTGAAACTTTAACTAAGTTACTTGAAGGATATGAGGACCAAAAACCTTTTTTGGTTATTTCAGACGCCTTTCCTAAAGGACATATTCCGCTAGCTACTATGCCTAATAGCATGATGAATATTGACGAAAAAACGGATAGAAAAATAGTTAAAAAACTAAAGTGGATCCCGCTTGAGTCAATTCATGAAGAGTTACCTAATTGGTTTAAGTTTGCAAAATCTGATAAAGATTTATGTAACGAGAAAGTCATTTCTTTAATGAAAAACATTCAAGTACATAATACTTTAAATCGTCTTACCCAAACAACAGGAGTTGCACCATTTACTCCTTATGAAACCACGCTTACTCATTACAGTGATAATGCGTTACTTGATATCTATATTGTTTTAGATACTGATAGATTCTCTCTTGATAATCTAAAAACAGTTTTGAATGATATTGGTACATACGGTTTTGGTAGAGATAGTTCAATTGGACTTGGTAAATTCTCCGTAAATACAATTGATGAAGTTGATGTATCCAAAACTCAAAATCAAATGTATGAAACTCTTGCAGTTAGCTCATTAAAAGGAGTGCCTCTTGATACAAGCAACTCTTTTTATAAAACTGAGACATATTTTGGAAAACACGGCAGTATCCGTGGACTCATTAACTCCCCTTTTAAGTCTCCTGTTCTTTTAGCATCTACAGGAGCTCTATTAAAACTAAAAACTAGTGAAACCACACTGTTCATAGGTAATGGTATTAAAGGTGTATCACCACAATATCCAGATACTGTACAGCAAGGTTATGCACCAGTGATAGGACTATAAGGAAAATATATGGAACAGAAATTTT
>CAZEXR010000182.1:0-4036 GCA_964516675.1 uncultured Enterobacterales bacterium | reverse complement strand
ACCTATGAGTACATCAAGGTTTGTTTCTAATTTTTATGTGGGAAACTAGAGTTATAGAATTATTAAATATAAAGTGAAAAAGTATGTGTGCCAATTTTAGATTTCCTCTCTTTTATATTTCTGAAAATTGTTTAAAAATTTCAATTTATACAGATATATATTGTCTAAAAGCAATTAATTCAACTTGCTATAAATATTTAGATAACTATTTTTTAAAGCAGCAACCTTCTGAATCAGATTTAAATATAGTTGATGTTTTTATTGAAAATAAAGAAGGTAATGCTATCAATGAAATTGTTGCTAAACAGTTTTGTAATGATCTAATCGATCAGCAAGAAAGGATAAACATTTCTAAAGAATTTGGTAGTGTAAGAAATCTTATAGTGGAGCAAGCTTTTAAGCCTATGAACAAATAATGACATATCAGTTTCTGCCATTTAATTTTGAACGATTTGATAATAATAGAGTATTTGTTTCTAATGCAGTCGGCGAATATCTTTTTTTATCAAATGAAATGTTCAATAAGTTTATTCATAAAGAATTACTTGATACTGAAGATGCTTATTTTGACTTATTAAGTAAACAAATCATTTCTGAATCAAAAAATATTGAAAATGTTGTAAAGATGCTTGCTACAAAATATAGAACTAAAAAAAGTATCTTAAATAACTTTACGACATTGCATATGGTTGTGCCAACATTAAGATGTAATTCTAATTGCATTTATTGTCAGGTAGCAAGAAAAAATGTTGATGACCATTCTTGTGAAATGACAAAGTCCACAGCCAAGAATGTTATTAAAACAATTTTTGAATCACCATCTGAAAGCATTAAAATTGAATTTCAAGGTGGAGAACCTTGTTGTTCATTTAATATGGTTAAGTACTTAATTGAGGAAGCTGAATTTAAAAATGCAATTAAACGAAAAGATTTAGAATTTGTAATCTGTACTAATTTAACTTTGTTAAAAAAAGAACAAATCATATTCTTAAAAAAGCATCATTGCTATATTTCTACATCTCTTGATGGACCTGATTTTATCAACAATGTAAATCGTCCTCTTCAAAATGGAGAAAACTATATTAGTCAGTTTGAAAAGCAATTAAAGCTTGTTAGAGATGTTTGGAAAGATAAAGAATGTGTCAGTGCTTTAATGACAACCTCTAGATACAGTTTAGGTTATTTTAAAGAAATTGTTGATGAATATAGAAGATTAGGGTTTAGCTGTATTTTCTTTAGATCTTTAAATCCTTATGGTTTTGCAAAACAAAGAAGAGAAAAGATTTCCTATACCGTAGACGAGTTTTTAGAAAACTACAAACAAGGATTTGAATACATACTTAAATTAAATAAAGATGGTTGCTACTTTGTTGAAGGTTTTGCTTCGTTATTATTAAGACGAATTCTTACTCCTTTTGCAACAGGATTTGTTGATTTGCAGTCTCCTGCTGGTGCAGGTATTGCTTGTGCAATGTATGATTATGATGGCAGTGTTTACGTGTCAGATGAAGCAAGAATGATGGCAAGATTTAAAAACTACACGTTTAGACTTGGCAATGTTAATAAAGATTCTTATCAATCGATGTTTAATGGCAAACTAATGCATGATGTAACTTCTAATTCATGTACTGAATGTCTTCCCGGATGCTCTTATTGTCCATATCAACAATATTGTGGTGCAGATCCTGTTCGCAATACTTCAGAGCAAGGAGATATGGTTGGACTTAGATCTACAAATGAAATGTGTAAAAGAACAAAGGCCATTATTAAGTATTTACTAGATCTTATTGAAAAACACGATCCTGATATCAATAGAATTTTTTGGTCTTGGATAAGGTAAATAAAAATGAAACAATTAGTTTGTACTTCAAAAAATTTATCTTCTCAAATCCTAGGAAGAATAAGCTTAAAAAAATCTTTTTTTTCAGCAAAAGACGTCATTTTAGTCACAAGGGAAAATATTTCTTCCTCCAAATATGCAGCAATTATTACTGACGATAAATCAAAGGTTTGCTCAAATAAACCTGTTTTGGTCTCTAATGATTTAGAGCTGTTTCATGAAGGTGATGTCGTAACGGTAGATCAAAATGGTTTGATTTCTTTTGTATATGAAATAAATGCAAAACAGAATGTTATTTTAGCAACAGAGAAATGCAACCATAGGTGCATCATGTGTCCACAGCCTCCAATTGAGCATGAAAATAGCAGATTAAATTTTAATTTAAAGCTAATATCTTTAATTGATAAGAATAGTAAAGAAATAGGAATTTCAGGTGGTGAACCAACTGTTATTGGAGACGATCTTTTCGTAATTTTAAAAGCACTAAGAAAACGTTGCAAAAATACCGCTATTACTATTCTTTCAAACGGAGTATTGTTTGCCAATAAAGCATATGCAGAGAAATTGGCTTTGTGTGGATTAAAAGATTTACAAGTTGATGTCCCTATTTTTTCTGATATTGCATCTATTCACAATGATATTGTCGGAGCAAAAACTTTTTATAAGTCTGTTCAGGGATTATACAATTTAGCTTTATTTGGAATAAAAGTTGGTATAAGAGTTGTTGTGATGAAACAAAACTATAAAAGATTACCAAATTTATCTGATTATATTTACCATAATTTTCCCTTTGTAAGTCAAGTTGCTTTTATGCAAATGGAATTTGAGGGTCTTGCAAGAGAAAATTTTGAAAAATTATGGATTGATCCTTTTGATTATTCAGATGAGCTAAAAGAGGCAGTTCTTCTTTTAAATGATAGAGGACTTGTTCCTTATATTTATAATGCTCAATTGTGTGTTTTACCACATCAGATAAGAGAGTTTGCAGTGCAATCTATCTCTGAGTGGAAAGATATTTATATTTCTGAATGTGAAAACTGTAAGGCCAAGGGGCTTTGTGCTGGTTTCTTTGCGTCCAATATGGTTCATCACAGCAGAAATATAATAAGCTTTACTACAGATAACCTGTAGTATTTTTTTCAAGTAAACGGAGATCATAATCCATGAAAAAGTTGTTAACAGCAGTTATTGCTGCTTTTTTTGCGACTTCTGGCTTTTGCTCTGATATCATTAGTCAAACAAATGGTCAGAACATCATTCAGAATCAGGTATCACAAGAGAAGATGCAAAATCTAATTTTACAAAAAGCATCAAGTAAGATTGGAAAATTTGCAGGTCATTTCTCTCATTCTTCACATGCTTCACATGCATCACACGCTTCTCATTTCTCAAGCAGATAGTTCTAAGAAGTCTATACAATAAACACGTCAGTTCGATTTTGTTTAACTGACGTGTTTCATTTAAAACTTAAAGTTGTAATCCAATCTTCCATAGAAGTTATGACCATTACCTCTGTATAACTGAGTACCAGCATTGATAGAGAAGCACTTATCATTAGTTGCATAGATAGAGAATTTACCATTGATATCAAGGCTATCTTTACCTAAGAAATCCACCTCATGGTTAAATTCTGAGTTAGGGGCATTTCTAAAGCTTGCGTTAAAGCTACCTGCACGAGATAAAAGCTCTTTATGATAAGCAATACCAAAAGCAGTTTGATAGGTAGAAGACTTAGTTAAAGCATACTTATCAGTTAAGATATCTAAACCAATACCAACTCTTAAAGAGTTAAATAGGCTTGAATCGATATTTAAGCTAGAATCTTCACCTTTTTCAGAAACCTTAGGCTGATAGAACATACTGTATTGAACATCAGCTTTAGGAGATAAGGTAACACTACCTAAAACAACATCATAGCTAAGACCTAAATCAAAGCTAGAGTTAAAAGCGGTAAAGTGAGATTTAGAAGAGGATAGAGTGTTCTTATAGGCAAAAGACTTTTGAACCTTCATATCGTTGATACCAAGATTACCTGATACAAATAACTTAAAGGTATTCTCATTATTTAAATCCACTAAGGATTTAACACCTAAAGATAAAGAGTTATCTCTAATGGTAGATACGTTATTGCTTCTTTGATATCTGTTATTAGCAACAAGGTGTTACTGCTCTCAAATAATGACCAAAATTTTCTCA
>CAZEXR010000181.1:0-4049 GCA_964516675.1 uncultured Enterobacterales bacterium | reverse complement strand
TATATTACGTAAGCTTTCGACTTTTTCTTGGTAACGACCATCTAATGGTGAAATAGCTGATAATGATGATAATTCCATTTTGATCCTCATTAAATTAAATGAAACTGTTTAAATATGCTCAATTGCATACTGTAAAATTGCTTTTCGACGGAAAACAAGGAATCGGCGTCTGCCTCCTACCTGTCTCCATAAAATCACGGCTCTAACACCTGCTAAGAGAAGAGCTCTAATTCTTTCTTGGTTTTCAACTAATTTTAGATTACGTTCTTCACCATAAATTAGAAGCTTTGCAAAGTTAGGGCTAATAATAGATTGATATAAAGCACCAAATAAATGAATATTTTGAGCATCTGTAACAACAGTTGTTTTTCCATCAAAGAAATCAGGATGTTCTGTTGTAATTGCTCTTTTTAGTCCATCTATTTCATCTGATAATCTATTAAAAATTCTAGAATTCTTTTCAATGTTATGTGCAAGAGTAATTAACTTTAAAGCCATCTTTGTAATAGAGATAGTTTCTTCGGTTTTTGATAAATCAGTTCTACCAAAGCTTTCTTTTATCTGCTTGAAGCCTACCGATAAATCTTTTGGATTGTAGATATCTTCGATTGTCTTAGGATCGGTAACTAACAATGCACGCAATACACAAGCTACAGAGTTATCATCAAAGTAACCTGTTGATGCTACTCTTTGAATTTGTGTACAGCACTGAAATAAAGCTGCAAGTGCGATGCTTTCTGATTTAATGTCTGCCATAAATATTACTCTTTGATATGTTTATCAATAACAGCGCCACCTAGACAGTCTCGGTCTTTATAGAACACAACTGACTGACCTGGAGCTACGGCTGCTACTGGATTTTTAAACATTACTCTCAAACCATTCTCACCGTCACGGTAGATTGTACATTCTTGATCGGGTTGACGGTAACGAATTTTACAAGTGCACTCAAATGGAAGGGTAGGACAATCAATAATCCAACTCTCTTGAATAGCATATAGTCCATTTGAATATAGCTCTTTATCATCATTGCCTTCTGCAACAACAAGTTCGTTATTTTTAACGTCTTTTTCAACTACATACCAAGGTTTTCCATTGCCATCCTTTGTTCCGCCGATATTAAGACCTTTTCTTTGGCCAATAGTTGCGTACATAAGACCGTCATGCTTGCCTACAATCTTTCCATCAACTGTTCTGATGTTACCAGGTTGCGCTGGAATGTACTTAGATAAGAACTCATGGAATCGTTTTTCACCAATAAAGCAGATGCCTGTAGAATCTTTTTTCTTAGCTGTTGCTAATCCTAAAGAATCTGCAATCTTTCTAACTTCAGGTTTTTCAATATCGCCCACAGGGAATAAAACACGCTCAAGAATATTCTGACCGATTGCATGTAAAAAATAACTTTGGTCTTTATTTTTATCAAAACCACGCAATAAATGAGCTCTTGGAGTATTAAAACTTCTTTGGCAGTAGTGACCTGTTGCAATGAAATCAGCATTTAGAACTTTTGTTGCATATTCCATAAATGCTTTAAACTTAATTTCTTTGTTGCAAAGAATATCAGGATTTGGTGTACGACCTGCTTTATATTCAGATAAGAATATCTCAAAAACGTTATCCCAGTATTCAGCCGCAAAGTTAATTGTCTTAAGCTCAATACCAAGTTTGTCACATACTTTTTGTGCATCTTCTCTATCTTGAGCAGCTGCACAATATGAATCGTTATCGTCTTCTTCCCAATTTTTCATGAAAAGAGCGGTTACTTTCATTCCATTTTGCTTTAGTAAAGCAGCACTAACTGATGAATCAACACCACCAGATAGTCCTAGAACAACATGCTTTCCAGCAAGCTGTTCATAGGGAATACGTGAATCAAATTCCATTTACAACTCTTTATTAAGGATGAATACTTCTGATTAGAGAAAGAGGGTACCTATTACCGTTAAAGTAGTCTTCAAAGTTTTGACCTACTAAACGAGTACGCCAACAATCTTTACCTGACATAATCTGTTCTTTGGTATACCACTTAACAGCTAAAATCTCGTTGTCAGGATCGTCAGCTTGCAGTGATGCAGGAATTGTCTTTAGTTTTGCTTCAAAACAGAAACGATAAATTGTTTCGTTTTCTTTAACATAATCATTGATTGAAACTAAGCTTAATAGCTCAATATCACAACCTGTTTCTTCGTGACCTTCACGAATTGCAGCTTGCTCGATAGTTTCTTTACCATCGATATGACCACAAGGATTACCAAAAACTAAACGGTTATCCTGATCTTCATTATATTCTTCAACAATAAGGTATTTGCCATTGTGCTCGATAATAAGAGCAACAGTTGCATAAGGCTTAAATCTAACTGACATCTTTGTTCTCCAATAGGTGTTAATTTTAACAGATTTTGTCATTTTTTTGTTAGAAATTGAGGTATAGATCGCGTTAATCTGCACTAAAAAAGTATTTTTTTTATAAATACTTTTCAGTGCTATCGGAACGTCGCTTATTTGTTACAATGGCAAAAAGAAAAGTTATTAAACTTATAGTTCGGAGTAATTGATGTTTATGAGTAAAGTTGTAATTCCTGCAGAAGGCATGGCAATCGATATAGATGCTAATGGCAAGTTAAAGGTTCCTGCAAATCCTATCGTTCCTTTTATTCGTGGCGATGGTATTGGTGCTGATATCACACCTGTTATGCAAAAAGTTGTTGATGCAGCTGTAGCAAAAGCTTACAACGGTGAAAAGAAAATTTCTTGGATGGAAATCTATGCCGGTGGCAGATCTGTTGAAGTTTATGGTGACAATACATGGTTACCTGATGAAACTTATGACTTTATCAAAAAATATCATGTTGCAATTAAAGGACCTCTAACTACTCCTGTAGGCGGTGGTATTCGTTCTTTAAATGTTTCTCTTCGTCAGACTCTTGATTTATACATCTGTTTGCGTCCTGTTCGTTATTTTAAAGGCGTTCCTTCTCCTGTTAAACACCCAGAGCTTGTTGATACAGTTATTTTCCGTGAAAATGCCGAAGATATTTACGCTGGTATTGAGTGGGAAGCAAATTCAGCAGAGGCTAAGAAACTTATTAACTTCCTAGAAAATGAAATGGGTGTAAAGAAGATTCGTTTCACTGAAAACTGCGGTATTGGTGTTAAACCAATGTCAAAGGCTGGTACTGAACGCTTAATTCAAGCTGCTATTGAGTATGCAATTGACCATAATCGTAAGTCAGTTACCATTGTTCATAAGGGCAACATCATGAAGTTCACTGAAGGTGCCTTTAAGAACTGGGGCTACAAGTTAGCTGAACATAAATATGGTGCAACTAAGGATGAAAAGGGCGTAGTAAGCTTTAAGAATCCTAAGAATGGCAATACTATCGTAGTTAAAGATTGTATTGCAGATGCATTCTTACAGAATATTCTTTTATATCCACAAGACTATGATGTAGTTTGTGCAATGAACCTAAATGGTGACTATATTTCTGATGCACTAGCTGCTGAAGTTGGTGGCATTGGTATTGCTCCAGGTGCAAACATTGGCCGTGATAGCGCAATTTTTGAGGCAACTCATGGTACAGCTCCTACTATTGCTGGTACTGGTAAAGCAAATCCAGGCTCAATTATCCTATCTGCAGAGTTAATGCTTCGCTATATGGGATGGGAAGAAGCTGCTGATTTAATTGTTTCTTCAATGGAAAAATCAATTACTTCAAAGCGAGTAACTTCTGATTTTGCTGGTCTAATGGACGGTGCTACAACTCTAACTACCAGCGAATTTGGTGACGAGTTAATTAAGAATATCTAATTGATATAAAATTAAATTTTACATAAAACTTCATTAGAAACAAATCTGATGAAGTTTTTTTTATTTAAAATCTCTAAAAAAGATTTATAGCTATTTTCAATCATTGAAAGCTACTTCCGTAACTATCTCAAATATCAGTGCAAAACGAACTAAATATGAGCTTGCTGACTATTTTTTTAATAGCGGTATCTGTCAATATACTTCAAAATTTTTTTAGTGGATGAGCAAATAAGCTCCT
>CAZEXR010000180.1:0-4074 GCA_964516675.1 uncultured Enterobacterales bacterium | reverse complement strand
TTAAGAAATATCATTATCTTGACAACTTCATCAAAAGCACAATAAAAAAAAGCAGGACTTAAATACAAATCCTGCTTCTCATGATTGTTTTATCTAAACTTTATTGTTACTTTCTAGCTTCTAATGCTAAAAACTTAATAAACTCTTCTAACTTTGCTTCTGTATCTGCATTTCTGCCAGAAATTGCAAGTAGTGCAAGTTCACCAGCATCACCATAAACTATAGCTTCAACCTTCTCTTTTTCGCAATCAAAAGACCAACCATCTTCAATTAAATTTGAACGGGTTGGAATTTTGCAATCCATTTGCTCAGCAGCAACTCTTGCGTAAGCTTCTGCTGTAGTATTAGCAACAGCTGTTGTACTAAGATCAGTTACACTAACAGACAACTGACCATCAGCATCAACATAGCTCAAAGAATTGTCTACGCTTGGATTTGGTTGTACTGACCAACCAAAAGGACAAGGTAACACAGGATCATTTGAATGACCTGATTTTACTACTTCATAAGATGCAGGAAATAACTGTTCTACATCTGCAGTCGCATCAGTTTCGGCAACAGCTTCAACGTCAGTAACTGTTCTTGAAGTAACAGTATCCTTAATTTTAACATTGCCCTCTTCGGTAGCTAAAGCAAATGAAGAAGTAGATGCTAAAGCTAAGGTTATAGCAGTTGTTAGGTAGATGCGTTTAAACATAAAACTAGTTCTTTAAAGTAGAGATAATTTCGTCAGAAATTACCTTAACATCACGGTTACCATCAACAGCAAAATATTTAGTTGGAGCTGTCTTAGATAATTCCTTATAGAAAGCTACTAGAGGCTCTGTCTGAGCATGGTAAACTTCTAAACGATTACGTACTGTGTTTTCTTCATCATCTGGACGAATAACAAGATCTTCACCTGTTACATCATCTTTGCCTTCAACCTTTGGAGGATTGTAAACAATGTGATAAGTTCTGCCTGAAGCTAAGTGAACACGACGGCCAGACATACGATTAACAATCTTCTCATCTGGAACCTGTAACTCAACAACAGCATCGATTACGATACCATTATCTACTAATGACTGAGCTTGAGGAATTGTACGAGGGAAACCATCAAATAGGAAACCATTCTTGCAGTCAGACTGAGCAATACGCTCCTTAACTAAACCAAGAATAATCTCATCTGATACTAGCTTACCTGCATCCATAACAGCCTTAGCCTGTAGACCTAACTCAGTACCAGCCTTAATAGCAGCTCTTAACATATCACCAGTTGAGATCTGTGGAATATTAAAAGCCTTAGTTAAGTTCTTAGCCTGTGTGCCCTTGCCAGCGCCTGGTGGTCCTAATAGGATAATACGCATTTTCAATCCTCAATATTATTAAACAATTTGAATACTAAAAATTATATCATGACAGCTTTTTTTATGTTAATAACTGACAAATAAAATAGGTAAATTTAAAAGAAAAAAAGTCCCAAAATAAACTAGAAATTTAATTGTAGAACTTTTAGGACTTCATATAAGATTAGTTAATTTTTAGAAGTTGTAGTTAGCACCAATTGTTCCACAAGCCTTATCAGATAGATATGAGGTCTTAAAGTAGGTTCTAGCGAGCTTAATCTGTTCTGTATTAGATACGTTAAAACGACCTTCTACCCATACATTAAAGTTTGGTGTTACCTGGTAGTTTACGTATGCAGGAATATTCTTAATCTCTGCTTTTACACCATTTGTCTTATACTCAAGATTTGCAAATCCTGTTCTAAAAGAAACACCGCAGTCTAAAGAATAAGCAATAGCGTATTCAAATCCTTTCACGGTCAAATCATCAGGATTTACAGCAGAACGGAACTTATTGCCATGACCTTTATTGTATGAGTAATCTCTTTGGTTATACATTGCAGCAGTATAAAAGCCTGAGTTTAGATTACCCCATGAAGCGCCAAAGGCAAAAGTTTTCGCATCTTTTAATGCATTGCTGTAATCATCCTGACCTTTGATGTATTCATAACCTGCTCTGACACTTATTGGTCCGAATAAAACATCATCATCAGTTGTATAACCTACAGCACCACCTAGACCGCCTTCGATATCGTACTTACCATCAGCTCTATATGAGTGTTCCATGGTGTAAGCATCAACTGCAGTAACATAGCCCAGTTTAAAATCAAAACCATCTTTTGAGAAAGCATAATCGATGTGACCTGTGTTACGTTCATCGTTATAGAACTGTGCAGAACAAGTGTAATCTTCGTAAATATAAGTTGGAGCTGTTACATATAACATTGCAGGACGATATCTACCTGCTGTTATAGAACCATATTGCTTAAAATCAACACCTACAAATTGATCACGAGCGTATATATTTTCACCAAACTTCTTACTGTCAGCCATGTCCCATTGGGTATAACCGATTAGTTTAGCAAACCCAACATCAGTGGTTCCACCAAAGCCAAAGCGAGTAGAGTTCTGTAATGAAGCATCATGGTCACCAGCTGTTTGGCCCATAATGCCGTCATTATTTCCTGAATAGTAAACTAAATGAATACGAGCATCTACTGTAAAGGTAGTGCCATCTTTGTCATATACGGTTGTAGCAATTGCACTAGTTCCAACACATGCAAGAGTCAAAGCAAGTAATGATTTTTTCATAATAAATCTCAGTGAATAATTATATTTTACGTACACTGTCACAAAAAATGACCGATAAATTATAAACTGAAATTTCAGATTTCCCAAATATTTGATTTAGATAAGAGTTAATATAATATTCAGAAAATTTACTTGTTACAATTTCTCAAAATATTCTAATAAACCTTGTAATCCATATAAATTAAGCATTCCTAAAGGATCATCATGAGTAATAATACCTGTTGCCTTTATGTTTTCATCTGCATTAGGGTTTTCCATCCAAGGAGATCCAATACGAGCTACTAAGTTGGTTAGATCCTCTTTTGGTGCTGTACTGTAATCGACATAGATATTAGTCCAATGTGATACATTAGTAAGTTTTCTATCAAGAAGATGTTTACTTACAGGATCAAGAGTAATGATGTAATCTATATGATTTGAAGTTTTACTTGCTACATTTGAAATAGCACAATCCCCCCCCCAACTATGCCCAATTAAAATCACCTTTTTATTTGCTTTATCGTAGATATCTACTAACAAAGACACTGATAAATTCTCATCATGCTCTCGATAGTAAATATCAAATTTATCTTTGATAGCTTGAGGTAATGCATCGAAGATTTTATATGCATAGCCTGATGTACCATCTGTAAAGCCACCGATTACAACAACTAAGTTCTTTAGGTTATCAGGAGAGGTTTTATAAAGACTTTGCATAAACATTTGCTCTTTTTCATAGGAGCTTGTGTCAGAGAGTTTAAAACTTTTAACAAGATTTTGAGGATTACGTGTTCTTGAATAATTAACCAATACAGAAATATTTGAAAGTTCTTCTTTTATGGAGCTCGTATTCTGGCAAGAAGGCAGAACACAGACCAAAGATAGAGAAAACAAAGATATTCTAAGAAGATTTGAGAGATGCTTAGACATAATATATATCCCTTTAAAAATGCATATTTGCTTTAAGCATAGATTAAAGAGTTATATGAAATATTGTGAATATTCACATAGTTGAAAACAAAATACTAACTTAAATTACTTTTAACTCGTGTAAATATTCCTTGAAAAGATCTTCCATGGTGTTTTTTACATGAAGTTCTATACAACGGCTTAATACGTTTTCCTTAAAAAAAGTAAAATCTTGTATTGAGTTATCTTCAGGAGATGCTGTTTTTACACCAAGCTCTGAAGCTAATTTATCATTAGCTAGTGTGTTTTTTTACTCTGTATCTTTGTTCATTTTTATCATCCTTAATAAGGAATTTTTGACATCATACACATAAAACAGCATATAAAAACAAAATACGATAAAAATATTTTTACTAAATTACAAGTCAATCACACTTTACTAAAACCGTGCATTTGTTTTTTGCATAAAGAACTATTTTATATAATTATTGATTACTCGACTTTCCCACATGGAAAGTTGAATAAAACCTAGATCTACTCATAGGTT
>CAZEXR010000179.1:0-4108 GCA_964516675.1 uncultured Enterobacterales bacterium | reverse complement strand
TTTATCGTGCTCTACTTTTAATTATTTACCCATAGTTATGCACGAAGAGCCAATTCTTTACATAATTCTTCTTCATTTATAGCTTAAATATGCTCTTTAATTGCGCAAATTTAAGTAATCCTTCCAAAAATGCACTCTGTCATTACATGTTATATGATAGATAACAAACTAATACTAATATAGACGTAACTAACACAGGTTACACAATCATTTGCTTGCAAGATAATATGAAAAAAGAATACGTAATGGGCAATGGTGCTATTGCATTAGGAGCCTTATCTGCTGGTGTAAAAGTAGTCGCAGGTTATCCTGGCACACCATCAACAGAAATTATTGAGACAATCTTTCACGTTCCTCATGACAACGTTCATCTTGAATGGTCTGTAAATGAAAAGGCTGCAATGGAAGTTGCTGCTAGTGCCGCTTATTCAGGTGCTCGCGCTTTAGTAACTATGAAGCAGGTCGGTCTAAATGTAGCAGCAGACCCTTTAATGTCTCTTGCATATGTTGGAGTAAAAGGTGGCTTAGTAGTTGTTGTGGCTGACGATCCTGGTCCTATCTCATCTCAGACAGAGCAAGACACAAGAATGTTTGCTAATTTCTGCAGAATTCCTGTGTTTGATCCCGCTTCTCCTGAACAAGCTTTTTCTATGGTACAAGATGCCTTTGATTATTCAGAGAAGTATCACACTCCAGTTATTTTAAGACCTACTACTCGAGTATGTCATGCTTATGCTTCAATTGAAGTAAATGAGAATTATCAAGTTAAACCTTATGAAGGTTTTATAAAAGATAGCTCAAAATGGGTAATCTTTCCTAAACTATCCTTTGCAAATCATGCAATGATAGAAAACAGAAATGTAGAAATTGGTAAGGACTTTTCAAACTATAAATTCAATTCTGTAATTAACGCAAAGCCAAAATCAAGAAAGGCTGTAATTGCTACAGGTGATAGTTTCGCATACACAAAAGAATATCTATATGATAAAGATGATGTTTGTCTAATTCAGGTAGGCACTCCGCATCCATTGCCTGAGGATTTTTTATTAAAAGCTTTAGATAGCATTGATGATGTTATCTGTATTGAAGAGTTAAGTCCTTATCTTGAAAATGAAGTTTTAAGATTAGTTGGAAAACATCATTTATCTTTAAAAGTATTTGGTAAAACAACAGGACATGTACCTTACAGTGGTGAGAATTCAGTAGCTTCTGTTTCAAAAATATTATCTGCATTTTTAGGTATTAAAGAGACATCAGCTATCGATTTTGTAACAGATGCACCTAATCTTCCGTTGCGTCCTCCGGTGCTATGCGCAGGTTGTCCTCATAGAGCTTCTTTTTATGCTGTAAAAGTTGCCATGAAAAAGAAGAAGGCTTACTTCTGTGGTGACATTGGTTGTTATACCTTAGGTAATGCTAAACCATTAGATATGGTTGATACCTGTTTATGCATGGGTGCTGGCGTTACTATGTCTCAGGGCTTTAACTTTGTAGATCCTGAGGCTACATCTTTTGCTTTTATCGGTGATTCAACCTTCTTTGCCTCTGGTCTTACAGGTGTTGTTAATGCCGTATATAACGAAGCTAATGTAATTATTTGTATTTTAGATAATTCAACAACAGCTATGACAGGTCATCAGCCTCATCCTGGTACTGGTTTTAATTTAATGGGTAACTTTGTAGATAAAGTTAACATTGAAAAAGTATTAGAAGGCTTAGGTGTTAAAAAGATTGTCACAGTTGACCCATTAGATTTAAAAGCCTCTGTTGACGCTGTAAATGATTGTGCATCTGTTAAAGGTGTAAAAGCCATTATCTTTAAATCACCATGCATCTCAATTGTTAAGTCTAAGAAAAAATGCAAGATAACAGATAAGTGCACAGCTTGTCGTGTTTGCATTAAGAAATTAGGCTGTCCTGCCATTGTTATGGATGGAGATAATGTAACTATTGATGAGAACCTATGTGTAGGTTGCTCAATCTGCGCTCAGGTATGTCCTCGCAAATCTATTGAGGAGATTACTCATGAATAAGGATATTTTAATTTGTGGTGTTGGCGGTCAGGGAACAGTTTTAGCCTCTAAGTTAATTGCGTCAGCTGCAATGAGAGAAGGAAACACTGTCCATTCTGCTGAAACCATTGGTATGGCTCAACGTGGTGGCTCTGTAACAAGTCATGTACGTATTGGAGAACATGCTTTTTCTCCTTTAATTCCTGATGGAAATGCAGATATTCTTTTATCTTTTGAGCCAGCTGAGGCTGTTAGAAACTTAAAGTTTTTAAAGCCTGATGGATTAGTAATTGTAAATACACAACCTGTTAAACCAATTACCGAGACATTAAATAACACAGGTTATGATGGCAAAGAGATGCTTCAATATTTAAAAAGTAAATGTAAAGTTTGTATTGAAGTGGATGCTGAAGAGTTATGTAAGCCATTAGGCTCATCAAAATTTTTTAATATCGCTATTTTAGGCGTCGCTGCTGGTTCTAAGTACTTAGGAATACAAGAGACTTCAATCATCAAAGAAATTGAAGAGCGCGTAAAAGAGAGATTTGTTGAAGTTAATAAAAAGGCATTTGCTGCCGGCATGAAAATAGGTGAAGAATATGCAGCTTAATGAAAGACAGTTAGCTTTAGTTGATGCTCAAGTTAAACGTCTAATAAAGACAGATAGTTATTATGGCAAGATGTACCGTGAATTAGGTATTACAGGTGTATCTTCTCAAGAAGAATTTGAGAAAATTCCTTTTGCAAGTAAAGATGATTTAAGACACGCCTATCCTCTAGGTATTCAAGCTGTTGAAGATAAAGATATTGTAAGAATTCACTCTTCATCAGGTACTACAGGTCGCCCTGTTATTATTCCTTACACAGCTAAAGATGTTGAAGATTGGGCTACTATGTTTGCTCGTTGCTACGCAACAGCAGGTATTACAAATACTGATAGAATTCAAATTACCCCAGGCTATGGTTTATGGACAGCTGGTATTGGTTTTCAGGCAGGTTGCGAAAAACTAGGTGCTATGGCTATTCCTATGGGCCCCGGTAATACTGAAAAGCAACTTCAGATGATGGAAGACTTACAGTCTACTGTAATCTGTGCAACTTCTTCATATGCCTTATTACTATCTGAAGAGATTAGTAAACGTGGAATGCGAGACAAGATTAACCTAAAGAAAGGCGTAATCGGTTCAGAGCGTTGGTGTGAGAAGATGCGTGAGACTATCAAGAATAATCTTGGTATCAAGTTATACGACATCTATGGTTTAACAGAAATTTATGGTCCTGGCATCGGCATTAGCTGTGATGAAGAAAATGGCATGCATTATTGGGATGACTTTATCTATATTGAGGTTATCGATCCTGAAACCGGTAAGCAAGTAGCTGATGGTGAACCTGGTGAAATTGTAATCACAACCTTAGTAAAGGAAGGTGCACCTTTAATTCGTTTTAGAACCCATGATTTATCACGTATTCTTCCTGGTGAATGTGCCTGTGGTTGTAAGCATCCTCGCCTTGATATTATCAAGGGTAGAAGTGATGATATGTTTAAAATACATGGCGTTAATATGTTCCCATCTCAGATTGAGAATATCTTGGCTATGGTTGAAGGCACAACAAGTGAATACAAGATTGTATTAGCTCACGATGACGATTCACACAGAGATGTTTTACATATTACTGTTGAGGTTGAAGGTCGTGTAGGCTTTATTGAAACAGCTGATAAGATTACAAAACTTGTTAAATCTAAACTAGGTGTAAAGCCTAAGATTGCAATTGTTCCTGCTGGAACTCTTCCTCGTAGTGAGAAGAAAACAAAGAGAGTAGACGACATTCGTCCTTGCTCTGATTGTAAGTAATCTAAATATTTTAGGCTGATTATATAAATTATATTCAGCCTAAATCTTCTCTAAACACTGACTTTTCTTTAAAAATCTTCTCAATAAAACAATAAAGTTTTCTTTTATTTCAATCTTGTCACATAGTGAAAATTGAAAAATTCAAAAAGTCGTTACTATTTACTAAAATAGAAAAACAATAAGATAATTGTAAGTAACCCATAACCCCAATTTTAGAAGCGATCCCAAAACAGTAAAATGCTC
>CAZEXR010000178.1:0-4144 GCA_964516675.1 uncultured Enterobacterales bacterium | reverse complement strand
GATCCTGCTTTCATCAGCCGCAGCGAATGTTAATGCGCTCATGTTATTTTTTTGCAACTAAAGCTTTGGAAGCTCTTCTTGCTCTTTACTATCTTCTTTATTGTCTTTATCTTCTTTTTCTATAATAGAATCTAAAGTAACTTCTGTCTTTTTTGCATCAGTTGCTTTTAATGCATCAAGAGCAGAGTCTTTTGTCTTTTCAATAAAATCTGACGCATCATCAGGACCTATTTCAATCATTAGTCTATGAATAAAGCCTAACATGTCGCTAAAAAATCTTTTATCAACATGTTCACATGCTCGATACAAATCTCCACCTTTATAGGTAAATGTCATGCCAGGTGCATTTAAGTTATAGAAGGTTGAAATAGGCATAGGGCATTCATCATTTAATGCTTTTAATGAAACATCAATTCCAACTGGCCTGATAAAACAATTGTCATTTGCAGGACATTCATTTTGAATGTTAATTTGTCTTTCGTGGTTTGAATTAAACTCTTCAACAGCCTTGTTAATTTTGATATATAACTCTCTATCTAAAGAATTATTTTTTCTTAATTGTTGTTGAGGAATAAAGTCATTACCAAAGAAAATAACTACAGAAGGTCTTGGTAATCTTGCTAATTCATTAAGTCTTTCAATGATATTCTTTAAAATATCGTGTGAACCTAATTCATCGTTTGCACATTTTTGAATTAAGCCTTCAATGGCTGATTTTAAATTACCTTTGTAGTGAATAGCTGCTCGATTAAAAAAGTCAGAGAAAGATAAAACTTCTGCCTCTCGTACAGAACTTGGCATTTGTTCATCATTTATTTGACTGTAATAATTGGCTCTATCTTCCATAAAAATGGCAGATTTTTCGATAGCATTTGCTGCAACCTGTTTTAAATTTTCTAATAAATCTAATATATTCAAATTTATGAAAGGAAAGTTAAATCCTAAGTGAACAGCATCAGGAGTATTAGGTGATCTATTGTTGTAGGTATGCAAATAGTTAAATGTAGGTACGATAGCTTTTTTGGATAGCTTTCTTGTTATTACTGGGTTTAATTCAATTTCTTCAATTATTTTTGATGAAATAAGGGTAGGACTAAATCCTTTAAAAGGCTGTTCTGTGTCAGTTCCTTCACCAAAAATATAAAAACCAGCTTCAACTTTACCCATATTAGCTGTAAAAAGATTAATCGTATTTTCATTTGTTTCACTTGATTCTGGCTTAAAAGAAAGAGCAAGTGTCAATTCTATATTTTGATCATTTATAAGACTGTGAATGTATGGCAAACAAGTTCTTATGCCTTCGTGTCCATTTAAAGATTCAGAGTTGCAAACAAAAAGAAGATTTACAGGTAGTTCCCAAAGTCTTTCAGTGTAGTACTTAAGTAAAATAAGCATACCTGCAATAGGGGATTTGTTTTCAAATGCACCTAAACCGTAAATATTATTTTCATCACCTAATGCTGATAATTGTTCTGGGGTTAAAGTAGTAGTTTTTAACTTTTCTTTTAATTCATCAGACTTAAATGCGTAAGACTTTAAAGTACCGTATACTTCATTTGAAGAGTTGTCTGTATTACATAAAACCACAAGAGTCTGTGTTGTTAACATGTCTCTTCTAACAAAAGCTGTAAACGAATGGTTCTTTTGATCATCGTGAGCAATGTAGTTTAAGTATTCTGGATGCTTTTTAAAATATGTAAATTCAGATACTGTATTGTAAATGGTATGGTTAATAATTTCATCGCCAGGTGTTCTTGTAATGCTAGGAATAGCAATAAGCCATTTAAGAACAGCAAGGGATTCTTCTGTGAATTCTGATTCGCTTAACACACACTCGTCCTTATAATTTAGTTTTTAACTGAAGCTAGGGCATTCTTTTTAAGTTCACTCTTTAAAATATAAACTGTATTTTTAAAGGTTTCCTTTAATCTTTGTGCCGTTGCAGGGCTACCTGATGGTAAATCTACTTTCAATGGGTCTACAGGTCTTCCATTTACGTGTACTTCATAATGCAAATGAGCACCAGTTGAGTAACCTGTATTGCCTGATTTAGCGATAACTTGACCTATATGGACATTTTGTCCTTGTCTAACATCAAATTTAGATAAATGCATGTAAACAGTATAGTATCCACCTTTATGGTTGATAATTACTGTGTAGCCACCGCCACGCATATATTTTGCATAAGTAACAACACCATCAGCTGGAGCATATACAGGTGTACCAATACTTACTTTAAAATCTACACCATAATGAGGGTGAATCTTTCGTCTTATAGGATGATAACGTGTTAGGTTAAATGGTGAATTAACTTTAATTTTTCCTGTAATAGGGAATCGTCTAAATGCACCTGCTGAAGGGGTATAGCCATTTTCTTCGTAAAAGATGTGATTTTGAGGATGACGATATAAAGTGATATTGCCATATTTCTTACTAGATAGTGATATTGCAGTCATGCTTGAGCCTTGACCAATACCATTAAATAAAATTCTAAAGGTGTCACCTGCTCCTAATCTTCTAAAATTAACCTTTCCTGAATATTGATTTTTAATAGTAACAATTTCAGAACGAGTTAAGCCATATTTCGCAGCAGTTTTATCAAATCCATCTTTTCCAGAAATAGAACCAATGATAAGTCTTGGTCTGTTATGAGACGCATAAATTGGAGCTTTTGATTTTTCATCAAGTTTTTCATCTTTAGCTTCAATATTTTTTTGTTGTGCTAGTCTTTCTTTTTCAGCCTGTTCTTTTGCTTTTAACTTTTCAGCTAGGAGTGCTTCTTGTTCTTTTTTCTTAATCTCTCGTTTCTTTTGCGCTTCAATAAATGAAGGAATAAAAGTTGAGCTGTTCATGCCTCTACTCTTTAAGTGAGAGAATTGAGCAAATCTTTGTTCTCTATTTACAGAATAAGTGTTGTTTTCAGGATCTCTAGAAAATCTAACTTGTTTGTTTCCTGATAACGGAATTGCAATTTCTTGAACTACATTTTTTTTATCAATTAAAAATTGGATTTTCGAGCCTACAGATAGATTTAAATCATTTCCTTTTGCTGCAGCTGTAATAAGTTTAAGGTCATCTAAATCAAGATTTAAATAGTTAAAAATCTTAAATAGAGAATCTCCCTTTCTAATAGTCTGTTCATACCATTTTCCTACAAAATGATGCTCAGCAGGTGCTTCATCTTGTTTCTGTGCTAATGGACTTAGTAGGTTATTTGAGGGAATAATATTACCAATTATTTTTTCACTTTCTGTTTTTGATGTGTCAGATGTGTTTTGTTCTGTTGAAGTTTTTGCTAACTGTGTTGGCTCAAATTTCTTTCGAGCTGGTTCTGGAATTGAAACAGGGTATTTATATTCATACCTATCTTGTTCTGTTTCAGCTGTTTTTTCTGCGATTAAAGCTTCTGTGTTTAGATCATCATCGAAGTTTTCTTCAGAGCCTGCTGTTGAGGTAATTTCAACATTCTGTTCTTCGATTTTTTCATCATTTTTTAAATATTCTTTTTCATATTTGCTGTTTTGTAGCATTCTTCCTGCTGTTAGAGCGGAAAAAGGGGAAGCACTTTCTGGCACAAGAGAACCAAAAGGAAGAGCAAGAAGAACAGAAATAATCGCAATAGAGAATATTCCAAAAACATGCTTACCAGGCAATACTGTTGCACCGGTTTCACGTTCTACAGCTATGTAATCTTCTGCTGTTGTTCTACTTGTAATCTTAATATTAATCATAATTTGCAAATATTACCACATAGAGCTTATTTGATCACATTTTTTGCTAGATTGTTTTGATCAAGCGCAAAATACTATATGACAAGGTTTAAGGCAGTTTTGGTTCGGTTTTGAATACTCAATAAAATAGAGTGAATATTATTAAAAAAATGAATATTAAAATGTATGCTATTTGAATTACTTATAACTTATTGGGTTATTGTTTTTTAATATCTAAATGATTTTTTAAACTTTTGATTTATAAAACATCGTTTTTTTTATGACATAGATAACAAATAAATGATTTAGGTCTTTATTCAAAATAGATATATGGCAGTTCTCACAATTTTTTTATTCATAAATGGGTAAATTGTACTTATATAACTCTAGTTTCCCAGATGGAAATTTAACACGAACCTAGATTCACTCATAGG
>CAZEXR010000177.1:0-4149 GCA_964516675.1 uncultured Enterobacterales bacterium | reverse complement strand
ATAGAAGTATAAAAAAACAAGACTTTATAACTTATAGCATCTCTACTATTCCAGGTCTCCACGTGGACACTTAGCTTAAAAATTTGTTTGAATTAAGCTTACGACATCTCTTTTGAAGTTCAGGCGTTTCAACAGCTTTTGTCTTTATAAACAGATAGCTAATGCAGAAAGTACCAAAGACAAGTACCTCAACTAATCTCTAAACTTACATATTGAACCAACAAAGCTTCATGCAGAACTTAGTAAATTTAATGCATTTAAAACAATATTTGAAAATTGAAAGGATATTCTCTAGATAAATAATTGAGAAAATGGCACCCAAAGAGTATCGCTCTTAAGATAATTTAGAGTTGCAACCAAATTGGCACTCACCAGACAAGTACGTGGTGATTAACAATTAAAAATGCAGAGACTTATTTCTTTGTCAAAGAAAGCACAATTATTTATTAAAAAATTTAAATTCTAAATCTTTTCTTTCAAAATTTATACTGTTAAAAACTAGATAAGGGAAATTTCATAAACTTTATTTTGAATGGTCTGTAAGATGCATGCGGTCGAAAAAAAAATGAACATCCTCGAAAAAAAATTAGAAGGAAAGACTTATTTTTTTTCAAATCAAAACTAAACAGATTTGACAATAAATCTTTGTACCTTACAAGATAAAAGATTCATCTGATCTAAGGTCAATTCCTTTCCACGAAGCTCTTTAGGTAAAGTAAGCTCAAGAGCATAAAAAATTACGCCCTTCTGACAAAGTTTAGCAACCATCTGAATAGGAAGATTGCCATAAACACAATCTCCTTGCTGAACATCATCAATATTAAGGTGATCTTCATATCTATCAATGTCAGACAAATGTTCTTTAGCCCAAAAAATAGCACCAGGATGTCTGCTTATAAAATAATTTGCCATGACTTTCACCTAAACTTAAATATAAAAATAGCTTTAACTTAAAAAATAAGTCTTTAAACCATATGCTCTAGTATATAGATAAATAAAGCATTAGATAAAACCACAATATTGTGATTTTAAAATTCATAAGAAAAAACATTATCATTCATATTGTTAAAAGGATATAGGGTTAAAAGAAATATTAGTCGTAAAAAACATGACAAACATACAAATATGCAAATTTTTCACTTTCTTTAACTTTTCAATAAGTTATGATTTTACAATAGAAGTTTTATGATTAAATAAAATAAATAATATACATAAGAACAAGTTTTCTTACCCGACAGTTTAAAGATAAAGGCAGTAACGATGTTTAAATACAATACACATGTTTGCTTAGTTTCAGGACAAGCTGCAGCTAATTTCCTACCAATTATTGCAAAAGATTTCACTCCCCAAAAAATAATTCTTGTTGTAAGCGAAGGAATGAAGGAATAAGCAAAAGAGTTAACAACAGCCGTAAAAAGAGCGGCCCCATCCACAAAAATAGAATTAAAAGAATTTAAAAATCCTAATAACTTACAAGAATGTTATGAACTTGCAGACAGAATAGTAACTGAAGAAAATCCTGATTTAAATGTCGAAAACTTAGCTCTTAACTTTACTGGCGGAACCAAGTTAATGTCTATGGCATTTTTGCAGACATTTAATAGCTTTGGTCTTGATTCATTTTACTTAAATGTAGAGGATAACAATATCATCATTGTTAAAGATATAAAAAATAAAAAACAGATCTCAGAACCAATCGAAGTTAAGCCAAGTATCAAAAATTATCTTTTAGCCTATGGTTATGAAATTGATGAAAGATTAAGTACGATTTCAAGTCCTATCTTAAATACACAAGAGATAAGAGACTTTATCGATAGAATTGCACTAAAGCCTAGTGTATATAAAAATGCAATCGCAAATTTAAACTATTGGGCAACGATGGCAGAAGAAAAAAAACAGCTATTTTGGGATAACTGTGAAATAAACGATGAAGCTCTGAATTGCATGATTGACGATTTAGAACAGACCGATCTAATCACTTTTGTAAAAGGAAAGATAACCTTTAAAAATGAAGAGAGTCGCTTTTTCTTAAACGGTGGTTGGCTTGAAATTTATGTTTTACGTGAAATTCAAAAGGCTGGTTTTAAAGAATATGCAGCAAATATTCGTCTAATTAAGAAAGCAGACAATGAAATTGATGTTGCTTTTCTTAATAACGGTCATCTTAATATCATTGAATGCAAAACTTGCAATATGAGTCAAAAAACTGAAGTTGAAAAGATTTTAGATAAATTAGCTGTATTCCAACGTTTTGGAGGCAATACTACAAAAACATATTTAGTAAGCTTTCAAAAGGTTAACGAAAAAGTAAAACAAAATGCTGTAGCTAATAAAAAAGTAACCATCATTGATGGTGACAGCATTAAAAACTTAATATCTAAAATTAAAAATTCTTAATAGAGAAAAAACATGAAAAAATATGAACGTAGAATATTAGTTGCTGTAACAGGTTTATCACCTCAGATTGTAACTGAAACATTGTACGCTTTATATAAGCAGGACTTTATTCCTACTGAAATTCATTTAATTACCACTGTAAATGGTCGCAACCGTGCTGTTAGAGATTTACTTGATCCTATTACAGGACAGTTCTTTGCTTTTTGCAATGATTATCATCTAGTTGGAAAAATTAGATTTGATGAATCTCTTATTCATGTTATTCATAATCCAAGCGGATTTGAATTAAATGACATCAGTACATCAGAAGAAAACGAAAGTGCTGCAGATCAAATATCATCACTAACTCGTGAGTTATGTGCAGATGACAATGCAGAAATACACGTCTCCATAGCAGGAGGTCGTAAAACCATGGGATTTTTCTTAGGTTATGCACTATCTTTATACGGAAGACAACAGGACAGCCTTTCACATGTACTTGTATCAGCTCCATATGAAAATAATAAAGACTTCTTCTACCCTTCTCAGAAACCAAGAATTATCATAAATCATGATGGTGAAGAACTTGATGCTAGTCTTGCACAAATCAAACTAGCAAATATTCCTTTCATCAGATTACGCGATGAAATGCCTACAGATTTACTAAATGGTAAAAGAAGCTATTCTGAAACTGTTCATTTAGCACAGATTGCTATTGCCCCTGAGATAAAACTCATTTTTAATAAAGACAATAGAACTGTAATTTGCTCAGGACAGAGCGTTAAACTTACTCCCCTTGATTTTGCTTTTTATCTTTGGATGGCAAAGATAAAGAAAATTGGAGAAGAAGGGGCAATTCGACCAAACCAAAGTGGTACATCTGAAGGCTTTCTTGAAACTTATTTTGAAATTGTTGGTGATAGTGCAGATTTTGACAATACCAAAGATGCGCTTACACCAAAACATCAAGAAGATTTATTCACTACCTATTTTAGGGAAAAGCGAACTCATATCAACAAAGCTTTAAAAAACAAGCTAGGAGAGAAACTAGCAAACTTATATCAAATAGAATCTAAAGGTAAAAGAAATCATACTGAGTATGAGCTTTCACTTGATGCAGAAAGAATTGAAATATTAGAGTCACAAAACAAATAAACAGGAAGAGACATAAATTTATGGATAATAAATTGTTAAATGCGTCTTGTAAAATTGCCTTTGCAGCCTTAGTGCACGACGTTGGTAAATTCACACAGAGAGCTAAGATTAACTTTGCGACAAAAGACCTTGAGGAAGCAGCTAAGGAAAAGTATTGTACAAAAGTTAACAATACATTTATCAATGAGCAGGCAGCCTATACAGCACTTGCTCTTGAGGAAATATATTTAAATCTGGCTCTTCCTAAAAAACTCACTGAACCAGATGACTTTATTGGAAAAACAAACAGTGATAGCATTTTAAACCTTGCAGCAAAATACAATACCCCTCAAACCTTTTTACAATGGATAATCGCTACGGCCGTCAATGTTGCCAATGGTTTTGAAAGAGACGATTTTGACAAAGATAGCAATGACATTAAGAAAACAGGAACAAACCTGAATAACGATACTACAGATAGAATGTTTACTTTATTTGAGCAAGTAAGTCTTGATGGTAGTAAAAAGATTAAGAAAAATACATTAGCTAAACGTTATCCATTAAAGCCAATGTCTGTTGAAGCTTTATTCCCTGATGACTCAAAAAAAGTTGAAAAGAATTTAGATGATTCTGTCTCAG
>CAZEXR010000176.1:0-4225 GCA_964516675.1 uncultured Enterobacterales bacterium | reverse complement strand
ATTGTATAACTATAATTTAGTTATCAGATTCGCCTTCTTTTAACCAAAGATTTGCCAAATCTAAATTATCCTCGAAGGTCTGAGCTCCACCTGTAAATCCTGATTTATGAATAAAGGTAGTGTTTTTTAGACCTGTTTCTCTATCTAAATCTGTGTCATTAAGACCACGCCATGCTTTTGGTGCTGATAGTCTATTTTTAAAACGCTGTGCCTTTGAAACAGGAAGAGATTGAACTCTCCAGCGCATATTTCTATCGGGATAAACAGCAAGTTTGCAATCTTTAAAAAGTTCTAAATTATTTAAAACAGCTTGTGTCCATGGTAATCGTTCGTGAATGATTAGAATTTCACCGCCTTGATATAAATCAAGAACTTTTGCAATACCACTTTCTGTACATAAAGCGTTAATAGATGAGTTTAGTAAAATTGTTTTTAACATCTTTACAGTATTGTTAAATGACTTATCTTGTTCATTTCCTGTCATATTAGGAAGATTCATCATTGCAACAATATATGGAATATCAGGACTTGCCTGGTATAACTCATTTAAGTCATTTACGATTGCTTTCTCTGAGTCTGTTTTGGCATTAGAGATAGTATCTACATATGATGTTAACTGACCATTATCATTTAAATCAATCATGGTCATAAAGTCTGTATCAATACGTTTAAAAGCGTTTTCAATTACTTTAGCTGAAGGATTAAAATCTAACTCTTTTTTAGAAACAGCTTTTAGATAATCAATACCAAACTTTTTCCACATTAAACCTGCAGTAGCGTATTTAACACTGTTATCTCTGCATAAAGTGAATTCTTTTGAATGGTGATCAAAATGTTTATCATCATTTTGATTTGAAACATCAATTACAATATCTGCTTTTTCTAATTCCATTGGATCGCGAGATCTAATAATAGAAGAGTTTTCAAATAGATAAGTTAAAATGGCACAAGCTGTAGTTTCATCAGCATGAAAAGTACCATCGTGGGTAGCTATAATCATTAGTTGCTCCTTAGCAATGGCGCAATTTTATCACATTCAATGCTGGTAAAATTTAAAAAAAGAATGACAAATGTCCTAAAATTGCTATTATTAGCGCATTCTTAATTATTTATAAAAAGCTATGAATCAGTATAAAGTTTATCTAGCCCCTTTAGAGGGCTTAGCCGATGGTCCTATGAGAAAAGTATTATGCGCTCATGGTGGCTATGACTTATGTTTCTCTGAATTTATCCGTGTAACCGATTTGGTGGTTCCTGAAAAAACTCTTATAAGAGAGGTTCCAGAGTATCTAAATGGATGCAAAACAGAAGATGGTACAGATGTACGTATTCAGTTTTTAGGAGATAATCCTGATACTATCGCAAAGTCTGCTATTCTAGCTCATAAACTTGGAGCAAAATCTATTGATATCAACTTTGGTTGTCCTTCAAGATTTGTTCATCATTCAGGCTCGATGTTATTAAAAGAACCTGAATTATTACATGAGATTGTAGATACAGTAAGGCAACGTTTAGATCCTAGCTGTGATTTATCTGTAAAAGTACGTTTAGGTTTTGCCGAAAAAACAGAGGCTCCTGAGATTATTAGAGCTATTGCTGTTGATGGTGTAAAAGAAATTACAGTGCACTGCAGAACAAGAAAAGACTTGTATAAAGTTGATGCTTTAGACTGGTCTGCAATGTCACCATTGCATGAATTAGCTCCAAATATAACTTTGATTGCTAATGGCAATATCAACTCTTTAGAAGAAGCAATAGAATGCGAGAAGATAACCAAATGCACTACCTTTATGTGTGGTCGTGGTGCTTTTCCTATCCCAAATCTTGCAAAAGTAATTAAAGGGGAAGAAAAGCCTTTTTCAATTGCTCAAATTTTAAAGACTGATATAGAAGTCATTGAAGAGTTTTCAAAGTCTGACAGAACTGAAAAGATTGTTATGGATAGAGCAAAACAGTTCTTAGGCTATGCAAGAGTTCACAGAACTGAATTAAATCCTTTCTTTAAAATATTTTGTAAGTGCGTTAATGTCGACGATGGTCTAAAATTATTAGAACAAAGAATTGCTCTTGAGGATCAAGATCTTAATGAATAAGAAAATATTATACACTCTAGCAACATGTGCTTTAGTAAGTGAGGTTGCTTTAGCTGAAACACAGATGGCATATCTACCTCCTGTACCTGAATCATGGAATGTCGTTGTTACAGGAACTACAGTAGAATATACCTCTCCTGTTAACAGAAAGACTCAACCTACACCCAAAACAACTTTAAGATTTACCTACAGTAGAAAAACACAAGGTAAAACTGCAATCGAAGTTATTTCTGATTATGCGAAGAATAATGGCTGTTCAGAACCTAAAAAACAGGGAAAAAGTTTCTATACAAGTTCATGTGAAGCCATTAGTCGAGATGTAGTAGTTGTTGGTGAACCTAACAATATGTACACAATTGAAATCTCTGGTGAGCATGGCACAGAGTCGTCTCAGATTGTAAATACTTATCTAACTTCTATTATCAATGGTAAACGTACTTTTGAGGATAGAGAAATTGGCGAGAATGTTTCGTCAAATTAGAACTTAACTTGAAGCATACAAAAAAGCAGCTAGCAAAAATGAATTTGGTAGCTGCTTTTATTTTTTAAACAATGCAGATTATTCTGCTTTCTTACCTGGCATTACCAAACTTAGAATAATACCTAAAGAAAGAACTGTAGCAATAACGATTAAAGATGTGTACACATCAATATCAAAGCCATATCCTGTTAGGTGTAAAGATGCTGCAGCAAAAAGCTTAAAAGCTACAAAGAATAGCAAGAAGATAACTGCCTTTTCAAGATGTACTAAAGCATTACGCATAGCATCTAAAATAAAGTACATTGAACGTAAACCGAGCATAGCAAAAATCATGCAGGAGTAAACGATAAATGGATCTTTTGATACTGCAATAACTGCAGGAACAGAGTCAAAGGCAAACATCACGTCAGATGTCTCAACAATAGCTAGACATAAGAATAAAGGAGTTGCAAAGAATGCACCTGTTCTCTTTAAAACAAGACCTTTGTTTTCTTCTTTTTTAAGTTCTTCTTGAACATGAGCTTTTGATAAGAAGAAATTGTGTCCTACTAGTTTTGGATATAAAGGCACGAATAACTTAATGCACTTGTATGCTGGATGTGCTGTAAAGTCTGAAATCTCATCATGCTCTTTCTTTGTAAGCATTAAAATAGCAGATGCTGCAATCACAATAGCAAATACGATTTCAACATAAGGTCCTAATGCAAATAGAGCAGATCCTACTAATACAAAGATTAGTCTGAAGATTACTGCACCTAATACGCCCCAGTATAAAACTCTATGGGTATATCCTGATTTGATACCAAACCATGAGAATACAGCCATAATGGCAAACAGGTTATCAACAGATAGAGCAAGCTCAAAAGCGTAACCTGCAAAGTATAAAGAGGCAGCCTCTGTTGAGAAGTGGAAGTTTAAGAATACGCCGAAGGCAACACCTAAAGCAATCCAAAACAGAGTCCAAAAACCAGCTGCTTTAATAGAGATAGGTTTATCACCGCGGTGAGCAAATAGATCAATTAAAAGACCAGCAACAGCAAGTAGTGTAAAGATAACTACTGTTTCTGTTTCTAGTCCAATATGAACAGATTGTTGCATTTAGTTTATTTTTTCCTAAAAAAATTAAAAATTACGGCAATATATTATCATAATCTATTGTTTTAATAGGAAATGATTTGTTAAATGAAAGATTATATTTATCAAAATGTAAGCTCAAATTTTTTGAAGTTTAAATTTCTCATTTTTATCTAAATTAGAAAAGCTTAGTTTGTTGATTATTTGAATATCTAATCCTTAAGTTTTGGCGAAATAAATATTTTGTATAAGCCAAATGATCCTAAAATAAAAGCGAGCATGATTGAGAGCCCACAAATTATCTCTGTTGTGCTGCCGTCTGTTATAAGATTTTCATATATAAACTGATAGATAGGAATAAGAATTGAAACTGCAGTACACAGACATGCAACATAAGTAATTAGTGTTGATTTTTCGCTAATTGTTTTAGTGATTTTATGCTCGCTAATAGCTTTTAATGCCTTTAAATTTCTAGCAAACTCTTCTTGATATAAATCAACTTCATAAAAGTCATGAATCTCTTCCCAAAATAAAGGAACTTCTTCAACTCTATTTCTTTTATAAGGAATTCTCTCAA
>CAZEXR010000175.1:0-4253 GCA_964516675.1 uncultured Enterobacterales bacterium | reverse complement strand
GTAACTGGTAAGTATTCCCACCCTCACTAAATATCTGAATAAACATATACTTACCCGCAATACCATTTATTGCGGAGAAGCATTATGTACCAAGACATTACCCCTGAAATTCACAACCAGGTAACCGAGCTGTTCCTGAAAACTAAAGATTGCTATCTCGTTATTGCAAGAAAGTTACGCTTAAACTCTCACACTGTGAAATCACTTGGCTTAAAGATTTTAGGCAATCAAATGTTCTATGCCCGTGAGAACTCAGCTAAAAATCATCTAGTTGAAGAGATTAAGACCATTGCAACAAACAACATTGCCTATACTGCAGCTGAGATCGCTAGTCGCGTTGGCATATCAACTACTTCTTTATTTAAAGTTCTGCAGAATGCAGGGCATACTCTCTCATCAGTAAGAGAGCAAGCTGAGCATCAAGACGAAGATCCTTCAAACTTCTCTTTCATTGAAGTTAAAAATGAAGAGCCTGCTACTCCTAGAAACATTGATCATAAAGATTCAGCACCATCATTACCTTATCAGCCGCGAGAATATCAGTCTCACTCTTACCATCAGGGGTATCAGCGCTATAACAATTATCACCGCAATTATCAGCCTCGTTATCATCAAGGCTACCACGATAACTATCAACGAGACTACAGTAGGACGAGTCCTACTCAAGTTAAGTTCCGCAGCAAAATTGCAGGTATGGAATTTACCTTTGACAGCTCTGATGAAAAAGCTAAAGAGCTTATTATTGAAATCTTACAACGTGTGCAAGGTAGAGAATAATGAGTATCTTACCTAAAGATGGTCGCATCATCATGATCTTAGAGCCTGTATCTGGCAGATTCGGTGTACATAAGCTTATGGCTCAATTAAGCTCTAATGCATTAGGTACTAATTGGAATGGCATTGAGCCTATTACTATGGTCACCTTTAATAAGAACCGAACACGGTGCAAGATAATATCAGTTGATAGCCATGGTGTTACTTATTGCGTAAGGATACTTAACGTGGGAACCTTTGATGTAACGCTAGCAGAAGGCTTATCACCACGTGGTATTAATAGAACAGTGCTTGAACGATTAATGCTTGATGGCAGCTACAACATCTCGCAAACATGATTGTAAAGCCATTTAAAAGAGTTTAAAAAAACTCTGATTATTTACTGTTTACCTCTATTAATCGCAATTTAGATTATGTAGAATAACGCTAATTCATAAATTTGCGTCATTCTACAATTAGGACATTATGTCAGAGCTAACACTTGAACAGAAACAGCTATTCGAGCGCATCAATCGCGGTGAGCTTGCTGTAACTGTTTTACCTGCTGAGGAAGTATTAGCTTATGCACAATATGCTCAATCACAGATTATTAAGAATAGCCAAGAGCTCATTAAGACTAATCAAGATAAACAGAATGAAGTAAAGCGTCATCAGAAACAAGAGCAGCACAATTTAAAGATAATCTCTAATTTAAGAGCTAAAGTTACAAAAGAGACAACTCGTGCTCAAACTGCTGAAACACTTGTCGAAGAGCTTAAAGTAGCCAAAGAAAACTACAAAACTATTATTGCCAACTTCTTTGAACAACTAAGACTACTCAGCTTTGTTTCTATAAAGATTTGTAATGATGATGTTATTCCTGATATTCGTACTGCTCAAAGATTAGAGCTTGAGGAATACTTACAACAAGTTGTTGCTACACTTTCCACAGCTGTAAGCTGTCAATCCAAATACATTGATAATCATATTCTGAAGCAAACTTCTGAAAAGAACCCAAGACGCACTCCTAATGTTGATTTAGACAAGTACATCAATGATGATGGCAGCATCAACACTGACACCAAGAATGCTATTGAATATGGTAAAGAGCAAGAAGCTCATGAGGCTATTGCTGTAGCATCTATTCCTGGTGAATTTGATGAAGATGAATACAAAGACATCTCAGTTACCGCAGATAATAGTGCTTCAAAGCTTACTGGTAATGAAAGAGTTACAGAGTACTTTACAGATAAGCTTAATAGCAAAAACAGTAATGATGAAACTCATACTCTAAGCAGCATTACACCGCTTGTAACTCAATACCTAAATGAAGCTTTAGGTAACACACCTGGCAATGAAACTGTAGTCTTAAATGATGATGCTAATCTCAAGGCTAATCGTCCTTTAATTGCTAAGAAAGCAGTTTCACATCGCAACCATGATGATTACATCACCATGTTCTGTCCTCATTGTATGAAGCACCATGAGCTTAAAATAGTCCGTAAAATTGCACGAGTAAATGAGCTGTTGATAAATGACAATGGTCGAATCAATAAAGCTATGCTCAGTGTTGGTACTGCAAAGTGTGAGCTTACAGGTGGTGAGGTTGAATTACATCCTGTAGCAACAGATTCATATAATCTCTTTGAAATACTAGATGACAAAGAGCAAAAGACACTGTCAGATAGTGTCTCTAAGAGACTGTCGGACACACTATCTGACAGTGAGCTTACTACCAATGAAAAGCGCAATGCAAAGCGAAATCAGAGTAAACAAGACTATCGCCAACTCATTGCCGCACCTAGTGCCGTACAGCGTGTCGTGGACTATGGCGCACACACTATCGTAGATGGTAATGGCAATGAAGTAATTGAGCCTAATTATGTGGTTACTCATGATGGTGCTGAGCTACCGTTATTCCTCAAGAGTTCTTTCTCTGTTGGTTTAACCATTGATATGGCTACATGGTTTTCTTACCTATCAGCAACTAAATCAAGAATTATCAAATTCCTCGATGATTGTGGTTTTACTTTAAGTAAAGCTCAAGCTATTGGTAACCTCAATGGCTTTAGTAGAGCATTCCTCTATCCAATGAGCAATAAGATACATGTTGATATGCTTAAGCATAATCATACTGTGCTTATGGATGAAACCACTTTAAAGGTAAGAGAAAATACTCGACTTACAGGTCAAAATACCTCCTACATATGGAATATGACATCAGCCTTTACCGAGGACTTTAAAGCAACCTGGTTCATGGTATCTCCTGACCGTAAGTTTGAAAATGTCATTAAGATCTTAAAGTCCGTTGAGTGTAATATTAAAAAGATCACTGTAGATGGTTATCGAGCTTATGACAGAGGCTTAAAAGAGCTTAAAGATGATTGTGGCACAGCCATTGATATCACAAGATGTTATACCCACGCTAGACGTCAGGTTCATGATTACCTAAAACAGAGCGGCTTACTTAAAGTCTACCGTGAAGTTCTTATCCCTAAGAACAGCTTGTTTACTGATTTTGAAAAGAATCTAATCAAGTATAAGCAAGCTGAACTTGAAAAAATAAAAGACAGAGAATTTACTCAAGGTCAAATTAAGCTCTTAGAGCTTAAGTGCAATATGCTTACTATCTATTATCTCATCAACTTGCTCTTTGTAGTTGATTCACAGGTAGTTGATAAGTACTCATTCCACTGCAACAGTGAACAGTTTATTGAAGAATTAAACTCCGTCCGCCTGCAATACTCATCAAAAATCGTATCAGCTCTTTTTGACTGTATCTACAGCACTATTGCTGCTAATCCTGAGATTGTTGAAATATCAAACTCAAAAAGCACTGGTGAAGAAAGATTTAAAGCTAACAACGTACGTCTTGAGGGTAAAGCATTACTGTATCTACTCTCTTACGAAAAAGATCTTAAACAGTTTATTTCAGATCCAACTGTTGAACTTAGCCAATCAGCAGCAGAGCGTGCTATTCGTAGTGTCGTTTGCTGTAAACAAAATGGCTTTGAATTTATTGATTCAGTTGATGGTGCTCATGCTTTTTCTGACTTCATGACAATCACCAACACCTGCATGCTCAATAAGGTACCAGTAAAGGAATACATGCTGTGGTTAGTTGCCAACATTAAATTCCGCCTAAAGAAATATGCTGAATCACATATTGACGATACTATGTACAAGCTACCTCGCAAGCAAGATCTAGTTACAGGTGAAAAAGACAGTAAAGGTGAGAACATTAAAATCAGAATTGATATGTACGATAAACGCAATATCATCTGCTATGACAAGATCAACCTCGATGGTTTAGCACCATACGACTACCGCCAGCTCCTACTAAATCCTGTTAAGGCCTAATTGCGCCCAAAATCAGCCAAAAACCATGTTTTTAGGCTAAAAATCAACCAAAACATTCTCAATTTAAACAAAACAACCACCATTTTTACGATCTGAGATTTTCAGATTTGTCAAAGGTGGAAAAACTGACCAGTTACAAT
>CAZEXR010000174.1:0-4271 GCA_964516675.1 uncultured Enterobacterales bacterium | reverse complement strand
AGATTTTTTTTGAGGCACCTATGAACACTCTGTCAGATCGAGTTCTTTTTGCAATGGCTCTGTTCGTACAATCAGTTGATAAAACATCACTTTTATACTATAATTTAAATAGTTATTAGAAATAATTATGGTGATGATATGACAGAGCTTAATACATTATTTCAACTATTCAATAACCTTTCAGAGAGCGAAAAAACAGCCTTTTTAAAGAAAATTAAAGGTGAAAATTCTACAACTCAATCTAAAGCTAGAACTACATGTAGCTGTGCCTATTGCAAATCTCAACACATAGTTAAATTCGGTAAATCTGATAAAGGCGAACAAAGATATTTATGTAAAGACTGCAACAAAACCTTTACAGCTAAAACCAATACAATTCGGTGTAAAACTCATTACTCAGATGATGTGTGGAGAAAATACATTAACTGCATGATGAACGGAATGAGTATCAGAAAAAGTGCTAAAGAATGTGGGATCAATCCTGATACTGCATTTAAATGGAGACATAAGATTTTAGATTCCCTTCAGACTATGCACCAGAATGTAAAGCTAAATGGTGTAGTAGAAGCAGACGAAACGTTCTTTGCTTTAAGTTTTAAAGGTAATCATAAGAAATCAAATTTTAGTTTACCTAGAGAAAGTCATCAAAGAGGTAAATGTACTCATACTCGTGGTATTTCGTCAGAACAAGTGTGTGTACCTTGTGCAATCAATCTTAATGGTCTTTCAAAATCTGTAATTACCAATTTAGGTAAACCTACAGTTAAAGACTTAAGAAAAGTTTTCTCTAGGTCAATAGTTGAAAATTCAGTTCTAGTTACAGACCGAAATTCAGCATACAATAAGATTGCGAATGAACATATCTTGCAGTTAGTTCAGATTAAATCAGGTAAAGGCTCTAAAGGCACATTTAACATTGCCAAGATCAACAGTTATCATTCTATATTAAAGATGTTTATCATCTATAACTTCAAAGGTGTTTCAACTAAATACCTTAACAACTATCTGATTTGGAACAACATCAAGAATTATGCTTTAGGCTCTGAGGAAGAAAAAGAGCAGATTTTTGCAGATTTTGTTTTTACAAACAAGTTCTGCGAGAATTCGCATGACGTAAGCAAGAGATCTGCTATTCCAGTTTAAAAGGATTAAATTATGAAAATCAATAAGTTACATGCGGGGTATCACGCTTCTCTGAATTTTGTTTTGATAAATATAGCCATGAGAGAGGTATTTAATCATGGCTAGGATAGACATCATAAACATAATCGGAACAGAGTTCTTAACATCCAATATTGAGAATGGTGAATTTAGTTATAAAAAGGCATTTTCAGAAAGGCATATAAATTTTGATGATTTAAAAATTACAAATTCTAAAGGCAGAACATATCAGAATTTAGATTTAAGATTTTGCGATGACAAAAATAAGTTTGTCATTATTGTGGAAACTAAGCAAGATTTTAACGATGATTTTGACAGTGCCTTAGATCAATTATCTGCGTATGCAAAATATGAAAAACAGTTGACCAATTACACCATTCTATCAATTCTTGCCAATACTAAGGATGAAAGTATAGTTGTTTGGAAAGATGATCCTGCTGATGATAACCGTCTTACTAAAGAGATATGTCTAAAAACTTTCACCGATTATCTCGATCTTATTAAGCCAAAACACATCAATAATCGTGAAGAAGTTATGCGTAATACTTACGCACTAAACGAACTTTTACACGAATATGGAATTAAGGAAAAAATTAGAGGTCAATTTGTTGGAACATGTCTTTTAGCAATAAAAAATGGTTTATCTTATAAAGATGTTACAACAAAACAAATTATATCTGGAATAAAAGAAATATTAGAAGATCTACTTGTAAGAGACCTTAATAAAGCAGAAAAATTAGTTATTCTAAGTAAGAATATTTTAGATTCCCAAGATATAAAAGCATTACAGCAAGACCACTTTTCTATAATTCTTGAATTCATTCAGTCGAAGATTTTTCCGTTTATTAATGATAAATCAACTCTCGGACAAGATCTATTAAATCTGTTCTTTACTACTTTTAATAAATACGTTGGAAAAGCAGATAAAAATCAAGCTTTCACACCAGATCATATTGTTGAATTCATGTGTAAAGTTATTGGAATTAATAAACATTCAAGAGTGTTAGATCCTTGCTGTGGTAGTGGTTCTTTCTTGGTTCGTGCGCTTACAGATGCCCTAGATGATTGTAATACCAAAGAAGAACAAGATGAAGTAAAGAAATCTCATATTTATGGAATTGAATATGAAGAAACTGCATTTGGTTTAGCAACAACAAATATGCTAATTCATGGAGATGGCAATTCTAATGTAGTACAAGCTAGTTGTTTTGACCTTTTGCAATGGATAAAAGATGCAAATATAGACAAGGTACTAATGAATCCTCCTTACAATGCACAAAAAAACCATTGTGAAAAAGGATATGTGGCGAAATGGGAATCAAAAACAAAAGAAGATCCATCAAAAGGATTTCATTTTGTATATGAAATAGCAAATCAAATGGCTGGGGGCAAATTAGCAGTTTTATTACCAATGCAATGTGCAATAGGAACTGGTAAAGAGGTAGAAAAGTATAAAAAATTAATGTTGCAACACCATCATTTAGAAGCGGTCTTTTCTTTACCTAGTGATATATTTCACCCAGGAGCTAGTGCAAGTGCATGTTGTATGATTTTTGATATTGGAATCAAGCATGAAAAAGCTCCAATTAAAGGTACTTTCTTTGGCTACTTTAGGGATGATGGTTTTAAGAAAAAGAAAAATCTAGGTAGAGTTGAAAGAACTGAAGGAATTTGGAAAAAAGAAATAGAACCTTTATGGCTAGACTTGTATTTTAATAGAAAAGAGGTTGATGGTTTATCTGTTGTAAAAGAAGTAACTGCTGAAGATGAATGGCTTGCAGAAGCGTACATGAAAACCGATTACTCAACTCTAAAAGAGGAGGATTTCCAATTTACACTAAATAACTATTTGGCTTTTTTAGTAAAGGAAGGGAATTTATATGAATCTTAATATTTCCCTGTGGAAAACATTTACTATAAAAAAGCTTTTTCCTAAATTAGTTGTTGGTTCTGCTAATCAAGGAATGCTTAGTGAAGGATCGGATTGTTTTTATGTGGGAGCTAAACGTAATGATAATGGAGTAATGCTTCATTGTCAAAGAGATGAGGATTTAATTCTTAAAGGTAATTGCATCATTTTTATTTGTAATGGTGAAGGTTCTGTTGGGTATGCCAATTATATGGATAGAGACTTCATCGGAACAACTGATATTGTTGCAGGGTACAATGAGAATTTAAATTACTTAAATGGTGTTTTTCTTGCGACTGTTATAAGTAAAGAACGCCCAAAATACTCATTTGGTAGAAAATGGAAAACTCACTTAAAGGATACTGTAATTAAACTACCAGCTAAATGTGATGATAATGGGTATTTCACCATAGATAATTCTCACAAATATTCTTCTGAAGGATATATACCAGATTGGCAGTTTATGGAAAACTACATAAAGTCACTACACCATAAACCTCTGACAACGAAGAATAAAAACAGACAAAGGTTAAAACTAAATGAGAAAGAGTGGAAAGAATTTTTTGTGGGAGGAAAGTACGGTATTTTTTCTTGTTCAACCACGCCTTTATCAATTAAAGATGCTCTAGATGATGGAAACTGTCCTCTTGTTTCTAGGACTGCCAATAATAATGGTATAGACGGGTACTTTAATATAGATACGGATAAGCTTTCTCGAGGGAATTGTATAACAGTTGGAGCTGAAGGAATTTACGCATTTTATCAGCCACAATCTTTCGGTTCAGGAAATAAAGTTTACACCCTTCGACATAAAAAACTTAACAAGTATAACGCATTATTTATAACTACTATTCTTAATAAAGAAGATTATAAATATTCTTATGGTAGAGCAAGAGTTAAAGGAAAACTTGAACAAGAAAAAATTAGACTTCCAGCAGTTTTAAATCCTGAAACACACGAATATGTACCAGATTGGCAGTTCATGGAAAACTACATCAAATCCTTACCTTACGGAGATAGAATTTAATTGTTTGAATAAAAATTAAGCCAAACAACTTGTGAATATTGTCATATTGTCTGTTTGGCTTCATTTTTGCTCATAATTATTTTTCTAATATCATATCAACTGATTATACGAACAGAGCCTTTTATTTTAGTAAAAAAGTAAAAAGCATTAATGTGAAAAATAAAATCTAGGTAT
>CAZEXR010000173.1:0-4304 GCA_964516675.1 uncultured Enterobacterales bacterium | reverse complement strand
GTTATTAAGACTAAAAAATTAGACTTATATAATCGTACATATATGCTTAATCTTGTACTTAAAGATAATTCAAATATCTATAATTCTTTTCTTAAGAATAACCAGAATTTGTCTTTAAATGATTTAATTGCCCCTTTCATTTCAATTTACACGGATAATATTTTAAATCCAGATGTTCAGCTCTATAGATTTATTGAGTGTCTGGGTATTCAAACCGATGCTGAAAACTGCAGCTTGTACGAACATTATAATTTCAGCTCCTCTCATGATAAACATGAAAAAAACTCTGAATTAGAAAAGAGCTTTAATAGAACTCATATTTGGGTTAGTGATAAAGTCAATGTAAATGAACATTACACTGATGTTAGAAGTAAATTTGTAGACAAAGCCTTCACTGAACAGATTTTCTGTGAATATTCTGACATGGAAAATAATGATTCCTATATTGCAATACCTTTAGAGATTGATTTAGTTTTCCTTGGAACCTTGTTTATCAAGAATCCTGATAAAAAGCTTTTTGATATATTAAAACCTGCTATTAAAATTGTTCTAAAATTTCTATCAAGTGCTGTAGAACATAGAAGAATGCATTCTGAACTTTGCACTATTACTAACAGAGATACTCTAACTAATTTAAAGAATAGAAAGTCAATGTTAAGTGATATTAATATGCTCTCTTTATCTGAGCACATTGGTATTATCTTTCTAAATGTTAATGGACTAAAACAAATTAACGTTACTTTAGGCATGAAAGATGGCGATACTATTCTTGTAAAGACAGCTTCTCTTTTAAAGCAGTTATTGCATAATTCTGATTATATTTACAGAATTGGCGGTGATGAATTTATAGGAATTCAACCAAATATTGATGAACATGATTTCTTCATGCTCTCTGATATGCTAAAAGCATTTATGACATCAGAGAAAGGTTTTTCTGTTTCTGTTGGAACTCATTGGGAACGAAATGGCATGATGATTCAAAAGGCTATTAATTTAGCTGAATCAGATATGTATGTTGAAAAGAAGAACTATTATAGACTTCATCCTTCAAAGAATTCAGACGCTCCAAGATATCGCCCTCAAAATGACAATATTTTAAGCATCATTGAGCCTGATAGAATTAAAGAGCTTATTACAAATAATAATTTTAAAGTTTTATATCAGCCAAAATTTAAAATTCAAGGCGATTGCGCTCAAATAGCTGGAGCTGAAGCTTTAGTACGTTTAGTTATTAACGATACTATTATTCCTCCTGATGATTTTATTCCAGCTCTTGAAGCAGTGCACTATACTCATTTAATTGACTATTTTGTTTTTGAAACAATTTGTAGACAAATGAGAGAGCGAATTGATAACAATCTTAAGGTATTACCTGTTTCTTGTAATTTCTCTCGTCATACTATTGTAAGACCCGAGTTTAAGACAAAATTAAAATCTATTATGAAGGCTTATGATATTTCGTATGATTTAATTCCTCTAGAGGTTTCTGAACATACAAATACTGAGTTACATAAAGAATTAGTTGAAGTTACAGATTTGCTAGCTCAAGAAGGTTTCAATATCTCAATTGATGATTTTGGTACAGCACACGCTAATATCTATACTCTAGCTGATTTATCTGTAAATGAAGTTAAATTTGATAAAAAGCTAATTGATAATATTGCTTCTGCTGATAATGGAAAGATTACAACCATTCTTAGTGTTCTTATTACAATGTGTAAGAATATGGGAATTAAGACTATTGCCGAAGGTGTTGAGGATAAAGCTCAAAGCGATATTTTAAAGAAGTTAGGTTGTGATGAAATTCAAGGTTACTATTACAGTCGACCTATCAAAGATTTAGATTACTACGAAAAGTTTTAGTTATTATTATTTCTATTTAAATGCCACCTTTAATACTTTAAATTAGTCCACGGTGGCATAATTCTATTTCTAGTCCTAGTGCAGTTTCCCTAAAAACTTAAAAATCAAACCAATGCAAAGTCCGATTAGAGCAGGAATAATCCAACTCATTCCTATATCTGTAAGAGGTAGCATACCACCAAGATCTTCGAGTACATCCGTACCTGGAATATGAGCTTTAAAGTCTTTTGGCAAATTTTTTATAAAATCAAAAAAAGCACCAACAACTGTTAATCCAATTGTCCATTGAAAAACACATTTCTGATATTTAAATGTCTTTCCAAAAATGCAGAGCATGATAAGACAAATTGTTAATGGATATAAGAAAACAAGAACAGGAATTGAATATTCAATTATTTTGCTTAGTCCCATATTTGAAATTCCAAATGAGAATAATGTAAAAATAATTGCGTAAGTTCTATATGAGCATAAATTAGGAAACAACTCACAGAATGTTGTTGAACTTGCTGTAACTAAACCTACAGATGTTTTAAAACATGCAAAGGTTATAATAATTCCAAGTAGTATTCCACCAAAACTGTTAAAGTAATGAGTCGCTATAAGGTTTAGTATTTGTCCTCCATCTAGATCTGCTCCATATACTGTTCTTGCTTGAGCTCCTGCAAAAGCCAAGGATATGTAGATAATTGCCATAATTAAAACGGCAAACACACCTGATTTCATTGTACAAATTGAAATTATTTTAGGATCTTTAATATCAAGTTGACGAATAGCATTAATTACAATTATTCCAAAAGCTAAAGATGCAAGTGCATCCATTGTGTTATAGCCTTCTAAGATGCCTGTAAAGAAACTTTGTTTTTCGTAATTATTAAGCGGATTTAATTGTGCTACGTTTCCTATTGGAGACACTAATGCCGTAACTAGCAAAACAGCTAAAAAGGCTAAAAATGTAGGATTTAAAACTTTTCCTACCCAGACTAAAATCTTTGTTGGCTTTAATGAGAAAAGTAAAACTGCTAAGAAGAAAATAAATGTAAAAATCAGTAAGCTAAGCTCCATTGATTCTTCGTTTACAAAGGGACTAATGCCGATAGAAAAGGAAACAGTTGAGGTTCTTGGAATAGCAAACAATGGACCAATTGACAGATATAGAATGCATGTAAAGAAATATCCAAATTCTTTACTAACTTTGGAGCTCATATCCAATAAGCCTTCACTACGAGAAATTCCCATAGCAATAATTCCTAGTAAAGGTAAGCCTACACCAGTTAAGCAAAAACCAATTACAGCTGGCCAAATTGAAGAACCAGCATCCATTCCTAACTTTGGTGGAAAAATTAAATTACCTGCTCCAAAGAACAGTCCAAATAGCATTGAAGCGAGTAATACATACTCTTTTATAGATAGTTTTAATTTCATGAATATTTTCTCCGCCGCAGATTTTATCCTATTTCGATAAAACAATTAAAGAAAAATTTATATAAAATTAAATTGTATACATAAAAGTTAAGTGGATTGTAATAAAAAATACGGTATACATAAAGAAAACGACGCAAAAGCGTCGTTTAGATTGAATTGAAATAAAGTATTTAGTTATGGATGAGGTACTAAAACCTTTAATCTAGCACTACCACCTTTACGTGTTAGGCTTTTATAAACCTCATCAACAATTGGGGATAATTGCTCATCAAGACCAAATGGATAGTTTAAAATCAACATTCCAGAACCACACATTCCAAAAACATCTTCTTGCTCTTCAATGCATAATTCAACTTGCATCATAGGAACATTTAGTCGTCTTAATTCTTGAGTTAAATTCTTTGAATGATCTCGTAACTTTCCTAAAACAGGATACCAAATTGCAAAAATACCTGTACTCCATTTAGATAATCCAATCTTTACTGATTTGACTAAATTAATGTACTCGTCTTTTTCTTCATAAGGAGGATCTATTACAACCATGCCTCTACGAGGTGTTGGTGGTAATAAAGCATTTAAAGCTTTTAAACCATCAATATTCTGCACATTTACTCGTCTATCGCGACGAAAGTTTTGTTTTAAATTATCAGCTTCACCAGGATGAAGATCGATAAATGTGAATTTATCATTTTCACGACCAAGCTCTGCTTCAAACATAGGTGAACCAGGATAACTATGCTCAACTTCGCTATTTACCATTTCAAGAACTTCGTAAAACTCTGGAACTAAAGCCTTTAGTTTTTCATTATTCTCTATCTTAGAAATACCTGTTCTAAATTCCTGGTTTTTCTGAGCCATATATCCTTCTAGCTTATATAAACCAGAACCTGCATGTGTATCGATGATGCTATAAGGTTTATCTTTTTTATTTAGACTTCTCATTAACAGACATAATGTCATGTGTTTAATAATGTCAGCATGATTACCGGAGTGAAATCCGTGTTTATAACTTAGCATTA
>CAZEXR010000172.1:0-4318 GCA_964516675.1 uncultured Enterobacterales bacterium | reverse complement strand
GAGCAGAAAATCAAAATATATTATGCAAAGTTTTGCATTATTATTTGCTTTATTTTCCCTTCATATATTTAATAGCAGTTGATAAATATAGACATTTATCACTTGTGAACTAATTACAATCAATTCAAAATTTCCATCAAATCGATAGATGGCGCATTAAACAGTATATTTGCAGAATTATTGTATACAAAAAAAGTGTGATTTTGATCGGTTTAGTTTTATGCAAGTATTTGCACAATATTTTATCTTTGCAATTTCCTTTATTTTTATAGCTACTTTATATAAGGTAATAATTAAGGTTAAATTTGTGTGCTTAAAATTGCAGCAATCATATTTAACTTATTATTTATTAAATACTATTTACATAAATATACGTTATCAGTTGAATTTAATGTATGTCCTAGACCTGTAATTTTGTCACAGATCTGCTCTTTAGGTTTGTCCTAATAATCTCAATTTCTGCTCATTGGTCTGTCCTAGATCATTTACACTATTTATTTTCTTATAAAAATACAAATATCAAAGCTAGCGCAGTACTTTGCAGTAGCACTTCTGTTTTAATGATGATTAGTGGATTCTTTCTATTTTAGGAGGGGTCACGACTGTTAATGATTTTCGACGACCGTTACAGCCGTGACTGCTATAAAGCATGATTATCTTATCATCAACGTCTTTCGATTTCTCAACTACTGTTCAAATAGACAACAAAAAAGTGATCGTAGCTAAACTTTCTGACTATGCAGTCAGTAAATTAGCCTGTAATCAATGTGGCTCGGCAGTTGTTTTCTACGGTCATGTGATAAGAAAAGTTTACAACCTCACATTTGATAACTACGATTATTACTTACTACCTAGATGCCAATGCACCAATGATCAATGCTCCTGTAAGATTGCCAGGAAAAATAAGAGAAACATTACTCATGTAATATTCCCTGATTTCATTGTGCCATATGAATATGTCGATGCTGATTTACTTCAAGAGGTTGCTGTATTAAGACTAGAGCTTGATGAAGGTAATGCTCCACCTGGGATTGAATTACCACCCCATAATAGTAAGTACCATATTTATCAAGATTACCTACACGAGAATTATGTACTACAAAAGGTAAGCCAAAGGTTTGTGAGGCGTTACCTCATAACACTTCAAGAGCTCAAGGACTGTTACTTTGCAGCTAAGGCTGTCAGCTTAGAAAATAAGCTTCCTCTTGCCAATGGTTACCGTAAGATTTTAAAACCAAAGCTATCCCACCTCATCCATTACTTTTCCCACATTCAGCGTCTGTTGCTCTCTAAGTCTGTCCAGCAAGTATCAACATGGCTAAGCTGGCCTCCATGGTCTTTTACTAAGAAACTGAGCCTAAGCACTATAAAGGAGGCTTAATCAGAATATGAACAAGACCAAAGCGATGATTCGGCAAGATAATCGCATAAGAATGATTGCTCCATTGATAAATCAAGCGCAACCGTCTAAGGACGTGTTTTTCAAAATTGCAGCTGATAACAATGTAAGCATTAGAACCATTAAGCGCTGGTATCAACGCTATAAAGAAAAAGGTGTATCAGGGCTTATACCTATCTATCAAGGCTCTGCTAAAAACTGCAGATTATATATTGGGTTTGAACAGATACTTGAAGAGGCTATGGTTATGCGTAGACACGATCCAAATATCAGTGTCAAAAACATTATCTATGCTGTTGAAAGCAAATATCCATCAATTGAAGGCCTAATTAAACGCTCCACTTTACAAAGGCATTTACACAAGCACCATTGTGGCAAGAATGAATTACTCACAGGTACTAAACTCAATGGACGCAAAGTCTATGGTAGATTCCGTAAAGAACACCGTATGGAGCAAATACAGTGTGACGTAAAAGAATTCCCTCGAGGGTGCTGTACTGATAGTAATGGCAATCCATGTAACCCATTTATTCAGCTTTGTATTGATAACTACTCACGCAAAATCCTGTCCTACAAAATTGATATAGAGCAAAAGACTTCTATTGTCATAGATAGCCTCAAACAGATGATTGCGGTATATGGGTTACCTAAGTCACTGTTATTTGATAACGGTGCTATCTACAGGAGTGATCTAATTAAAAGAGCATGTAGGCTCTTATGTATCGACCTAAAATTCTGCAAGCCGTATGCCGCCAGTACCAAAGGCGTAGTTGAACGAGTTAACTTAGATCTCAATGCTATTGAAAACCAGCTTCGAGGCGGTTTTAGCATCAACTTTGACGCTTTTACTCAAATCTGTCAGCAATGGATTATTGAATACAACAGTACGCCGCATTCGGCTTTAGATAACCACTCACCTGATGAGGTATTTAATAGTGATGTAGGTGTTAAAGCTGCAAGAATTGAAGAAGATCTCTTGAACTATGTATTCCTCAAAATTGATAAGAGACGTATCAACAAGGACGGCACCATCAGTTTTGAAGGTAACACTTACAAAGTAAACACCGACTATGCCCAACCAGGAACCTATGTTGAGGTTATTAGTAATGGGCAAGGTGGTCTTGAGCAAGTCCTCGATGATTACACCTCAATTCCCATTCAGCTCCATGAGATTTCTGCCAATGTAGCTAAAAGTGACTTCGAAGTAACCCCTAACACCATTAGTAATGACCGCTTAGATGCAGCTTATCTAATAAGTCTGTACCGTGAAAGCCTCAAAGCTAAAGGCGCTTACATTAACGAGGAGCACTTCCTCCAACAAACAGCCATGCTCTTTTCCAAGAAGAGTATTGATGAGCTTGCCATTGAAGACAGCAAACCAGCCACAAACAACAGCCAAGAACAAAGAGGCTGTCAGGCTTTATCCCCTTACAGTGAAATGACACTTAAATTAAAGGAACTCGCAAATGAAAATAGATAGCCTAGGCTTTACCAGCTTTTTTAACATGACAAACACTCCATTCACCAATGCAATTGCAACAGACAGTTTGCTGATGTCTACACAGTTTCAAGATACGCTGTTAAGGCTTGAGTATGCTGCCCATAATAGTAGTTTTGCTGTTTTAACTGGGCCTGTTGGTGTAGGCAAAAGCACAGTGCTACGTGCTTTTGCCAACACACTCAATAAAGATGAGTATGAAATTATCTATATATCCGATAGTAATCTAAGTCCTCGTTGGCTTTACAACATTCCTCTGAAAAGTATGGGGGGCCCTCAGAGGTTTTATGCTAATGACGCTAAGCATGAGTTTCATGATGCGCTACTACAAACAACAGCCATTAAACATAAGAAGGTGGTGATGATTATCGATGAAGCCCATTTAATCTCATTACACCATGCTCAAGAAACACTACAAGAGATTAGGTTTCTCCTCAATCAAAAATATGATTCTGAAAGCCCTCTGTGTCTTATTCTGTCAGGCCAAAATGAATTATGGGACTTACTTGATAAAGCTAAGAGCTATGCCATTACTCAGCGTATTGATCTTGTGTGCTCACTTAACGCTTTAGATGATGAGCAAGTCTATGCCTACATCAACTCTCACCTCAAATATGCTGGTGTGACAACCTCAATATTTGCAGCCGACGCTTTAACTTACATTAGCAGTGTTTCTAAGGGCGTACCTAGAATAATCAATAAAATCTGCACGCACGCTTTACTGTATGCAGCTTGCTCATCTAAAAGCGTAATCACTAAGAGCATTATCCAGAGAGTAATTGAAAAAGAACTGCCTAAATCAGTTTTAAATTAGAGGTAACGTATGGATCTAGATGATCAACTTGAGATGCTGTTTAAACAATACCAGCAACTCAACCAGGCTATCAATCATGTGGTCTTATTAACAGATGATCTCATTGATGATTACAAAGAACGCTATAAATCAATATACAAAGGTGTTGAGGTCAACGCTAAGGGCTTAGATCTATTACACGAGAATCTAGCAACACAAATCAGGGTAGCCCGACGTTTTTTACAACGCTGTGAAGGGCTGCTTGACGATTTTGATTTGATTGGTTTAAGCGATCATAATGAGGAAGATTACGAACCACCTGATGATGTCGATGATGAAATACCGTTTTAATCGATGACTAGAATTCAAAAGCTGTAGTACATAAAACTGCAGCTTGTTTTTTAGAATCGTGGGTACCGATACACGATCAAAAACAGGTTAATATGAAGTGACAAACCAATGAGCAGAAAGTGGACAAATCCAAAAGTCTAAATTAGGACAAAATTAGAGGTCTGCGACAATGTTTACAAATAGCACTCCTATACGCCTTTAAGACACTTTTTTCTTTAAATTTACCTTAAAAATTTAGTCCGATAAATTGAGTTTTTTGTACTTAATTTTTAAAGAA
>CAZEXR010000171.1:0-4396 GCA_964516675.1 uncultured Enterobacterales bacterium | reverse complement strand
ATTTATAGGTGACAGGTTTTTTGAGCATTGCCTGTTTGAAGAATTTGGAATGATAGTGGTTCAATGTAAATTGTGTATGAGCCATCAGCATTCATTTTTGTTTCCTGACAATTCTTATTGTAAAGCTCAGTTATCTTTTCTGAGTTAACTACGTCTTTATCAATAGTAATTTTTAATGTCTCTTTGTTGTTAAGATTCATTAAATAGATGAAGGTATCATCTCCTTTAAATGTTTTTCTAATACTAAATAGATCTCGTTTAACCTTTAGTATATCCATATGACCATTTGAAATTGCTCCATGCTCAGAACGAAGCTTCATTAAGAAGGTAAATAGATCTTTTACAGAAGTCTCCTCCTTGGTCAAATCTGTAATTTTTCCATTATCTCTAGCTACATGATCATCTCTATATCCCATGGTCTCTACACGGTTTTCAAAATTTGGTACTTCTTGTCCTATTTCTTCTCCATAATAATGAGTGATAGGACCAGAATGGGCAATAGCTAGATATGATAGAGCGAGTTTTATTCTCTTATCATAACTATCCTCAAGGCCAGCTCTTTGAATTAAATCGCCGAATCTAACAAGATCATGATTTGTAATCATTAGGTTAGGATAAGCATGATTTGGAAGGTTATTTTCATCATACTTTAGCATTTGTTCGAGATTAAAACCTGACTGATCTCTTTTACCTCTTTCCTCTTGAGCTAGAGTTTGTACAATTCCATAGCGCATCGCAAAGTCAAAGTTTGAGTCTAGAATAGGATTTTCATCACTACCATATCCTCGACGAGTGATCGCTCCATTATCAGACCAAACCTCACCTACAAGATATCCTAAAGGATGAGCAAAATTTCCTTTATCATTTTTATAAGTTGTAATTTTACTTGTTTCTTCAACTGCTTTTTTTATTGCTCTTAATCCATCAGGAGGAACTTGATAGGCTTGATCTAATCTCCAACCATCTATTTGGAATTCTTTAACATAGTATGAAGCAACTTCTTTCATATAAGCGATAGACTTTCCATTGTCATTAAAGTCTGCGCATGATGTTCCTTTAGGAGGAGTCCAGTAAGCAAGATTTCCACCTAAGCACTTATCTGTCATGCTTACTTTATGTCCTTTTGGTGAGGTATTTTTTAAATCAGACCTAAAATGTCCAAATACGCCATCAAGGAAAACGTATAATCCAAGATCATGTGCTTTATGAATTAGATCATGTAGTTTTTTCTCATCACCAAAACGTCTATCCACTTTATAGTAATCGCGAGTATAGTATCCAGTAGCATCAAGCATTGATGCCTCCTGTCCTTCTGGTGCACTTTCAAAAATTGGAGTCAACCATATTGCGTTCATTCCTAAATTTTTAATATAAGGAAGAGCATTGATAATTCCTTGAAGATCTCCTTTATGGTCTGAATTTCCATATCCAGTATCGTAGTTGATAGAATTATTGCCATTTTGAAATGATTCAACCATGATTTGGTAGATTCTTAGGTCAGAAAATTTGTCTACCTTTCCTGTTTGATTGTTATATGGTTTAAAAGAGTTGTTCCAAGAAGAGATGGTTCCCTTTTCTATTGTATAACTCACAGTTCCTGGCTCATTACTGTTCGAGGTACAAGAACAAAGGGCTGTACTTAGAAAAGTACAAAGTAAAACATTTTCTAATCTGTTCATATTTAGTAAACCTTAGGTTTGAATAATTGTAATTTTTCTATTGTATAGGGGCTGACAAAAAAAGAGAAAATTTAGATGCAAAAACACCTTAAAAATACGATATAAATCGCATTTAAAAGGCTGTTTGTATTAGATTGTGCGAAAATTTTGCGTAAAAGGAAATTATCTACTATTTCAATTAGTTATTACTTGGTATTTACGTGCTTGCACAAGGTTTGGTAAAGTTCACCTACATCAATAGGTTTTGCAACATGATCATTCATTCCACTTGCTATTGCTGCGTTTACATCCTCTGTAAAAGCATTTGCTGTTACTGCAATAATAGGAATTGTTGTTGCTTGATATCCATTTAATATTGGCATTTGGATATCCATTAAAATTACATCAAATTCGTTTTCATGTGACGATATAAATAAGTCATATGCTTGTTGTCCGTCTTGAGTTTGAACTACGTGGGCACCAACTTTTTGCAAGAGAGCAACCGCAATTTCCATATTCATAGGGTTATCTTCTGCAATAAGAATGTTGAAGCCTGATAAGTTAATTTTTAGAAATTCTTGGTCAGCTTTAGTTTCATTAATGTAGTTTCCAAAGTTATTTACAAGAATATCCATCATAGTAGATTGGAATAATGGCTTTGATATTACCTTTGCCACTCCAATTTTTGAAGCTTCATCTGTCAATTGAGATATGTCATAGGCTGTTGCAATTATGATTGGCATTTCATCTTTATATAGTTCTTTTATTTTTTTTGCTAAATCAATGCCATTAGTATCAGGCATACTCCAATCTAGAATACATAAATTGTATTTTGATTGAGTTTCATGCTGTATTTCAATTTGTTTTAGGGCTTCGTTAGATGACTTTACGACATCGGCTTTAATTCCACAGTGCTTAGCTACAGATTGTATATATTCTCTATCCGATTCATTATCGTCTACTATAAGAGCACGAATATCAGCAAAGTTTACGTTTTCTATGATTTTATGATTTGAATCGTGTGATTTTCCAAAAGGAACAGGTTTCTTACGTTCTTCTTTTTTGGTCATTCGTTGTCTTATGTAGGCTAAGATGTTATGGCCAATCTTGTTGAATGCAGCTTGATTACTGAGTGTTCTTTCGTAGCAGGCGTTTAAGTTATCCTGATTGAATATTCTTTCATCATCAAGAATGCTGTGGTGTTCTTCAATGAACCAGTAATCTTCAATGCTGGCTTTTACCTGCTCGAGGATATTGATACCACCGTTAAAGTCTAATGATGAGATGTAATACCTAACAACATGAGTAGATGTGTTAGTAACCTTACCATTGTTAATGGTATGAGTTGTCTTAACGTATCTGACAATGGTATTAAGTCCTTCATGGTTATTCTCAATACGAGGGTCAAGATACTCTTGAGCTGGTAGTACTTCATAAATACTTTCTTCAAATCTGCCATGATCTTTTTGACTACTAGTAGATTGTAAGACTCTATTTTGATTACGATTAAAGATCCCTTCAAGATGGCTTCTAAGCTCTTTATTCTTGATTGGGAAGAGATAATCACCACCTGCTTTAAGAATGGTTTTAGTTACTTCGCCTTGAGCATTAAGAGCATCAGACATAACGATGTTGCCTTTAATTGCTGTGTTTGCAAATAAAGTATCAATGGCGACAGTTCGCTCTTGATTCTTTCTGTCCGTCATAGCAAAGTCTACAGAAACACTGTTAGTGCAATCGAATAATGTTGTGACATTACCGCCTTTACACTTGCGTACAGGATTTCCTTTTCTGTATGAAGCCTTTTCCTCTTGTCCATCAAAGGCAATAGTATCTTTAAGATTATCATCTCTTAAGATGTACTTTGACTGATTGTAATTTTGCTGAGCAGTAAGTACATATTTAACCTTAGTGAACAGTACTTTAAAGAACTCTTTTAGCTCTTTAGCATCTACCATTTGTATCACAAGCTTAATAGTAGACTCTGAGAGTCTGTGATTAAGCGGTGGACATCCTGGTAATAGCACGAAGAACTCTAAACATGCTCTTCTGTAGTAGTTTAAGATAGCCGCTGGTGTAATAATGCCCTGTATACGGGTAATAACAATCAGCATGATAAGAAAATCTAAAGGGTAAATAACCTTAGATTTATCACGCATATCAGTGATGTTATCTCTGATGAATTTCATCGCATCGATGAAATTAAACTCAGGACTTTGATTGAAGTCTTCTGCAAGATATGTAACAAACTCTATGTACAATTGTCGTTGCTTAATCATTAATCTTGTTTCTTCACAAGGATTAAACGCAACATAATCTGCAATGGCATCATTTAAGGTATAAGCAGCATCTGCGTTTATAGGATAAGTAGCTTTACGGAATTGCTCTGCAATACCGCTTTCTTCAAGCTTTGTCCTAAATACTGTCATATGATTAACTACACTACTGTTGATGTGATAGTAAAATCATACATAAAGGCATTTAAGATTAATAGCTCTAAATTTTATAAGTGCTCATTAATCAATAACATGAGTCTACATAACTGTATAAATCAATTAAATTTTTAAAGAACATCTGCATGTAAAATGCGTCAGAAAATATTTTTAACAAAGGCTAGCTCTTAGAAAAGTGTGATCTTACACGGTTCGTAAGCTTGCCATAATTTTTATAAAAAAAGCTAAGTTTTTTTTTCATATAAACTTAGCTTTTAAACTTAATAGATTGCTTTAATTTAAACT